>DBYB01000040.1:0-12270 GCA_002309995.1 Bacteroidales bacterium UBA1197
TTGCACTCGGTGGTGCCGGGCTTCACGATGGAGATCTCCTCCTTCACGGGGAGACTCTTGAAGGTAACGTCGTCAACGATGCCGATGGTGAAGTCGGCCTTGGGTGCCTTGAGGGCCAGGTTGTCGTAAACGGCAACAATCTGGGCGGGAGTGGTGTCCTTGGAAGACAGACCATAGCGGCCGCCGATCACGAGGGGAGCGTTCTCCTTACCCTGGAAGAGGGCCTTGACGTCGAGGAACAGCGGCTCTCCGAGAGCGCCGGGCTCCTTGGTACGGTCGAGAACGGCAATCTTCTTGACGCTCTTCGGGAGCACCTTGAGGAAGTACTTCTCTGCGAAAGGACGATAGAGGTGGACGGTGATGAGACCGCACTTCTGGCCCTTGGCGGCGAGGTGGTCGATGGTCTCGCGGATGGTCTCGGTGACTGAGCCCATAGCCACGATGATGTTCTCTGCATCGGCGGCGCCGTAGTACTCGAAGGGCCTGTAGCAGCGGCCGGTAAGCTCGCTGATCTCACCCATATAGCGGGCTACGATGTCGGGAACGGCCTCGTAAACCTGGTTGCGGGACTCAACTGCCTGGAAGTAAACGTCGCCGTTCTGGGCGGTGCCTCGGGTGACGGGGGCGTCGGGGTTGAGTGCGCGGGCGCGAAAGTTCTCAAGAGCCTTCTCGCTGACCATCTCCTTGAGGGCTGCCTCGTCGAGGGCCTCGATCTTCTGGATCTCGTGGGAGGTGCGGAAGCCGTCGAAGAAATGCAGGAAGGGGATGCTGGACTTGATGGTGGACAGATGTGCCACTGCTGCCAGGTCCTGGGCCTCCTGCACGCTGCCGGATGCGAGCATAGCGAATCCGGTCTGGCGGCAAGCCATCACGTCCTGATGGTCTCCGAAGATGGAGAGGGCGTGCGACGCGAGTGCGCGGGCCGATACGTGGAAGACGGCCGGAAGCATTTCGCCGGCAATCTTGTACATGTTGGGAATCATAAGCAGAAGTCCCTGGGAGGCGGTGAAGGTGCTGGTGAGAGCGCCCGCCTGGAGGGAACCGTGCACGGCACCCGCCGCACCGGCTTCACTCTGCATTTCGGTGACCTTGACGGTCTCGCCCCAGAGGTTCTTCTTGCCCTGGGCTGCCCATTCGTCGATGTTCTCCGCCATTGTGGAGGAGGGGGTGATAGGGTAGATGGCGGCGTGCTCGCTGAACAGATAAGCGATGTTGCTGGCTGCCTGGTTACCGTCACAGGTGATGAATTTTTTTTCTTTTGCCATATCTTGATAGTGGTTATTGGATTCCTTGTATGATGATGTCTTCGCGTCCGGCGGCTATGCGCTTCACGAGGCCCTGCAGTACGCTGCCCGGGCCGATTTCGGTGAACTCGGTGGCTCCGTCGGCCAGCATTGCCTTGACGCTCTGAGTCCAGCGCACGGGAGAGGTGAGTTGCAGAAGGAGGTTCTGCCTTATGACGGCGGGATCGGTCTCCGGCCTTGCGCTGACGTTCTGGTAAATGGGACAGACGGGAGCGCGGAATTCAGTTGCTGATATCGCCTCGGCGAGCTCGGCGCGGGCCGGCTCCATAAGGGGGGAGTGGAAAGCCCCGCCAACGGGGAGGGGGAGCGCCCGCTTGGCCCCGGCGGCCTTCATCGCGGCGCAGGCCTCGAGAACGGCCTCTTTCTCGCCGGAGATGACTATCTGGCCGTCGCTGTTGTAATTGGCGGGCACCACAGTGCCGGGGGTATCGCTGCAGACCTTTTCCACGGCGGCTTCGTCGAGGGCGATGACTGCGGCCATTGAACCGGGGACCTGCTCGCAGCAGCGCTGCATAGCGGAGGCACGGGCGGCGACTATGCGCAGGGCGTCCTCAAAAGAAACGGCACCGGCGGCCACCAGGGCGCTGAATTCGCCCAAGGAGTGCCCGCCGGTCATATCCGGAGTAGGAAGGCTGCTGCATCCGGCCAGGACGACCGAATGCAGGAAAATGGCCGGTTGCGTAACACGCGTGGCCTTGAGCTCCTCGTCGGAACCTTCGAACATTATGTCCGTTATGCGGAAGCCCAGGATTTCGTTGGCGGCTTCCATCATTTCGCGGGCTTTGGCGCTGCCTTGATACAGCTCTTTGCCCATACCGGAAAATTGGGAGCCCTGTCCCGGGAAAATAAAAGCGCTTTTCATCAGCTACAAATTTAGATAATTTTTATTACTTTTGCAATCCCAATTGCGCCCCTGTAGTTTAATGGATAGAATTTCGGATTCCGGTTCCGACGATAGGCGTTCGATTCGCCTCGGGGGTACAAAAAAAAGACAGCTCAGCGCTGTCTTTTTTGGTTTTTTAGATTCTTCACTTCGTTCAGAATGACAACTGAATATCTTCGTTGCCATCTGTCATCCTGAACTAACTATCTGTCATCCTGAACGCAGTGAAGGATCTCTAATATCCGAAGATATCCTCCACGGGAACGGTCTTCACGGGACCGAGGGTCTTGAGGTACTTGACGTCGAGGTCCTTGATGTCGCCGAGGATCGCGTAGTTGTAAGTGCGTCCCTTGACCCACTGCTCCTGGATGGCCTTCACGTCTTCGAGAGTGAGGTCGGGCAGGGCCTCGAAGACCTTGCGGCTCAGAGGTTCGGAGATGCCGAGACGGCGGCAGTTGCGGTATGCGCGGAGCACGGCGATGCCGGTGGTGCGCTGGGTGCGCAGACGGCTGTCGAGGGCGTCCTTGGCAACTGCAAATGCGGCCTCGGATTCGGGCATATTGTTGATGATGTCGTCGAAGGCCTCGATCGCAATCTTCATCTTGTCGTTCTGGGTGGCGATGAAGGCGGTGAAGGAGAAGGTGCCGTCGGCCGTTGCGGGAGCGCTGAGGCGGGCGGAGGCGCTGTAGGCAAGGCCTCTGGCCTCACGCATCTCCTGGAACACGATGGCGTTCATACCGCCGCCGAAGTACTCGTTGAACATTGTCCTGCCGGGCTCGCTCTCAGCGTCGAAACCTTCGCCGCGGTTGGAGTACTGCTGGTAGTAAAGCTGCTTGGCGTCGTACTGCACGAGGAATACCTCGGGCTTGGGAGTCTGGCGCATCACGGGATAGCGCTCGGGAAGCTGTACGTAGCTGCCCTCGAAAGGAACGGCTGCCTTGACCTCTTCCTCGCTCATAGGACCATAGTAGAGGACCTCGCAACCGTTTGCAATCACGTCCTTGACCTTCGCAAGAAGCTCGTCGGAAGTGAGGCTGATGAGGGCGGCGTTGTCGAGGCGGGTCTTCTTGATGAACTCAGGACCGTATGCCACATAGCTGGAGAGGGCGGAGAAGCAGGCGCGCTGGTTGCGCTTGCTGTCGGAACGGCTCTTCAGCTCGTCTGCCATCAGGTTGGTGAGGATGGCGTCGTCGCCCACTGCGTTGGCGGCGAGGTTACGCACGATTGCAAGGGCCTCGGCCATATTCTCGCTGAGGCCGCTGATGCTGACGGTAGTCTGGTTGGCGCCGGAGCGTGCGCTGAACGAGCAGGCCAGGCCGTACATCTTGGCGGCAATCTCCTCTGCGCTCATATCGGCTGTGCCAAGGTAGGACAGGTAGTTGAATGCAAGGCCGAGTGCAGGGTCGTTCTCGGTGCCGGTGTTGTACACGAAGTCGAGCTGGAACACGTCGTTGATATCGTTCTTCTTGTAGAGAACGTCAACGCCCTCTGCAAGGCTGAACTGCGACATATCCGTGCTGAAATCCACGAAGACCGGCTCGATGGGCTTGACGCTGGTGTTCTTGATTTCCTGCAGGAACTCGCTCTGTGCGTTACGGTTGGTTACGATAGGGGTAATCTTCGGAGCGGAGATCTTCTGCACGGTGGTGTCTTCGCCCTGACGCTTGTACACTACTGCGTAGTTGTTGTCCTTGAGGAATTCGTTGGCCCAGGCCACGATGTCGTCCTTGGTGACGGCCTCGTAGCGCTTGATCTCGGCGGCAGCGTCCTTCCAGGAAACGCCGTTGATGAAAGCGTTCACGTAAGCCATTGCGCGGGAGCTGTTCCTCTCCAGCTGACGCATCTTGGACAGCTTTATGTTGTTGATGGTAGCGCTGATGAGCGACTCGTCGAAGTCGCCGGCGGCGAGCTTCGCAACCTCATCGAGAGCAAGGCAGCGCAGGTCGTCAAGGCTCTGGCCCTGCTTGGGACGGGCGAGGAGGATGAACTGGCCGTAGTCGGGCTGGATGCTGGCACCTCCGTACATTGAGAGAGCCTTCTGCTGCTGGATGATGTCGAGGTCGACAAGACCGGCCTGGCCGTTGTAGAGGATGGAGCCGGCGATTTCGGCGATGGCGGTGTTCTTGAGGTCGGCGGCACCGGGGAGCCTCCAGGCGAGGGCGACGTTTTCGGCTTCGAGGCCGTAAACTTCCTTGACGATGGGCTCGGTGATGGGCTCCTCAGGCTCGAATTCAAGCGCAGGGATGTGCGGATTGGGTTTCCAGTCGCCGAAGTACTTCTCGAGCGAGGCTACCATCTCGTCCGGGTCGAAGTCGCCGGAAACGCAGACAGCTATGTTGTTGGGCACATAGTAGGTGTCGTGGTACTTCTTTACGTTGGTGATGGAAGGATTCTTGAGGTGCTCCTGGCTGCCCAGGGTGGTCTGCTTGCCGTAAGGGTGATTGGGGAAGAGAGCCTGGTCTATGGTCTCCCAGACCTTGCGGGAATCCTGGGTGAGGGACATATTCTTCTCTTCGTAGATGGTCTCAAGCTCGGTGTGGAAACCGCGGATGACGCCGTTGCGGAAGCGGTCGGCCTGAATCTTGGCCCAGTTGTCGATCTGGTTGGAAGGGATGTCTTCCACATACACGGTCTCGTCGCTGCTGGTGAAGGCGTTGGTGCCGTCGGCTCCGATCATCGACATAAGCTTGTCGTATTCGTTGGGGATGGCGAGCTTGGAAGCCTCGTAGCTGATGGAGTCAATCTTATGGTAGATGGCCTTGCGCTCGGCCTCGCCGGTGGTCTTGCGATAGACCTCGAACAACTGTTCGATCTCGTCCAGCATAGGCTTCTCTGCCTCGTAATCCATAGTGCCGAAGTGCTCGGTGCCCTTGAACATAAGGTGCTCGAAATAGTGGGCGAGACCTGTAGTCTCCGACGGGTCGTTCTTGCTGCCGACCTTTACTGCGATGTAGGTCTGGATGCGGGGCTCTTCCTTGTTGACGGACATGAATACCTTCATTCCGTTCTTCATTGTGTAGATCTTTGTTTCAAGCGGGTCGTTGGGTACGGTCTCGTACTTGCTGCAGGCGCTGAAAAAAAGAATTGCCGCGAGAGCGGCGAAAAGAATTTTTCTCATAACTCTTGGCGTTTATTTTCCGAAAGTTATAAAAAAATTTGCAGAGATAAAAAAAATATATATCTTAGTGGCGAAGTTTTTCATAGTTTAAGTTTAGGTTAAGTAGCAGGGAGTTCGCAGTGATGCAAACTCCCTGTGAATTTTTTATCTGAACTCGTATTCGGAAACGTTCTGCAGGCCGGGTATGCCGTAGTAGGCTTCCACTATATCTCCTTTTAGGAATATTTGCTTCCCCTGGTGCTCCGGATGGTCCACCAGGTTCAGTTCGTCGCGTATGGCGCCCTTCGCGAGTTGTATGGAAAGACAGAGAGACTTGTCGGCGCAGGAAGACTTGCCGGCTATTACTATATTTGTGCGGGACGAGAAGGGGGCGTCGAACGAGCAGCTCTTGCTGGAGAGGTCGCCGCCCACAATGTACCCGTACACCCAGACATCCTCCTCGCCGCAGTGCCGCTTGGCCTCGGTTACGCTCCACGCGTCCGAGGGTCCGGCGCCTCCTCCGTTGTTGTCTCCACCTATTATATATGTGTCGTCTATCCAGTTGCGGGTAGTATCCACCTGCACGGACACTCCGCCTCCGGTGCCGGAACGTGAGCCTGCGCCCAGGTTCAGCGTAAGTATCTGCTGGGGCTCGAGCAGGCGCGAGAAGAGCGATTGCTCTCCGGTATTGTCGGCCATAGTGAGGCTCACGGTGCCGGGCGGAAAGTAAGCGATGCGTTTTTCGGAATAAGAGTACATAAGCCTGCCGCTCGTGCATTTAAGATAAAGAACGGATGACGGATAGGCCTCCAGGAAGTCGGACGCAAGCCTGAGCCGCACGCCCGCGTTGAGCTGGCTGCAGTCGAGCGTGACTACTGTTGTCTTGCCCGATTTGACGGCCGCTACCTGGGTGTCTCCGTACTGGGGGCAGTCGAACGCGGGTGTGCTGAACTCGCAGGATTTGGCGCTGATGGTGTAGTTGCCTTCGTCCAGGGAGAACTTGTCCTTCATAGCGCCGTAGGTGCCCTCATATATTGAGAGTCCCTTTGCGTCCGTGATGCTGATGATGAAGCCGTTGGTGTCCGGCAGGGCGGAAGCCCTGGTGCCAGGAATTGTGGTTTGTGAGAAGCGGATCTGCAGGTCGCCTTTCCGCCCGAAGCCCTGCATGAAGTCGTCGCAGGAAGCCGCCAGCACAGCGGCGGCAAGAAGAGGAAGTAAGAACTTTTTCATAGTTTGATGGTTTTTGATTCGGAGGGCAATATACGCAAAGCATCCGAAGGAAAAAAGAAAGAATCAGCAAAATGATTCTTTTGCTGATTCCTTTCGAAAAATATGTTGGAAAAAAACTTACAGGAGTCCGTCCTCCTTGAGTTTTTCCCTGAGTTTCGGCACGAGAACGCGCACCGTAGTAACCACCGTAACGTCAATAGACGTGCGTTTGGTTACCTTGGTGGAGCCGATGCGCCTGTCCTGCATAGTCACGTATTTGTGATACTCGCCGCCATCCTTGAAGAAACTGTCGAAGTAGTCCTGATGGCGCTGGCGGGCGTTGACCTCGGTCATCACCGGACGCATATTGTAGTCGGTGTTGCCCTTGGTGATGCCCTTGAACAGCACGTCGTACACGGCTTGCTTCTTGGCCTGCTCGAAGGCGTCGATCTTGTTGCGGCCGGTGCCCATCACCCTGAGGGTCAGGCTGCCGTCCATCTCTTTGCTGATGCAAGTTGTTTCCTGGGCAAATGCGCTCCAGCACAGGAGTGCCGCCAGAATAGTAATAACTGTCTTTTTCATAATCACCACCATCCGAAACTGTTCATATTATAATAATTCACAGGGCGCTTCGCCATAGCCTTGCCGACCTCTGCCATTGCGGAGATGCGCTGGCTCTCGAGGCTGACATTGGCGTCGAACTGCTTCATTGCAAAATCCCACTCGCGGTTGTCGAGTTCCTTCACGCGGGCTGCGATGGTCTTGGAAAGCGCCATACCGCCTGCGACTGCGGAGGAGAGGGGATGAATCTGCGAGAGGTATCCGGCTGCCTCGTTGGCGCCGGCCCAGTTCTGGCTTGCGTTCCAGGCGTGGGTGGCGGCGTTGAGCAGGGCGGCGCCTTCCACGTCGATCTTCTGCTGGAAGATTACCTCGGCGGCGCGCATTGCCTTGTCGAAGGCTTCCTTGCACACGGTAGGCACTGTGAACAGCAGGGCGATGCCCTCGTCATACTTGTCCTGGCCTGCCAGTGAGTTGGCCTCGCTGATAAGGAAGTCGATCTGGGAGTTGTACCACTCGATGATGCGCTTCTTGCCGGTCTCGATGAAACGCTGCACTGCGGGGTCATCGACGCGTATTCCCTTGACGGCCTGCATATATGCCTTGGTGTCATTTGTGCCGGCGCCCTTGATCTGCTTGAGTGCGCAGGTGGCATAGAGCGTGCCGGTGGCGGCATCGCCTATGTACAGGGTAGGGCTGAGTACCAGAGCCTGCATTGCAGGTGCGGTTGCAGTGGTCTCGTGGCTGAGTTCGACCATATTGGCAGTTATGATGAAACGAGGGTCGAAGCTGTCGGCTCCAAGTCCGTTCTTAGTGACCATCTGGGTCAGTTTGTTGAGGACCACGTTGGATGCTGCGGGCGGGATGCTGCTTTCCTGAAGGATGACAGGAGTAAGGGCGATACGTCCGTAGTCGTCTGCCTTGTCCTCGTTGTTCTGAGCGGCGGCGGCAAAGCACGCGGCAATCAGAAGTATGCTGGTAAGTAACTGTTTCATAAG
Source organism: Bacteroidales bacterium UBA1197 (assembly GCA_002309995.1). Lineage (GTDB taxonomy): Bacteria > Bacteroidota > Bacteroidia > Bacteroidales > UBA932 > Cryptobacteroides. The sequence goes on from DBYB01000040.1 coordinate 8,050, forward strand.
GCTAAGGATTATTTGTCACCGATTGTAATCCACACGTCGCCAAGGCCACGGGGCGATGAGCCCACTACCAGGCTGTACGGCTTCTTCTTGAGCATACGCACAAGCGGCCTCACGAAGGCCTCGGCGTCGATGGCAACGTCGCGTCCGTTCATATTGCGGGCGTACAGGGGGATGCGTACCTGGTTGAACCTGATGCGGTTGGCGGATTTGGCCTGAGTGGAGAAGCGGCCCTCCACCGTGTTGTCTGCCATCCAGGCCTCGATAATCTCGGCCAGCTCGTAAGACTCACCGTTGACCTCGAATTCCTCCTCGAAGTCGATGGGGCAGTTGTCGTAGCAGAGCAGGGTGACGGAGATCTCGCGTCCGTTGGCGAAGAGGTCGTCGAAGTAGTGCTGCAGGTCGGACAGGAAGTTGTCCTTGAAGCTCAGCACGCATTCCTCCAGAAGGGTGGTCATAGGCGCGCTGGCGTCGGAGCTCACGCCGGTGTTGCCGGAGATGAGTTTGGACGAATAGGCGTCGATGGCCTGCAGGTTGAAACTGACCTGCTTGCGCGGGCCTACGCGATGGACTTCGTAATCGAGGTCGAGGATGATGTCGGCCTTGGCGCTGCGGCGCAGCCTCTCGAGAGGAGTCTCATTGATTTCGCCTCCGCTCTTGCCGGTCATCATCGCTAATTCGGCGTCCTCGGTCTGGAGGCGCTTGAGTTCCTGCTCAAGGGACTGGATGGGGAAGTCGTTCTTGGCCATGAAATCGCCCATTGCGGAGACCAGGGTGCGGATGTCGGAATTCTCCTTCATTGCCCTGGAATAGTCGGCCACGGTGCTTGAGGCGCCCATTGCGTTGACCTGCTGGACGTAGCCGTTACGCTCGCAGAAAGAGTCGCTGGGAACCACCATGATGGTAGGCTTCTTGGCCTGCGACCAGCCTGTGATGGAGCAGGCGAGCAGCAATGCTGCAATAACTAAAGATTTTTTCATATTCTAGAAACCTGAACTGAGTTTGCGTGCTATACCGTCGGCCTCAAGTTTGCGCTTGAGGTTGTCGTACATTACCTGCACGTAGATTCCCACCTTGTAGCCGCCCTTCACCTGGCGCCTGTCGGTCCCGGAAGGGACTCCGTCGGTGGTCATATTGACGTAAGCGAGCCAGGGGCCGCCTGCGGCGAAGAAATTCTGGAAGTAGTCGTTGTTGGCCTCGAGGGTGTTGGGATTGGGGCAGATGGCGGGTGTCGCCATTGCGGTCTCGCTGCCGGGAAGGCCCCTGAAGATGCAGGCGTGCACGGCGTTCTTCTTGGCCTGCATTACGGCTGCATCAACGTTCTTTGCGAAGCCCCAGACCTTGACGAACTTGGTTCCGTCCACGCCGACCTTTTCGGTCGTGATTTCGTAGTTGTCCCAGCTCTGGAAGGACTTTTTGCGGTCCCTGTTGTTCTGGGCGTTGAGCGTCACTGCCGAGATGCTCAGCAGGAGCGTGAGTGCAATCAATGATACTCTTTTCATATTGTTGCGATTTAGAATGTCCATTTTACTCCGAACTGGAAGCCGAGGTCGTTCTTGTGCTTCTGAGCCCCCATGCCATTGTTGTAGTCCCTGTAGTAACTGCCGGTCTGGAGAAGCAGGTCGTAGAAGGCCTTGGCGTAGATCTGCAAGGGGTATGCCATACTGAACGTGGCGCGCACGCCGGGCTCCAAAGCGAACGCCGATCTCTCCAGGAAGGTGTACTCGGACTCGCTGCTGGAGAAGGAACTGAACGGGCTGAGGTGATCGAGTATGACCGCGCCGTAAGGGGCGACCTCGAAGAACCTGCTGAGATGCCAGGCGTAGGCGTAACCGGCACCTATCTGCACGTTGCTCACGCCGAGGCTGGCGAGGTCGAATCCGAGGTTGGCAAGCAGGTACTGCATAGTGCCGTTTGTCTTCACGTCCATAATGTAGTCGAAGTCGAACATCAGCGAGGCGCCGCTGCAGAAGCCACCTAAGCGGACTGCCGCCGAAGCGCCGATGCGCAGGTCGTTGCTCTGCTTGATGGTCCAGCCCTCATCGACGTTGGCGATGCCGGAAATCTGGTAGAACTCCGACGGCTCTGTCTCTCCCATAGCCATTCCGATGTTGTCGGAGATTTCGGTAGCCCTGATGAAGCCGCGGGGGACGGAAACCAGTCTGCCGGAGGCGTCTTCAGTATAGGAATATGCACGGTAGCGGTCGCCGTTCTTGAGGCCTTCCTTCGTGCCGATCTTGGCACGCAGGGGCTTGCGGGCGGAGATGGCAACGGCCACCTCCCACTCGTCGATGCTGTTCTCCAGGCCGGTGATCAGACCGCTGAGGCAGGCCGACATTGCGGATGCGGGATTCTTCTTGCCGGAAGCGGAATTGCTGCTTGACGCCACGGGATTCATATCTACGGGGAACTCGGAGAATGCCCTGCGCTTGGCTTCACGCACTGCCGGGCTGTCGTCTTCGTAAATCCAGCATTTCTCGTAAAAGTCGTTCAGACTGTCCATCGACATGCCTATCTTGTATGCGTAGGCGACGGCGCTGGTAGACCAGGTGACGTTGCCCTTCTTGTCCTTTTCGCTCTTCACGCCATAGAAGTCGATGGCGATGAGGTAACTGGAACCAACCAGCCTGTGGCCCATATCGCCGAGGGCTTCAACTCCGACCCTGGAGGCGCGGGCGTTGATGACGTCCTGGTCCTTGGCGTCGTAGTTGCCCCTGTAGCGGACGATATTGTCGTCCATCATACCGCTGGCGTCGCGGTTGAAGATGGAGGCCAGGATCTCCCGGCCGAACGGGATTCCGGCCACGGCGGCATCGATTTCGGAGCGGTACAGGGACTCGGAGCGGGCTTTTCGTACCGATACGGTACCGGTCTGTATCTTGTTGATGTCGAATTTCTGCCCTGGGTTGAAACCTGTCACTACGGAATTCACCGTTGAGTCGTAGGTGTCGCCGCGCTGGACGGCTACGAAGGAAACGCTGTTGCGGTTGTATTCGCTTGTGACAACGTTCTGGACTTTAGCCTGGGCGGAGGCTCCGGCGGAAAACAGTACCACCGCCAGTAAGATGAGAGTGAGTCGCTTAAGCATACAAAGACTGTATTTTTACAAATATAGTAAAAAATGTGTAATTTTGCAGCATGACAAAGCATGTGGTTATCATGGCCGGGGGAGTGGGTAGCCGGCTCTATCCTATCAGTACCCCCGAGCATCCCAAACAGTTCATCGACCTTCTTGGTTGCGGAAAAACCCTTATACGACTTACCTACGAGCGTTTCCTTGCCCTGGGCGGCGATATCCGCTTCTGGGTGGTAACCTCCGCAGCATATACTCACTTCGTGCGCGAGCAGATACCGGAAATCCCGGAAGAGCAGATACTGGCCGAGCCGGTGGCCCGCAACACCGCCCCCTGCATCGCCTATGCCTGCTGGAAAATCAAGGAGAAGTATCCCGATTCCAATATTATCATCACTCCTGCCGATGCGTACGTACCCGACGTAAAGGCCTTTGCAGAAACGGCCTCCACGGCGCTCAACTTTACTGAGTCCAGGCACGCCATAGTGTGCATAGGTATCGCGCCTGATTCCCCTCATACCGGATACGGCTACATACACGCTCCGGCCGAGCCGGGCAAGGTCGTGAAGGTGATGGAATTCAAGGAGAAGCCGTCGCTGGAGGTGGCCCAGGGCTATCTGGCCGAGGGCGGTTACTGGTGGAACGCCGGCATCTTCGTATGGAACGTGAAGACCATAGAGAGCGAGCTCAGGGCGCACGCACCCGGCATCTGCTCAATAATGGACAGCATCGCTCCCTGCCTCTATACGGAAGAGGAGCCTGAGGCGCTGAACGAGATGTTCCCCCTGTGCGAGAAGATAAGCATAGACTACGCCGTGATGGAGAAATCTGCTGATGTATATGCACTTGCGGCCGACTGGGCGTGGAGCGACCTGGGCAGTTTCGAGGCGATAGAGAAGATTACAGGCCGCGACCCTCGAAAAAATCTGTAAAAAGTTTTGATTATTTAGGAAAACATCCTATATTTGCAGTCCCAAATACGGGGGAGGACTCGTTAGCTCAGTTGGTAGAGCATCACACTTTTAATGTGGGGGTCTCGGGTTCGAGCCCCGAACGGGTCACAATACTGAAATAATTGCTTCCTTAGCTCAGTTGGTAGAGCACCTGACTCTTAATCAGGGTGTCTAGGGTTCGAGCCCCTAAGGGAGCAC
>DBYB01000040.1:12289-34758 GCA_002309995.1 Bacteroidales bacterium UBA1197
AGAGCGCTTGCTTGACAGGCAAGAGGTCGACAGTTCAAATCTGTCTGTTCTCACAAAAGAGGCCGGATCGCAATCGATCCGGCCTCTTTTAGTTTATTCTGCAAGTTCTGCGAAGCGCAGGAGGGTGGTGACGGAGCCGTAGGAGCAGTTGATCCAGAAGGTCCGCTTGCGGTCCTTGCCGGCCTCGCGCCATTCGAAGGTCGTGGGAATCTTTCCGTTGACGGCGTTCTGCTGGATGGTGATGTTGTCTATCAGGGCCTTGGCCTTCTCGAAGGCGAGACGGTCGCCCGTCACTTCGTAATAATCCAGCCAGGCGTTGGCCACGTTGCAGGAACTGTTGTCCACCGGCATCTCATAATGATACTGCTCGTGCACGCACGGGGCGTTCTTCCTGGGGAATCCGTCCGCCAATAAATCGTGATATGCCCAGTGCACGAACTGGTCTTCGCTCAGGCGGATGAGGTCGCGGGCGTTGCGCAGATCCTCCGGGCTCACCGAAGGCTTCTTCAGCAGGTAAGACGCATAAGGCGCTGCAGTACAGTTGGTAAGGTTCTGATAGGGCTCCAGCCCCTTCACGTTCACATCCTCGAACTGGCCGGTCATATCGAAACGCTCAATGGCCACGGTGTCCATCCAGCGCTCGCCTTTCTCGCGGGCGGCGGCGAACGCGGCGTGTCCGTACCCCTCCAGACGGCGGAAGTAGCGCAGCAGCGGATGCAGCATTGCGCACACGCCGTTCACCGGCTCGCCGGTGATGAAGTCCACCTTGATCGGCAGCGAACCGTCTTCCCGCTGCAGCGCCACGTAGGTGCGGGCGATTCCGAGGGCACGCTCGAAGTACTCCGTCTCGCCGGTCGCGTCGTAAAGGTCGAGGAACGCCTGCCCGGCTGCTGCGGCCTCCAGGGTCATTGTCTTGCCCTGGTTCCAGTCGCGCTTCGAGGCCTCCCTGTCGAGATAATATGTAGGAGGGAAGTACGCCAGGGGAGCGTCTGCCGGCCGGCTCATCCGTATGAGGAACGACGCAGCGCTGCGGGCAACGGCCAGAGCGTTCTCGCGCCGCTCCGGCAATTCCCTGGCTATCAGGCACTCGTTGCGTATCGTGGCGCCGATAATCTTGCAGGGATAGGTATTGTGCGAGTAGGCCATATCGGGCTCGTCGCGGCCTATCCAGTTCTGCACTTCCGGCATCAGGTGCACGTAGAGCGCCCCTTTTATGGCCGCCTCCCGATAGTCGCGGGCGGCTTCGTGGTACGGTCCGCAGAAGGGGAAGTCACGCAGGAAGTCGCGGGTGTAAACCGTGTCGAGGCAGGCGCCCTTGCCGTCCAGCGCCTCAACCGTGAGATGGACCGCAGACGGCGGAACTTGATTCCATACCGGCGCCAGGCAGGCGTCGGGCCGCACCTCCTCGAAACTCCAGCTGCCCTCGTCGTTGCTTACCGTAAAGCGGTATGCAGCAGCGCCTTCCCGAGCCGGCACGTCGAACGCCGGGGCGTACATAAACTTCTTGGCGAACTTGTTCCAGCAGGGGTTGCGGCCTTCGGAAGCGGGGCGTACGGGCTCGAGATACTCGGCCGCGGCCTTGTCGTTCAGGCTCTTCCAACCGTCGCCCGCGCAGGCAGTGGTGAGTACTATCAGCCCGATGCAGCAGAATCTTTTCATCGTCAGAATTTGCTAATGATGTGTTCGTAGAGGGAGTTACGCATCAGTTTGGTGTCCTTGGTGTGGGCGAAGCAGCAGACCACCAGGTTCTTTTCCGGATAGACGTAGCAGTTCTGGCCCCAGGCACCGTCCAGACGGTAGCCGCCGTACGGGCTTATCCAGCACTGGTAGCCGTATCCCATCTTCTTGTCGTCCTTCGCATACTCCTCCAGCTGCTCAGGAGTGGGATTGGTGCCGGCGTACTGCATTATATGCGCCTGCGATGCCTCGCGTACCCATTCGGCATTGAGCAGCCTCTTGCCGTTCCAGACGCCCTCCTGCAGCAGGAACTGGCCCATCTTGGTGAAGCTCTCAGGCTTGAGATAAAGGCCCCAGCCGCCGGAACTGTAGTTCTGTGGCGAACTCTCCCAGTACCAGCCGGTTATGCCGAGCGGGCGGAAGAGTTTGCCGTCCAGATACTCGTCCATACGCATTCCGGTCACGCGCGAAACTATGACGGAAAGCAGGTACGAGTCGAATGAATCGTAGCGGTACATTGTGCCCGGCTCGAAGTAGAGGGGGCGGTTCAGTTCCGTCTGAGCCCAGTCGTAATCGTCGCCATATCTGGGGATCCCGGCGTGAATGGGATCAAAGCCGGAAGACATCGTGAGCAGGTTCTTCACCGTCATCTGCGCCAGCCAGGGGCTGATTTCGGCGGGAAGCTCCTCTTCGGTGAAGAATCCCGTAACCTTGTCATCGACGCTCAGCAGTCCGTCCTGTACGGCAAAACCAATGGCCGTGGCGGTGAAGGTCTTGCTGGCAGACCACATAATGTGGAGCACTCCGGGCTCGTGCCCGGGCTCGTAACGCTCGTAAATTACCTTGCCGTCCTTTACAACTATAAGTGAGTGGAGCTCGTTGGTGGTGTAATCGCGCACGTCGTTGAACACCTTGTCGAATTCGTCGGCAAGGGCGGGCTCGATGGCGCGGGGGAGCATCTGCTCTTTGGGAGCGCAGGCGCAGAGACAGATTGCGACTAAAAGGAGTAACTTGTTTGCTTTCATACGATTATATGTTAGAACTGGAAGTATATGAACGGTTGTGTGCCGGCAGATACGAACTGATACAGTATGAAGACCGCAAGCGCGGCGGCGAGTGCCATTACGGGCAGAGGGAGCGATGCGAAGCATATCCGCAGGCGCCGCTTGAACCGCGCCGGCAGCAGGTGTATGGCGATTCCAGCCACCACGAGCGCGAACACTTTCCAATAGGCGAGCGCGATGTCCGGAATCACTGAGAGATCCCACGCAGAACCGATGCGGCTCACCATATTGCGCGCCGTCTCCCACGCCACACGGTTGGCGGTTGCCGGGTCGAGGTTGGAGCCGCTGCGGAAGAACAGCCGGGTGAAGGTTATGAAGGTGAATGTCTGGGTCACGGCCCACACGGTGCCGAGCCAGGCAGTGCGGGCATCGCGTCCCCTGAGCCTGCCGGGCTTCACGCTGTCCATTCCGGAAGACGGTGCGCCCACGGCGTCCGGCCGCCATAAATGATAGATGAAGCGCACGAGCGTGCCTGCGAACACCACGGCCATCCACACCCTCAGGATGTTCCATACGGGAGCCGGGCTGAAGTGGCTGGCTGCAGCAAGCCCTATGGCGCAGAGCCCCGTAAGCAGCAGTCTGAGGCCCCATTTCATATCCTTCCAGAGTATGTAAACTATCATGCCGATTCCGTTGAGCCCGCCCCAGATTATGAAGTTCCAGCTGGCGCCGTGCCACATACCCCCGAAGAGCATTGTGATGAAGCGGTTGATGTTGGAATAGAGTTTCTTGCGGCTGCCTTCGCGGAAGCGGGCGAGCAGCAGGAACGCGATGCCGGTGGCAACTATCCCGACCGATACCACCCAGCTGCCGGAAAGAATAAGGGCGATGAGAGCGAACAGGATGATCCAGAAGTATGTGCCGAACGATGCCCTGCGGTTGCCTCCCAGGGGGATGTAGAGGTATGCCTTGAGCCAACGGCTGAGCGACATATGCCAGCGGCGCCAGAAATCCTGCGGGTTGGGGGCCTTGTACGGCGAGTTGAAGTTGACCGGCAGGTAGAAGCCCAGCAGCATAGCCACGCCGATGGCTATGTCGGTGTAGCCCGAGAAGTCGGCATAGACCTGCAGCGAGTAGGCGAAGAGCGCCGCGAAATTCTCGAATCCTGTAAACAGCAGGGGATTGTCGAACACCCTGTCGATGAAGTTCACCGCAAGGTAGTCGCTCAGGATAATCTTCTTCGCAAGGCCGTTCAGTATCCAGAAGACGGCAATGCCGAACTGCCTGCGGCTCAACGAGAAAGATTTATATAACTGAGGTATGAATTCAGACGCCCTGACTATCGGTCCCGCAACCAGCTGCGGGAAGAAACTCACGTAGAAACCGAAGTCGAGTATGTTGCGCACCGGCTTCACGTCGCCCCTGTAAACATCGGCGCTGTAGCTGATAATCTGGAAGATGAAGAACGAGATTCCAACCGGCAGGACTATGCGGTCCACGTCGAAACGCTCGCCGCCGGTAATCATGTTGCCAAGTGCCGCGAACACGTCGGTCACCTTGACTTCCATCCCCGTGAGCTGCGTCCATACGTCTGCAAAGAAGTAGGCGTACTTGAAGTAGCAGAGCAGCCCCAGGTCTATGCATATGCTGGTAATCAGCAGCGCTTTTCGCCTCCAGCCCTGCCGCTTCACCATCCTGCGAGCGATAAAGAAGTCGGAGCAGATGACGAAAAGCAGTATGAGTATCGAAAGGCCGCTGGTCTTGTAGTAGAAGAACAGGCTCGCGAAGAACAGGAACACGTTGCGCGCGTGCCGCTTCTTGCCGATAAAGGCGAATACCGCATAAACAACCAGGAAGAACGCCCAGAAGTAGAACTGGGTGAATACCAGGGGCGAGCCGGGGTTGTATGCGAATATGTCTGCCATACCGGGCTCAGCTGTCGGGTTTGCGGAAGCAATACCAGTCGTAGTAGAGCATCAGGGTCTCCAGGAGCATATCGCCAACCGCCGCCGCGCCCTTGGGAGTAAAGTGCACGTGGTCGCTGCCGGCGAGCTGCGGGCGGGCCTTCACCCACTCTGCCATCGAGCCCTCGCCGCCCATCGCGCCATAGAGGTCCCAATAGGCGGCCCCGGCATTGTTGGCGGCTGCTTTGAGCGAATCCACCATCATCGGCAGGTGCGGGTAGGTCTGCATCTTGCCGCGTATGCTTGTCGACATATCGGACGGACCGATGAAGAGGATAGCTGCCTGCGGAGCAATCTTCCTGAGATGACGTATCTGGCTCTCTATTATCGATTTGTATTCAGAGATCGAGCGGCCGGTATTGCGGTAGGGAACGGCGTTGCCTCCGTACTGCAGGATGATGAGGCGCACGTTGCCGGCCTCTGCGTACTCCCGCAGTTGGGCGCTGTCGATGCGCGTGAAGATGTTGCCGGAGCAACTGCGCATCGGCACGTTGTCCACGCACACGCCAAGGTCGTCATCGAGCATCAGACCGTAAACGTCGGCCGAACCCCAGGTGGTGAAGCGCACGCGGGAACTGCTGTCGGGCAGATCCACCACCAGCCTGCCGACCGGCGCATCGGACGGCTCGAGTACGTAATTCCTGTTGCCGACGCGGACGGTGACATCATCGTTCTGCCTGCCTGCGAGCAGGGTCAGGCGGCTGAAGCAGCGGCTCGGCCCGTTGTTGTCGCGGCTTGGGGAGATACTGGTGACTACAGTAGTGTCCATACGGGCGCATTGGCCCATCACGCCGTAGGCTGAATCGCTCCGCCGGTTACCCTCGCCGAAGACCATCGTGCGGGGCAGGGAGGCGGAACTGGAAAGGGCGAAGTCGTGGGTGTAATAGGTGTCGCCGAAGGGCAGAAGGCCGGGGCCGCCGCCTCCGAAACGCTCCTGCAGGCCCTTGCGCACTACATACGTTATGCGGTCTTCCTCAATTTGCGAGTCGCCGTAATGGAGCACCCTCAGCTGGCGCACTCCGGCGCTGTCGAGGGCTTCGAAGAAGGGATTCAGGAGGGAAGTGTCGTCGCCGGGGAAGTAGAAGCGGGCCGGATTCTCGCGGAAATACTTCTCGAACTCCTGCCTCTCGGCATCGCGTATCGCCTGCATACGGCTGTTCAGCAGCTCTTCCGGCGAAGCCTGGTGCGGTGCGGGGGAGAAAGACGAGCGCATCTCGGCGGCGGTGGGGAAGTTGAGTTGGATGCCAAGTGGCGCCAGGCCTTCCTCCGGGAAGACCAGGCACACGGCAGCCAGCAGGGCATACACCGACAACAGGAACAATAATATCTTGCGGCCCGACATAAGTGAGACAAATTTACGAGATTTTTGTTACATTTGCAGTCACAAGCGCTCGTTTTATGAAGACATCAAGCAAAGTCATCAGCATTATCCTTGCAATCGCGGTCCTTGCCCTGACCGTTTTCCTGTATTTCAAGTTCTGGTTCGTCCTCGGTGAGGGCGTGAAGGCCGGAGAACTCAATCAGATAGTATATAAGGGCTGGGTGTGGAAGACCTACGAAGGCCGCCTTATCCAGACCGGATTCCGCGGCGCCAAGAAGGGCAACGGCATACAGTCCAATGAGTTCAATTTCTCCGTGGTCGATAAGGCCGTAGCCGACTCCCTGATGCGCTGCAGCGGCAAGATGGTGGAGCTCAAGTACAAAGAGTACAACGGTATGCTGCCCTGGCGAGGGATGCAGAGGTACGTGGTGTACGAGATACTCTCCATTCAGCCTTCTTCCGTCGTCTCCGAGATTCCCTATGTGGTCTCGGGCGAAGAAATCAGCCTGTAAAAGCGCTACTTGCTCCTCGATACCGTCTGAGAGGCGAGTGATATCCTGTATTTGAAAGTGGTGCTGCCCTTGTACCAGTAAAGTACCAGGGTGGTGCCGTTTCCTTCGAAATAGATATTGTTCAGGAACTTGTCCCGTTTGCGGTTCTTGCATACGGGCTCGCACCATACAAGCGAACAGTCTCCGGTGGCCCTGTTTGAGGCCACTACAACGGTGTATCCGCGTATATCGAACAGGGCGGCGTTGCTGCTCTTGCCCTTCTCTTTACGCGCTTTCTTGTATGCGGCAACCATTGAGGATTCGGGGTCCAGCTGGCCGAAGTACAGGCGTGACGCGCCCGATTCTGCGGAGGGGTTCTTTTCGAGCCACCAGCGGATTGAGTTGTCGGTGAGCAGGTCGGCCTTGGATATCTCTATAAGCGAGGGATTCTCCTTAAGACGTCCCGTGAGCCAGAGCACTTCGAAGGTGGGATTCAGGCCTTCCATAAACTCCGGGCTGGTGCCTTCTATCCTGTAAGCCTCACCCTCGGAACGCTGCACCGGGCTACCGTAGAACATCACCTGGTTGACTATGTCCTCTTCCGGGAGGTACAAGGCTTCCACGTATTCGGAGTCGCCGTTCAGGTATTCCAGGTGCAGATAGCTCCTGCTGCCCAGGGTGTCGATAATCTCGATGGGCGCGAGCATCGAGGGAACGGGAGTCTCGTCGGCAAGGGTATATACCGGGATTGAACGGGTGTATTCGAGTTTGCCGTCTGCAGACAGCATCCTCAGTTCCAGGCCCTTGTCGAGGGCGAGTACGTGGTTCTTGCCGTCTTTCTGCCAGCAAATCGCGTCAATGGCGGTTTCTCCGGCAAGGGCCATTGCTTCTTCCCTGGAAAACGGCTTCGGGGGCTCCTGCGGGCCTGTGGGGCGCGGCCTGAAAATGGAGCACGAGGCTGCAAGCAGCAGCCCCGTGCAAACAATCGCGCAATATCGTATGCGTTTCATTATTCGTTGGGATGTATTACGCTGTACATCTTTACTCCGTTGATGAGGGAGTTGAACTCGCTCTTGTTGATGAAGGTGGAGCGTATATATCCCTCACGCTTGAGACTGAATACAAGCTGGCGGCTGAGAAGCACCTTCCGGAAGTTCACGTAAACCGTCTCGAACTCGTCGTTGGGGAAGGCAAGGCTCAGGCAGCCCTCGATCTCCACGCTGTCGCCGGGTTCCATCTTGTAGTACTCCCGCATAGCCTTGAGTGTCTCGAGGGCCTCCGTGGCTGTGCTTCCAAGGGGGATGAACAGTTCGAAGAGGGGATCTATATGGACCTGAATGATTTCGTCACCGAATCCGAGATGCCCGACGGAAAGATAGTACTTGCCGTTGTCGTGCATCTGGAAGACCTCTATGTTGACGTAGTCTTCCTGGGTCTTCACCTGTACGATTTCCAACCGCTGGCGCATCGCGCCGCTCTGGGCGAAGACGCTGAGCGCCAGGGTCAGAAAGAAGAGTATGGAAAGGAGCTTCTTCATTATATTATTCGCTGGGAGAAAGACTATTATCGATAAACGTAGAAAGACAGTGTCTGATTCTTGATGTTGCTATTGATGGAGGTATAGCAACGCCAATCCTGACTGCTATAGACTCCGAGATAGCGTTTAGTTGCCTCGTTGTAAAGGTAGTCAGTATTGATACTGAACTTCTGGTTGGTATCATTTGTACCTACCCTGACACCGTTATTTGACTCGGTGCAGTATAACCATTTGTCAGTGTCTCCATTTGGATAGAAGGAGTATTTTCCATCGGAAACAGTCAAAGTCCATTTGATGTTATCGGCAACATCAGAGGTAATCATATCATTCTCAACTGTAACTGCAACGACTGTTGGAGCACTGGAAGTTCCTTTGTCATTGCTCATAGCATAATTCGCTCCATTGTTCGAGACAATGACAAATACCTGTCCTTCGGTTATGTCCGCCAGGGCTGTCTTGACCCAGGCCTTTGTGCCTTCTCCGCTGCCACTGTTGGCCGCAAGCTGGGAAACCTTGATTATCTTGGTAATGCTCTCCTCTCCTTCCTTGGCAACGGTCACGGTGATGGAACCCTCGCGGGCGTCGCCGGTATTGGCTGCTACAGTGTAGTTGATGGAGTATAACTCTCCATTAGGAGCATCAACGGATGCGGCGGTTACAATTTCTCCGTCGGGGGTGGCTGTGACTGTCCAATCCTCGGCACGCTTGATGGTGATGCGCCAGGCGCCATCCATACCTGCTGCGGGTATGTTGGTGATATTGCTCGCGACGATTAAAGGAGGGAGAATCTCGGAGGTAGCACCGTTAAGGGAATATAGGTACGCATTGCCGGAGCTGGTCTCATAAGTGCCTTTATAGTTCAGAACCTTGCCGAGGATGATCACCTCGTCGCCTGCTTTAAGCTGACTGTTGCCCTCTTCCCATTTTTTATTCTCAAGGAAAAGAATGCGGTAGGCGGTGAACTGCTCAGCTTCGGCGGAGCCGTCGTCGGAGATCGTGAAGGTGGCGTTGCCGTACTGTGAACCGTACTCTTCAGTGACGGAAGAAACTATACCGGCAACGTAAACGGCTTCAGCGCCGTTACCGTCGATGTAGTCCTTTACACCTGCTACGTTGAAGGGATCCTCAAGCGTGCCGGAGCCGTTGTTTACGACAACCCCTGCAGCCAGCTGGGAAACTTTGATATCCTTACTGATGACATTTGCCTCATCTTTTGTAAGCACGATCGTGATGGTGGACTCGCGGGCCTCGCCTTCATTTGCAGCTACGGAATAAGTAAGCTTGCCGTTCTTGTAGGAAGCATCAGTAACGATAGTTCCGTCAAACTGGACGGAAACTATCCAGTCTTCCGCATATTTGATGGTAACGTCAGTGGTAGCGTTGTCAACGCCATCCGCGGGAATATTGTTGATATCGGCGGCCTCGATTACGGGATCGTGTTCTTCGGCGGTCTTGCCGTTGAGGGAGTAAACGTATGCTGCGTTTGGTTTGGTCTCATATGTGCCACCGTAATTCTGAAGCTGACCGTAGAGTATGACCTCGTCGTTAACGTCTATCTGTGAATTGCCTTCTTCCCACTTTGCGTTTTCAAGGTAAAGAATACGATATGCCAGAAACTCCGGAGCGTCAGCGCTTCCGTCATCGGAAATATTGAAGGTTGCATTTCCATACTTGGAGCCGAAAGATTCAGTAATTGACGATATGATTCCCTTAACAAAAACCCAATCAGTACCGCCTTCGTCAATGTATGCCTTTGCACCTGCAATGTTGAAAGGATCCTCAAGGGTGCCGGAGCCGTTCTCGCTGGGGGTGGGAGGGACAACCGTCTTGACGGTGAAGGAAGCATATGCAACCTCGGAATCCTGCAGGCCGTCCTTCGTTGCAATGGCGTAGATGGTTACGTCCTCGGTAATGATGAAGGGCTTGCCTTCATAGAGGTTGGCAGGGACTTCTCCGGGGTTGTAGCCATAGTAGATGGCTGCGCCTTCGGTAGCGCAGGAGAGATATACCTCAGTGTTGAAGTCAACTTCGCCGCCTGCAGGCTCGAATACGGGGTCAGCGACTACTTCTGGCTCGGGATCGGGAGTGGAGCTGCCGGCAACGCCGCGATACAGGGCAATAGCCTCCTGCCCGGATTTGTAATAGCGGAAACGGAGTTGGTTAGACGCCTTGTTATATCTTAGGGACATCGTGCTGCCCTCAAATACAGCTGCAATAACAGCTTCCCCGTCGTTGTTAATGGCAAAGGTGTTCTTGAAAACATTGGTGTCGCTGGTCTTAAGGCCGTTGCTGTTGCTTGAGGCTCCAATGTATTTACCGCTTGCAGAAAGAATGCTGCCCTCAGAAACTGATATTTCAAATGCGGCTGCATCAACGGCATCAGATGCTGCAATTACGCCCTCAGTAATAGTTACGGGGATGGTGTTCTCTACCGCATCCAGTGTTTCCAATGCGCCATTGAAGGCAACGGATTCGCTCTCGTAAACGAAGAGATACTTGCCGTCAACGATGTCATCTGTGGACTTAACCTTTACATATTTGGTGATAGTTCCTTCGGGCTCCTCCGGCTGCTGGTTGAACTTGATATTGACAGGGTGGATCTTGTTGCGCTCCACGGTCAGGACTACGCCTTCCTTGGTGCTCTTGGTGTAGATAGGGTTGCTACGGTCATCTCCGTAAGCGTTGAATGTGGCTCCCTGGCTATATACGTGCGGGGGAACAACCATATAGTAGGTGGTGCCGGGCACGAATGTGGCAAAATCATTTGTTTCAGTAAGAGCCTGGAGCAATACGGACGTCGTGCTGAATACACTCTCGTTGTCCAGGATGGTCTGGTCAACGGCTCCGATGATATGGGGGCGCAGGGCGCTGCCATTTTCGGCCGCGAATTCCACCTGGTAGTAATGAGCATAGGAATAATCCGTCTCGTTGCTCTTCAGTTCAATCACGGAGATGCCTTCAACGTCAACGGTAATGGCGAGAATGCCATACACGTTATA
This sequence comes from Bacteroidales bacterium UBA1197, assembly GCA_002309995.1. Classification (GTDB taxonomy): domain Bacteria; phylum Bacteroidota; class Bacteroidia; order Bacteroidales; family UBA932; genus Cryptobacteroides. The sequence goes on from DBYB01000040.1 coordinate 23,283, forward strand.
GAACTTGAGGTTGAGGTTCTCCGAGCATCCTATGGAAGTGCAGGCCAGGTCGTAGAAATTACCCGGCTTGGCATACTGAGTATGGCTGAAGGGAACGATTGCAACGCCTTCGGCTGAAACGGCGTTAAGTTTTTCCTGAGGGAAGACACCCCAGAAGAGAGGGGCGTTGCCCTTGGTGCCGGCATCCTCGGTGTCGCCCATAATGACGGGAAGGGAGCCTTCGAACTTGGCGGTGGGGCCGTCCTCGGCAATGTTCTTGAAGGTGTATCCGCCGTTGGAACCTTCGTTGTAGAAGACGGAAATCTTGTCGTTCTTCTGCCAGTTGATGGCGTAGCCGTCCTCTCCGATGTAGGTCTTGGTGTTGCCTCCTTCAAGGGTGGCAGTAATGATGGTCTTGCCTTCTGCAGGCACTACTTCATAGCTGATTTCGTTATTGCAGCCGATGAATGCAAGGGCTGAAAGGGCGAACGCCCCGAATGTTTTGAGCAGTCTCATATTGTGTTTTTACTTTAAAATTGCCAAGGATCGCCTGGTTCGGGTGTTTCGTTGCCCCAGTCGTCGGGGCTGCTGCAGAGAATGTCGGGCGCGAGCTCGTCAAACTCTGCGATGGGAGCGCTGTAGATCTCCCGTCTTAGAAGGATTTTTGTCATATATCTTGGTGTTTTGATTAATTACCAAACATCTTAAGTTGCAAAGTTAGTGTTTTAATCTTGAAAGACCGGTATTTCTGAGCCTAAAAGTAAAAAAGTTTTCAACAGGTAATTAACATTTTAATTGCGTATCTTTGCAGTCAATATGAAAAACAACTTCTTGTTTTTTGCCACCCTGTACGTGCTGTCGGCGTGCCTTCCTGAGGCCGCCTCGCCCGGGGACGGCGACAGTTTTACCGCCAGCCTCGAGGAGGGCGGCAAGACTTATTTGGATTCCAGCCTGAAGGTCCGCTGGAACGCGGGCGACAAGGTAAGCGTCTTCGATGCCGGCAGGAGCAACGCCGGATATGAGTTCGCCGGAGCGGATGGCGACCTGTCCGGAAAGCTGAACCGCACCGGCGGGGGAGCGGCGGGGAATGGCCCCTACAAGGCGGTGTATCCATATCGCAGCACCACTACGATGGCCTCCGACGGCACGATCAGCCTCGGCGTTCAGGCTAAGCAGACATATGTAGCCGGCAGTTTTTGCCCTGGAGCCGGAATAATGGTGGCGGCGTCCGACACCCGCGACTTGCAGTTCCGCAACCTCTGCGGCGCGCTCGTGCTGAGACTCAAGGGGCAGGAGGCGGTCAGCTCCATCACCCTTCGGGGCAACGACGGCGAGACGCTCGCGGGTACGGCCCAGATAAGCATCTCCGATGGTCTTCCGGTGGCAACATTCGCCTCCGCCGGTGCCTCCGACAATATCGTTCTGAACTGCAATCCTGCCGTCCAACTGGGGGAGGATGCGGCGGAATTCTGGTTCGCCCTGGTGCCCGTTACCTTCGCTCACGGCTTCACCGTTACTCTTACCGCCAGCTCCGGGCGCACCGTTTCCGTATCAACTTCGAAAGCCCTTGAGATACAGAGGAATACGGTTTCGCATATGGCGGCACGTGCGGTGGATTTCGTATCGCCCGATGAGGCTGCCGTCGGCTCTCCGCTCCCGCTCTGGCGTCCCGGTTGGCTCGACATCCACGGCATCAACGGCGGACGCGGCGAGGCGTTCTATTACATTATGCCGGACGGCACCACGATGCTGATAGATGCGGCAGGCGCGCCCCCCGAGGAACTGTACGACTACGGTGAGGGCAATTCGCCCGGAGTGCCGTCGAAACCGTCGGCCAACGTGACCAGCGGCCAGGTGATAGTGGACTACATCCACCATTTTGCACCCGTGGAGGCCGGCGGGAGGCTCGACTACTTTATGGCCTCCCATTACCACGGCGACCACATCGGAGCCTGGCGGAGCGAGTATGCCACCTACGGCTGGACGCCCTTCGACAAGAACGGCAATCAGGTCTCCAAGGTGAACCTCAGCACCGGCGGCTTCATCCTGAACGGCATAGCGGCCGTCGGTATGAGTATCCCCATTGGCAAGGTGCTCGACAGGGGAGACTGGGCCAACCGTCCTTCTGCCGACTACTACACCAGCGGCGGCAAGAACCGCTACAACTGCTACGTCAACTTCCTCGACTACAGCGCCCGCAGCTACGGGACCGTGCGAGAGAAGATTCAGGTGGGGCATACGGACCAGATTGTCCTGCTGCACAAGCCGTCCGACTACAGCAACTTCAGCATACGCAACATCGCGTCCGGGGGAGACATCTGGACCGGCAGCGGCACCGGCGTCAACACCTCTTACGTGCCGTCAGCTGCGGAATGCGACGCCAACCACGAGGCCTGGGACATCAATGAGAACATCTTCTCGAACGTGATACATCTTTCCTACGGCAAGTTCGACTGGTTCACCGGCGGCGACATCCAGTACACGGGCCGCTCGACCGATGCCTGGAAAGACATCGAATTGCCGATATCCAAGGTGATGAAGAAGGTGGAGGCGATGAAGGCCTGCCACCACGCCACCAAGAACACCAACAGCTCCGACCTGCTCGGCGTGCTCAAGCCCGACGTGTTCATTGCGGGCGTCTGGCGCGACGTGCAGCCCAATCCTGCCACGATGAAGCGTGTCTTCTCCGCCAACCCGTCCGTGAAAGTATTCACCACTAACCTCACCCAGAACAATATCGCCACGATGACGAGCAACGGTGTGGACGTCTCCAAGTTCGTCGCCACCGGCGGTCACGTGGTGATAAGGGTGTGCCCCGGCGGTGCCAGTTACTACGTGTTTGTGCTGGATGATTCAGACTCAAATTACCGCGTGGCTGCCGTCTATGGCCCATTTGCGTGTAAATAGTTAGTTTATATAGGGTTTCGAGTTTGATGACTCTCCGGTTCCGGCCGGAGAGTTTTTTTATGTACATATTTCGTTTTTCGAAAAATTTTTCTTAAATTGCGGGCGACCCAATTAATAACCGGCTAAGCAACTAATATCTTGGCACTTAACAACAAAGCACTGATTCTCGTGCTTGCCCTCCTATGCACTGGTGGGCTACGCGCGGGCGCACAGGTTGAAAATAACGCCTGCGCGGGCGTGTACGCATGTAAGGATACTCTGCGCCACGCTGATTCACGCTGCCTCTTCCTGGAAAAAACAGACAGCCTTCTTACGGCAATTGCCGACAGCCTTATTCGTTCAGAATCTTTCCTTCCTGTTGAAGACAGCCGCCAGGCCCAGTCCTCCTGGAAGGGTGGCCTCTATCTTTCGAACAATCTTGTGATGGATGCCCTGCTGGTGGCCAATCTCGGTTTTGAGGCCGACCTGTCGGAGCACTTCTCAATAGCCTTCCCCATCTGCTACAGCGGATGGAACTATTTCAGCGAGTACACCAAAGTCCGCTGTCTCGGCATTCGTCCGGAACTGCGGTGGTGGCCTTTCCGCAGCCACTGGCTCTACCTCGGTGCGCACGGCGCCGTTTCCTACTTCAATGTGGCCTACAAGCATCTTGGTGATTACCGTTACCAGGATACCGACGGTCGCCGTCCTCTCTACGGCGGCGGTCTCGACCTCGGCGGGTCGATTCGCCTGAACGACCGCCTGTCGATCCTTCTCTCTGCCGGTGCAGGCGTTTACAGCCTGGACTACGATATGTTCTACCTCGGCCCCAACGGCCGTCAGGCTTATGCCGCCAGGAAGCAGACCTGGTTCGGCCCCGACTTCCTGCAGATATCCCTGGTTTACAGGTTCAACAGGCTTGACAACAAAAAGAGCAACAGCAATGAAAAGTAGAAAAGTCATAGCCCTGCTCTGCCTGCTTCTGTGCGGACTGTCTGCAGTATCGTGCGTCCACGAGTTCCCGGGTCTCTTCCCCAACCGGATGAGAATCACCCTGAAGTTCGACACGCCCCTGCCTTTCTACAAAGAGCACATTTATTACACCCGTGCCGCAGACGACGACGGCCCTTACCGCGTCCGCTACATCGTCAATGGATATACCTTGTACGACGACGGCACTTCCGCCCCTGAGCCGTCTTTCTCCGAAACCTGGTACGGCAACGACATCAATTCCCTCGACACCGAAGTCACTTTCGACATTCCTTCCGGCAAGTGGCGCCTTACAGCCTGGTCCGACATAGTAGGGGTTGGCCAGACGCAGTTGTACTATAACGCCGATGCCTTCAACGCCATTACTTACACCAGTCCATATGTCGGCAACACCGACCTGCGGGACGCTTATCGCGGCGAAGGGGAGATACTGGCGGAACCGGAGAATTACGCCGGAAACGACTATGACCTTACAATCTGGATGCAGAGACCGCTGGCAAAATTCATCTTTGTCTCTACCGACTGGGACGAATTCGTCAAACACTATGTACGCAGCGTCAATGCATCCGGTTCGCATATCACCGAGGAAGACGTTCATCCATCCGATTTCAAGGTGATCTTCTACTATCCCGTCTATATGCCCAACACCTACAACCTTCTTACCGACCGTCCGGTTGACTCCGCTTCCGGCGTATCCTTCGAGGGCAAACTCACAATGCTGGAAGATGGTCGTGTGAGCCTGGGATTCGACTACACTATGGTGCGAACTGCGGAATCCAGCGTGCGCGTGGCTGTGGGCGTGTACGACTCCGGCGGTAAGCAACTATCTATGTCGCAGGGTATTGAAGTACCGCTGATGCGAGGCAAATACACCCTGGTGACCGGCAAGTTCCTTGTGTCCGGCTCGTCCAGCGGTATTGCCATCAATCCCGATTTCGACGGTGAGTTCAACATAATCATTGGAGACTAAACTATGGGCATCAAGAGATTGTTACACATAATCACGGCTCTTACGGCAGCCTTCTTTGCCGCGGCCTGCGCAAGCACGGCCGGCGAAGAGGCCGTATTGTCCGTGCCCTTCTCCGTGTCGCTTTCGCATACGCGCGCGCTCGCAGACGGAAGCGCGATAGATCACGTCTGGTGCTGCGCTTACCTGGATGGCGTTCTTGCTGCTTCTGCCGAGGCGGAGATGACCGGCGGCCGGGCCGAGGTCGTGCTCGAACTCGCCAACAACCGCTCTTACGATGTGGTGATCTGGGCCGCCAAATATGGCAATGCACTTTGGAGCTTCAATCCTTCCACGGCAGTCGTTACAGCCGACTATGTGTGGCAGGCTTCTTCCTCCGACGATCACGATGCTTTCTGGTACAGGGGAACGGTTACCGCTGCCGGAGCCCAGAGCAAGGACGTTATACTTACCCGTGCTGTCGCCCAGATTTGGCTGGGCACTGTGAATCCCTTTGTCTCCGTGGAAGACCTCACGCTTACAGTCAGCGGCGTGCCTTCTTCCTGGAATATGCTTACCGACTCCCTCGACGGAGTCTCCGATGTCGTCCTGAACCTGGACGGCTCCGCCCCTGCAGAAACCTTTACGGCAGGCAGCGAAGTCTGTTACCTTGTAGGCATGGCATCCCTTCTCTCTCCGGCCGCCGAAACGGCTGCGAATATCAGTTTCTCGATGACTAAAGACGGAACCCCCGTCAGCAGGGACATCGCGAACTCATCCATCCGTCGCAACTGGTGTACTAAGATTGCCGGAAATTTTTAAAGTATAAACTCTCGCATTATGAGAAAGTTACTTGCAATAATCGCCATTTCGCTCACTGCCCTGGCAGTGTCCTGCACCCGTGAGCAGGAACTGTCTTCCTCGGGCAGCCCTGTGCGGGTCAGCTATACCGTTGACGGTCTGGCCCAGATGGCGACTAAGTCAATGGGAACCATCGGTGATGACTACATCCTCAGCTATGAGGTGCGCCTCTGGGACGGCTCGGCACTGGGCGATGCGCTTATCGGCGACGGCCTCAGCGGATACAAGACCGTTGGCGCCTCGGAGTGGCCTGCGACCGTCAGCTTCGAACTAGCCCGTGGTAAGCAGTACAAGATACTCTTCTGGGCTCAGAGCGCTTCGGTTCCTTCGGGCCTGTTCCTCGCCACTAACCTGACTGCCGTCGCTATCGACTACAGCAATATGGCTGCAAACAACGAGAACTGCGACGCGTTCTTCGGCTCTGATGTGATTACCCCTTCCGGTGCCACTGCGGCCAGCGTTACTCTGCAGCGTCCCTTCGCCCTCGTGAACCTTGGCACCAGCGACGCCGCTCAGTTCCATACCGCTTCCGACGGCTGCACCGTTGGAGATGTGAAAGTAACTGTCAGCGGTTCACTGGCAAACAGTTTCAATGTGGCCACCGGGAAGGCCGGCGCAGGAGTTGAAGTGAACTTTGCAACAAACGCCGTTCCCGTCGATGCCGCCTATGATGCCGCTACGCTGAGCGTGAACAGCACCGACTACAATTATCTTTCTGCCGTTTACGTTCTGCCTCCCGAGGCTGGCAGCGGTCTTGTCGATCTCGCCTATGTGGTTAAGGACAACACGGAAGCGATTCTCAACTCCCTGGAGGTTACCAACGTGCCCGTGCAGACCAACTACCGTACGAATATCACCGGCAAACTTCTTACCGGATCCACCATCTACAACATTACCGTTGACCAGGCATTTGGCGGCAATACCGTCAAGGCTGTCTGCCCGACCTTCGCGAGCGTTGATGACCTTAACGACTACTTCGAAACAATGGCCGACAATTCCGACCACGGTGACATCAACCCTGAAGAGGTGATTCTTACGTCCATCGCCGATGGCGAAACTATCGTGCTTCCTGCAATTGCCGGCGGAGTGCTTATCCGCATTCCGGCGACTCTTGTTCCTGGAACTCTTAATATCGCTTATGCAACTGAGGGAGACAAGCCTGCTAACGTTTCGCTCTATGTGTCTCAACTTGAGAAATTGGTGGCGAATATTACTTCCTCGCACTTCACGCTCCTGGACGGCAGCTGGATTACAGATACCGCCGAGGTTTACACCAGTGCCAGTACGTTCGTGATTGAAGAAGGTGCCAGAGTTGGCACGGTCAAGATCAAGCAGGGTAATGCCAGCATCTCTGGTACTGTAGCTACTGTTTCCGTGCATTCCGATGCAACTGCAGACGGTACTGGTGCAGTGCAGGTGTTCCTTAATAAGGTATCTGCCGTGAATGAGATTGTTCTTAACGCCAAGTCCGACGTTGTGGTCGAGCAGCCTAAGGATCAGATTGATGTAGTGGCAACGGAAAAGAAGGTGGCCGTCTATATTAACTCCGGCGCAGAGAACTCCACCGCCAAGGCCCAGAACGGTGGTGTGATCTATGTCGAGGCCAACGTGCCCTGCACCGTCACAGCCGACGGTGTTTCCACCGCCGATGAAGGCACCGTATCCTCCACCGTCATCATCAACAGCGGAGCGGCTGACTCCGAGGTCGTTGCCACCAACGGCGGTGCCATCAACCTTACGGCCAATGCAGACTGTGAAGTTACTTCTACCGGTACTTCTGAGGAGACTGCAACCCCGTCTTCCGTAACCGTTGCAGAGGTTAATACCGGCGCTGAAGTCAGCGCGGTCACTAGCGAGGGCGGTCAAGTCAATGTCTCAACCGGAGTGGATAAAGATGCTGTTGACGTTCGTGAGGGTGTCGCTTTTGCGAATTGTATTGTCTATACCCCTGGTGTAGAGGCATCAGTGGAAGATTATAACATAGTTTTCCGCCGCGTCAAGGTCGATGCTGCCGAGAGCACTTTTGCTAATGCAATTGCCAATTCTACTTCCGGTCAGGTAATAGAACTTACCAAGAATATTGATTTCAGCGGAAAGACAATCACCGTAGCAGGAGGAGTTGCTATCGACTTTGCCGGTTATACGCTTACTGCTGATACAGTTAAAGTTATTGGGAATAACGGTAAAGTTCTCTTCAAACAATCAAAGAAGTATAATTCTATTTATGAAGCTGCTGCGGAAGTCGCACAAGGGTATCTGTCTTATGTGGGAGCTATCGAGAATGTCGAAATTTGGGGCGGCACTTACGCATTCGACCCCCAGGATTACACTCCCGCCGGGATAGCCTTGGTAGCAGATGGTGCCCAATACGAACTAAGTGGCAAGTGGTTCGTCCCTGCCATTCCTGAGGCCGTTGTGTATCACGGAACCCAACAGGAGATGGAAGATAATAATATCTCGTTTGAACCATCTATCTTGCCTATCGAACGGAATGGAGATGATGTCCTTATCAACGGGTCAAATCCAGTTAGCAATATGAGACTTCCTGTTCAGAATGGTGCCTATGCATTTTTAAGCGACGATAACGAGTCCCCTCTAACAAGCGACGTCTATCAATACTGGATTGCTGACTTCATTGTCTCTATCGATCAAGTCACAAATATCGCTGGTATAATTGAGGCGCAGTACAATACTCAGTATCCTATTCCTTCTTGGGGTATTTGGGGCGCTTATAGCGGAATGCAGTTTGCTCCGGCCCTTTGCTTCAATTTAGCCGCTAATGAGCGTTTCCCTCTGCTTGGCTCAATGGGTATGGGCTGGAACTATAATGCAATGCGGAATACCGTCCATACCTTCATCTGCGGCGCCGTTAATGTTCATCCTGGTAATGTGGGTAAAGTGGTTACGGCTGAGTTGTGCATAGCTCCTGATACGTTCTCGAGTATGGCTGAAGCTATCAAAGCCAATAAATTCATTGTAGTAGGAAAGTATAGTTATACAATGGAGGAACCGTATTACGACATAACTCAGTTTCCCGGACTAGTACAATAAACTGATAGTAATCATCAATATATATATAATATAATAAAAGGTATGAAAAAAGTTTTGTCAATTCTCTCCGTAGCGGCGCTGCTGGTGGCGGTGTCGTGCACCAAGGAGCTCGTCGGACCATCCGGCGATACGGGCAACAAGGCTACTTTGTCCTTCAAAGTAAGCACTGAAGAAATCCTTACCAAAACCGTCAGTTATGGTAGCGGATCTCTCGCCGGCGCTGCAGCTACCGGCGAACTCATCGTCCAGGCCTTCGTGAAAGCCGGCGACGTGTACACTCTTGTGAGCGGCGCAAGCATCGACATTTCTGAGCCCTCCGACGGTACCTGGGACGTAGATCTCCAGCTCGCAAAGGGCGAGACCTACCGCATCGCTTTCTGGGCCCAGAAGAAGAATACCGGTATCTACAATACCGCCGACCTCAGCGCCGTGGCTATCGATTACACCAAGGTTGCCATCAACAGCGACGATGCTGATGCCTTCTGCGCCACCCGCGAGGTCGCTTTGACCAGCTCTCTGTCCGAGGTCGTTCAGTTGAAGCGCCCCCTGGCGCAGATCAACATCGGCACTAACGACCGTGCCAAGTACAATGGCAGCGTGACCGAGTCCAAGAAGGCCGTAACCGCGGCTATCACTCTTCCTGCAGGCATCCCGTCCGCGATTAACCTCCTCGGCGGCGCTGCCGATGCCGGCTATGTTGCCGCAAGCGTGAAGACCTCTACCACCGCAGAGACCGTATTCGCCGCCACCGCTGTGAACGGTGTCGATGAAACTATTGGCGCATACAACAACCTGTCAATGCTTTATGTGCTCGCCGATGTTTCCAAGGCAACTATGGACTTCCACGTTGTGCTTGCAAATCCCGACAACACAATCACGACCCTCAACGTCGATTATCTTCCTTTCCAGGCTAATTACCGCACCAACGTTCTCGGTCAGCTCCTCACCGGTAACCTCCACTACGACGTCGAGATCGTCCCTGGCTTCAATACTCCCGACTACGAGAAGTACGACGCCCCTGCCTTCGACACCGTTGCTCTGCTGAACGACTACTTCGCAGTAATGCAGGACGGCAGCTCTGACGGCGACAACGGCGACATCCATCCTGAGGTCGTGTACCTGAAGGCAATTGCCGACGGCGAGACCATCGAGCTTCCCGTGATCAGCGGTGACGTTCGCATCTATGCCAACGCAACCTGCGAGGCCGGAACCCTCAACATAGTCTATGGTGACACCTCCGACGGCGCCAAGAAGCCTGCCAACATCGATTTCTATGTGTCCAAACTCGGCAACCTCAATGCCACCGTGCCCGCATCCCACTTCGAGCTCCTCAGCGGCAGTATCGTAGTCAACAAGGCCATCGTCTCCACCAACAGCACCACCTTCGTAATCCAGAACGGCGCAAAGGTAGGTGAGGCCGAGATCCAGAAGGGTAATGCCAATATTGCTGGTAAGGTGGACAAGGTCTCCGTCCCCGCCGGTGCCACCGCCGACGGCACAAGCCCCGTGCAGGTGTTCCTGGAGAATGTCGCTTCCGTAGAGCAGATTGAGCTCAAAGCCCAGACCGACGTCGTGGTCGAGCAGCCTAAGGATCAGATTGACGTTGCTGCTACCGAGAAGAAGGTCGCCGTCTATGTTAAGGGAGGCGCAGAGAACTCCACCGCAACTGCCCAGAACGGCGGCGTCATCTACGTGAAAGCTGAAGTTGCTTGCTCCGTGGTCGCCGACGGTACCTCCGAGGCCGAAGACGGCTCCGCCGCCTCCTCCACCGTCATCATCGAATCCGGCGCCGCAGGCTCCTCAGTCGTTGCTACCAATGGCGCATCGGTCGATCTTACGGCAAACGATGACTGCACGGTATGCTCTGAAGGCAAGTCCGAGGCAGATGATCCTTCGGATTCTGTCCCCTCAACTATTACCATCGTTGGGGCTGATGATAACGCCGAAGTGAACGCCAGCACAAGTGATGAAGGTGTCGTTACTAACAATTCCGGAGAAGATGTGGTCGTCTCCTATGCTGCCAAGATTGGCGATACTACTTATGCGACGCTCCAGGAGGCCTTCGCTGCTGCTCCCGATGACGAAGAGACTCTAATCGTTCTGCAGAACCGTTATGTCATTATGGGCAACAGCGGTATTGCCATCGGTGCAAAGAAGAATATCATCCTCGATCTCAACGGCTGGATCCTTTGCAACGCCGTGAACGAGAACAAGGCTTCCCAGATCTTTGCCATCAACGGCGGTACCCTTACTGTCCGTGATTCCAAGGGCAATGGCTTGATCTACAATGACGTCCAGAAGGGCACCCAGCCCGGTGACTGGTGGTCAACCCCTCAGTATAACTATGCCACCAACGTCATCAAGAACAGCGGCACCTTTATTCTCGAGAGCGGCACCATCAGGCAGACCGCTGCCAGTTCCATCTGCTATGCTGTTGACAACAATTCAACCAGCACCGACACCGAGACCATCCTGAGAGGCGGTGTTTTGACTTCCAATGGAACCACGATGCGTATGTTCTGCAACAGCGCTGCCAAGAAGAATCAGCTGACTATCCCTGAGAACTCCACCGCACTCCTTGAGGGTAACTATACTTCTCTTTGGATCCAGCTGCCCGGAAGCAATCCTTCCTCGATGAAGAAAGCTACGCTCGACATCAAGGGTGGAACCCTGAAGGGTAATACCTATGCCTTCTACGACTATTCTTACGGAGACGGCTGGGACAATGTGGAGTATAATATCACAGGCGGAAAGTTCATCGGT
>DBYB01000028.1:0-20606 GCA_002309995.1 Bacteroidales bacterium UBA1197
CGGGGGAATCCCTTCCCCCGTCCCCTAGGGGTGCAGGGGGATAGTAGTAGCTGCCGCGCAGCGGTAGGATGAGCGTAGCGAAGTTTTCGGAGTCGATTTCTGCGAAGCGGATGGCGGTTCCGTTTGCATTTCTGAAGAAAGATTACCGCCGCAACCAGTGCCACGAAATCCATCACAGACCCTCCAGATGGAGCTCGTGACACTGAAAAGCCCTTTTTCGGCCAAATCTCTGTCACGAAATCCATAAAACACCTCTCATGTGGATTTCGCGACAGGTCCCTTCGACAAGCTCAGGGTCCGTTTTTCACAACCTGCTGATTCTCATTTACTTCCGTATCTCCCATGCGCATTTTTACGCATAGGAGATACAGATAATGTTGAGTGTTAAGGAGTTACGAAAAAAGGTCGGGGCGGAAAACTAGTTGTTCTTGCCGCGGTCGAGGCCGAGGGAGGGGGCGAGGCGGGAGGAGTGGCGGAGGAGGACTGCGAGGACGACGGCGAAGGTGCCGAGGCCGATGAAGATTCCTTCGGCGCGAACTGCCGCCTCAACGCCTTCGTGGGAGTTGAAGATGCGGCCGACGAAGATGGGAACCAGCAGCATACCCATATTCTGAATCCAGTAGATGAGCGAATACGCCGTGCCCAGGTTGCGCTCGGGAACGATCTTCGGCACGCTCGGCCACATTGCTGACGGCACCAGCGAATACCCGACACCCAGCATTGAGATGCCGAAGTACCCCCAGAACGGCACGCCCTGAGGTGCAAAGCGCAAAACCATATGCGCAGCCAGCACGAGGAACGCGCCGACTACCATCCAAACCGTAGCCTTGCCGACCTTATCGACCAGCGCTCCGAAGAGCGGAGTAAAGATCACGGTAAAGAAAGGAATCATCGTAATCATCCACTTGGCGTTCTCCAGGTCCATCCCGAAACGCGGAATCACTATGGACGTACCGAACTTCTTGAAGCTGATGATGCAGCAGTAGAAGAACACGCAGAGCAGCGAGATGAGGATGAACCTCCCGTTGGTCAGCAGTTTGCCGATGTCGGAGAACTTGAACTTATCCTCCTCGCGCACTGCCCCACGGCCGGAAACTATCCCGTGCGCCTTGTCGAAGCGCGCGTCCATGGCTACGAAGATGCCCCAGAGAATCACGCCGCCCAGAATCAGCCCAAGGCCGAACATCGCAGGACGGGCCGTCTCTGCCAGAGTGTAAATCTCCCCGGGAGCCTTCTGCGCCACCAGCACCGGCGCCAGGATGAACGCCAGCGCCGTACCCAGACGCGCCACGGCCACCTGGGCGCCCATCGCGAACGCAACCGGGCCACCCTTGAACCATTTGGCGATGGAACGCGTGACCGCCACTCCGGCAATCTCGCTGCCCAGGCCGAAGATCATACATCCGGCATACGCCAGAATCAGCGAAGTATGAGGCTCGAGCCCGCTGCGGAGGGCCACCACGACGATGCCGGCACCCAGAGCCATAAGCCCGACGAAGATACTGCCGACTATGCGCACCCCGAACACGTCGAGGAGTATGCCGCAGAGTATGAGGCCGCCGCAGACGCACAGGAAACTGTAGCCACCGGCGTAGAAGCCGTAATCAGCGCTGTTCCAGCCGAGTTCCAGGCACTCAGGATGCTGGAAAATCTGCGAGAGGGTACTGAACGAGTCGTCGAAGAAGTACGACGCGAACATCGGCACCATCAGGCACACCAGAGCCACCCAGCGAAGCTTCTTTCCCATCACTTCTTGATATTCGGGAGTTCGAGGCCGTAGTTCTTCCTGCGGTCTTCAGCCTTAAGCAGCAGGCTGAAGAAGAACGCCAGCACGCCGAAGCTGGAGAACACAATCATAGGGATGGTATAGCCACCGGTGCTCTGACGGAGCGAACCGATGAGCATAGGCACGAGGCAGAGGCCGATGTTCTGCACCCAGAAAATGAGGCAGTAGGCACTGCCGAGCACCTTTTCGTCGATAATCTTCGGCACGCTGGGCCAGAGGGCTGCAGGCACGAGCGAGAAGCTCACGCCAAGCACCACGATGAGCAGCACTGCGAACCACTTCTGCGGGAAGACCGGCAGCAGGAAGGCGAAGCTCAGATGACAGGCAATCATTATAATCGAACCAATCATCAACATTGAAGCACCCTTGCCGATGCGATCCAGGAAAATGCCAAGGAGCGGGGTGAGGCACATAGCCAGGATGGGGAAGCAGCTGAACAGACGGGCCGCCACGGTCGCATCAATCGCGAGCGTCTCCTCCAGGAAGTTGGTCGCGTAGCGCTGGAACGGGAAGATTGCGCTGTAATAGAGCACGCACAGAAGAGCCACGATCCAGAACATCTTGCTCTTGAAGATGACGCCGAGGTCGCTGATGTGGAACTCGTCCTCCGGCGACTTCTCTTCGGTTGCCAGACCGGCTGCAACCAGCTGGTTGTCGAACTTGCGGTCCATCACGCCGAAGATGATGAAGTTGATGAGGCCAATGCAGAGCAGCGCGCCGCAGAAGCCGAGAGGGGCGATGATGCTGCCGCCAAAGGCGTTGGAGATGATGGGAGCGATCCACATCACGGCGAACACGCCGAGGCGGGCGATTGCCATCTCGAGGCCCATCGCAAGAGCCATCTCCTTACCCTTGAACCACTTAGCGAGAATCTTGGACACGTTCGTGCCTTCCATCTCGCAGCCACAGCCGAATATCATAAAGCCGAGCGACGCCATCTTGGCGCTTGCGGGCATCTCAACCCACCAGGTGCCGAGCCACTGGGCGAAGCCGGTGGTCTGGAACCAGTCGCTGATTCCAACAAACTTGATGGCCGCGCCGGCCACCATAAGGCTTGCGGACAGCACGCCGGAGAAGCGCACCCCGAGTTTATCCAGGATAACGCCGGCGATAATCAGGAAGCCGCACACGTTGAGTATGTACTCCGACGCCGCATACGTTCCGAAAACGCTGCTATTCCAACCCAATTGACTTTCTACCAGCGACTTGAGCGGGCTCATAACGTCCACGAACATATACGCGAAGAACATCATCAGAGCCACGAGCACCAGCACGGTCCAGCGTGCCAGCGGCGAGTCGTTCATCAGTTTTGCAATTTTCTCAGACATAACTAAATCATTCAATTCCCCAAATATAGATAATAATCTCCGAAAAATGCGTACTTTTGCGAGTTATGATTATCGAACTTAGCGAACAGGAGCAGATACGCCGCGAATCGCTGGCGAAGCTCAGAGAATTGGGCATAGAGCCTTACCCCGCAGCGGAATACCCCGTTAACGCCACTGCGGACGAAATCCTCAAGGGATACAATCCGGAGGCCGGAAATTTCAGTGAAGTATGCATAGCCGGAAGGCTTATGAGCCGGCGCATAATGGGAGCGGCGTCGTTCGGCGAACTGCAGGACGAAAGCGGCCGCATCCAGATATACGTCAAGCGCGACGAGATATGCCCGGGCGAAGACAAGACAATGTACAACACCGTCTGGAAGCGCCTGCTGGACATTGGCGACATCATCGGCATCAAGGGATTCGCCTTCATCACCCAGACCGGCCAGCTGAGCGTTCACGCCAAGGAACTCACGCTGCTGAGCAAGTCGCTCCGCGTTCTCCCCATAGTAAAGGAGGCTGAGGGCCAGGTATTCGACGCCTTCACCGATCCGGAGCTCCGCTACCGCCAGCGCTATGTTGACCTCATCGTGAATCCTCAGGTGAGGGACGTATTCGTAAAGAGGGCAAAGATTATCGCCACGATGCGCGAATACTTCAACGAAGCAGGCTGCCTGGAAGTTGAGACCCCGATCCTCCAGGGTATCCCCGGCGGCGCCACGGCCCGTCCGTTCGTCACCCATCACAACGCACTCGACATCCCTCTCTACCTCCGCATCGCCAACGAGCTCTACCTCAAGAGGCTCATCGTGGGCGGCTACAGCGGCGTTTACGAGTTCG
The DNA here is from genome assembly GCA_002309995.1 of Bacteroidales bacterium UBA1197. GTDB lineage: Bacteria > Bacteroidota > Bacteroidia > Bacteroidales > UBA932 > Cryptobacteroides. Next base: position 3,952 of record DBYB01000028.1, read on the forward strand.
CCAAGGACTTCCGCAACGAGGGTATGGACAAGACGCACAACCCCGAGTTCACCTGTATGGAGATATATGTAGCCTACAAGGACTACAACTGGATGATGTGCTTCGTGGAGAAGATGCTGGAGAAGATTTCCCTCACCGTGAACGGCACTACCAAGGTGAACATCGGCGGCAATGAGGTGGACTTCGGCGGCACCTACCGCCGTCTGCCCATCCTGGACGCCATCAAGGAGTACGCCGGAGTTGACGTGAAGGGTATGTCGGAGGATGAACTCCGCGCCACCTGCAAGAAGCTGAACGTCGATATCGAGCCTTCGATGGGCAAGGGTAAGCTGATAGACGCCATCTTCGGCGCCTACTGCGAGGAGAAACTCATCCAGCCTTCTTTCATTATCGACTACCCGGTGGAGATGTCTCCGCTTACCAAGCGTCACCGCAGCGACCCGAGCCTGACCGAGCGTTTCGAGCTGTTCGTGTGCGGCAAGGAGCTGGCGAACGCATATTCCGAGCTGAACGACCCGATCGACCAGCTGGAGCGCTTCGAGGAGCAGGCCGCTCTGAAGAGCAAGGGCGACGACGAGGCTATGTACATCGATATGGACTTCGTGCGCGCTCTTGAGTACGGCATGCCGCCGACCTCGGGCCTCGGTATGGGAATCGACCGTCTTACGATGTTTATGACGGGCCAGACCACCATCCAGGACGTGCTGTTCTTCCCTCAGATGAGGCCGGAGAAGAAACTGAAGAAAGAGGGCGAAGAGGCTTCCGAATAGATGGCCGAGGTCATTTCTTCCGCGCAGAATCCCAAGATCAAGCGCCTGCTCGCACTGCAGAAGGACTCATCCCTGCGGCGCGAGTTCGGCTTGTTCGTAGTCGAAGGGCGCCGCGAGTTGGAACACTGCCTCTCCGCCGGCTACGAAATCGACACCCTGTTTATTTGTCCGGAAATCGCCGGAGACGCCTCTGTCGCTGCTGCCCCGGGGGCTCTCCCTCCGGAAACAGTGGCCGCCCGTGGCCACTTGAACGGGAGGGGCCCGCAGGCTGGGGGATGGACGGGACGGAGCTTGCTCCGGAACGGACAGACACCAGTCTGTGGGAGGGATGAGCGTAGCGAAGTTTCCGGGGGGAGAGCCCCCGGGGCAGCAGCGGCAGAGGCTGGGGCGAAGGTGTTCGAAGTTAGTAGAGAAGTCTATGAGAAGGTGGCGTATCGCGGGGGTACGGAGGGGGTGATTGCCGAGGTGAAGGCTAAGCGGATGGGGTTGGAAGATTTGAGGCTGCCGGAGAATCCACTGATTGTGGTGCTGGAAAGCGTGGAGAAGCCGGGGAACCTGGGAGCGGTGCTGAGAAGCGCCGATGCGGCCGGGGCTGATGCCGTGCTGGTGTGTGATCCGCTGACTGACCTGTACAATCCCAACCTGATACGTGCATCGATAGGTGCCATCTTCACCGTGCCTTGCGTAGCCTGCTCTTCCGCAGACGCGATAGCCTGGTTGCAAAAACTTGGAGTGCAAATACTTACCGCCCAGCTTCAGGATTCCTCACTCTACTACGACACCGATATGCGCCGGGGTACGGCCCTGGTAATGGGCACCGAGAGCACCGGTCTCTCGCAGGCGTGGCGCAGCGCCGCAACGGCCCACATCCGCATTCCTATGCTCGGCCGTCTCGACTCCCTCAACGTGTCCGTCAGCGCCGCAATCCTCCTCTTTGAGGCCGTTCGCCAGAGGCAGAACTAACGCTGTGACGGGTCGAAGGCGCCGGGGCGCTCGAAAATCTGTTCGAATTTAAGGCTACCGTCGGAGGCATAGATGCGCACGGTCACAGGAGTGCGCGCCGAAGACGTCTTAGCCACGTACATATGATAGGTTACGTCGCGCGACGACTTGGAACTGTGCTTGTACGGGTTCATCACGCGCGGCAGTTCGTAGGCGATATTCTTGGTCGGGTCCTCGTAGCGCGTGGCCTCCACTGAGAGCTTGCGGCCCTTCTCAAACATCTCCACGGTATCCCCGGGCTCCCAGCCCCAGTAATTCAGCATTACGTGGTTGCGCCACTTCTTCTGGCCGTAGTCGAGACGCTGGCCGGGATACAGTTCCTGCTGACGCTTGACGCCCTCGCTCGCACGGTAGTACTCACCTACGGCGTTCATATCGTAGAAACGGAAGTACTTCTCGCCGTATAGATAGGTCTCCAGGCGGTAACGGGGCTCGGCACCGGGGACGAAAGTGCCGATCCAGAAGCCGGCGTCGCCACCGTCGCTGCTGTACAGAGGCCAGCCGACGGGCGTCGTCCACATGATGCCGGAGGTGGCGGGCATAGTACGCTGATGGATGTTCGGGTAATCAGGATGATTGCAGATATCGTTGCGATGGGTGTGACCGGAGAAAACCGTGACCCCGTGCTCGAAAGGAGCGAACAGCGAGTCGAGCCGCTCTACCTGCTCCTGGGGCATCAGGAGGCCGCTGTCCCTGCCGGAGAAGAGAACGGGCGCGTGGGTGCACACGAAAACCCGGGTGCTCGGGTCCACCATCGCCAGGTCCTTCTCAAGCCAGGCGTACTGGGTCTTGGTGAGGATGCTCTTGTAGCTGCGGTCGCCGCGCACGCCGGGGGCCTGTTTGCCCTTGCCCTCAACGTTCACATAGTAGATGTTGTCCAGGAAAATCCAATGGTCGCCGCCTATGTTTACTGAGTACTGGCCGGGGCCCCAGCAGTCGCGCTCGCGCCAGCCGGCACGCCAATCGACATGCTTTCCGACAATGGAAGGATCGTGGTCGTGGTTGCCCATCACCGTGTACATCGGGGTAGGATAACCCACGTCCTGCAGCAGGCGCAGGCCGTCGGACTCGTTGAAATTGAATTCGCCCCAATAGATATCGTGCGTCGTATCGCCCAAGTTGGCGGTATAGACTGCGCCGGGCGCTGCTGCGGCCTCACGGCAGATCACCGGCAGCACCTCCTCGCGGAAGCGGCGCAGGTCGTCGCGAGCGGGGTCGGCGGAAAGGTGCATATCGGCCAGGAAGAGCATCGTGTAGCCTTTCTGGTCCTGCTCCTCAAGCACGAAATCGTGTATCTCTTCCTGTTCTGCCGGCAGATACAGCGGCTGCCAGAATCCGGGACGCAGGCCGTCCAGGCTGCGGGCAATACAACCGCTGGGAGTAATCAGGAACACGGAACCACCCTTCTTGGCGGAATCGATGGAATAACGGCCGAGGGAGTCCGTAAGCACTATGGACACTCCGTCCGAAACAGGCACGCCAGCTACCGGCCGGCCGTTGCAGATGACCCTACCGTTGACATTTCCCGCCATCGCGCACACCGCGCAAGCGAGGAAACAAAGTAATATGGAAACGCGCTTCATTATTTCTTAGCTTTACCAAGCATACAGACGAGGGTGGAGACGAGGCCGCCGATGGGGCACCACCAGGTCCAGGCGATGTAGTTGTGGCCGAAGAACTCCTTCTGGAACATCAGAGGGATGATGATGAGGGCGCCGACGACAAGTGCTGCAATGACGCTGCGCGAATTGCCCCTCTTAGTGAAAATCGCCGTAAGGAACACGCCAATCATACCTGCGTAGGCGAAGCACATGATGCCGGTGGCGAAGTCTACCAGATTGAGGCCGCTGCTCTGCTGCATAACGCAGGTCACGATGGCGAAGCCTGTGAGCATCATACCCATCAGGCCAACCATCCAGCGGGATGATGAAATCTGATCCTTGTCGCTCTTGACCGCCTTGCCGCGACGTGCGCGCAGAGGCAGGTAGAGGTCGGCCACGAAGCTGGACGCCATGGAGTTGATGGCTGAGTTGAAACTCGACAGCGCGGCGGCGAGCAGGCCGGTAATCATAAGGCCGCGCACGCCGATGGGGATGTGGTTCTTGATGTACTGCGGGAAGATGTCGCGGGCGTCGGAGAAGAAGGCCGTACTGAGCGCACCGTCGCAGGCAGGATCGTGTATGTACTTGACATACAGCAGCAAACCTATGCAGAGGAAGATGAGCACCACGGGCAGGGCGAGGAGTTGCGAAGCGATGAGCGAAGAGCCCGCCTTGCGCACGTCCTTGCAGGCCAGCTGGCGCTGCACGAACTCCTGGTCGGTGGTGTACTGGGCAATCTTGAAGAAAGCCACGCCGATGAGGCCGCCCAGGATGGTGTAGGGCTTGGAGAAGTCCACGCTGGGGTCGAACATCTGCACCTTGCTGCCGGGCACCCAGCCGGAGAGGGTGCCGTCTGCAGCCATTCCGGGGGCCACGCCCGCAGCGGCCGGAGCCTTTACCATACCGTCGGCGGTGAGCGTCTGCCATACCTCCTTGAGGCTGATGCCGTTAAGGTCGCAGGCTATCAGCACCAGGCCGACCACGCCGGTGAAAATCATCAGCAGTGTCTGGAAAGTATCGATGTAGAGCAGACCCTTGATGCCTCCCATCATAGTATAGAAGGTGGAAACCAGGCCAAGGATGATGATGCTCCACACCATAAACTGGAACTGTATGCTGCCGAAGGCGATGACGCTGATGGCGATGGCGGCGATGAACAGGCGGCTGCCGCTGGTGAGCAGCTGGCCGATGAGGAACATTACCGAATTGGCCTGTTTGGAAGACTCGCCGAAGCGGTCGCCGATGAAGCCGTAGATGGTTATCGTCTTGGCATTGTATAACTTAGGCAAGATTAGCGCCGCCACAAGGCAGCCGCCCACGATGGAACCGAGGAGGTTCAGCACATAAGTGAGGTTGGTGTTGAAGCCCAGTTCAGGCGAACCCACAAAAGTACCTGCACTGATGGTCGTGCCCGTGGCGGCAATGGCCACGAGCCAGCCCGGCATCGAGCGCCCCGCCACGAAATAATCTTCTATGTTCTTGTTCTTGTGGGAGAAAAGATATCCAATGGTGACAAGCGCACCAAGGAAAACCGCTACGATCAGCCAATCGATTACTGCCATAATGTTTAGTGTTACCGTTGCGGAGAGGCCATCCTCGCCCGCGTCATTATCATAGCAAAAGTAGCGAATATTTGCAGAATCCCCAAATTATGGCTAACATTGCTGATATGAAAACCGACAGACTCCTCATTGCGGCCGCCGCAGCTGCGGCCTGCGGCTGCACCGGCGCGGAAAAACTTCCCGAAAAGCCGAATATCGTTTTCCTCCTTTTCGACGACCTTGGCTACGGCGACCTTGGCTGCTATGGCCAGGAAAAGATTGAGACGCCCAACATCGATGCGCTGGCGTCGCACGGCATCCTCTTTACCGATATGTACACGGCGGCTCCCCTTTCGGCTCCGTCGCGCTGCTGCATAATGACAGGCAGGCATATGGGCCACAGCCAGATACGCAACAACGAGGAGCATTTCGTACCTACCGACGGACGCGGTTGGAACACTCTCTTCATCGACGATACGATGGAAGGCCAGCAGCCTATGCTCGCAGAGACGCCCACGATAGCGAAGATGATGCAGCAGGCGGGCTACAAGACCGCGATGGTCGGCAAATGGGGCCTCGGATTCCCCACCAGCGAATCCACCCCCAACAAGATGGGCTTCGATTACTTCTACGGATTCAACTGCCAGGCTCTGGCTCATAGCTATTACCCCACGCATCTCTGGGAGAACGACGTCAAGATTGCCACGGGCAACGAAACGGTGATGCAGGGCGAGCCGCTGCCGGAAGGCCTCGACCCGAACGACCCGGCCAGCTATGACCGCTACGGAGGCAAGTACTACAGCCCCGACCTGATGTACGACAAACTGGAGAAGTTCATCACCGACAACGCCGGCGGGCCCTTCTTCGCGATGTGGACTACCACCGTGCCGCACAGCGCCGTGCAGGCTCCGGCCGATGAAATTCAGTACTACGTGGATAAACTTGGAGACGAGGAACCACGCACCAACGGCAGAATGTACCTCCCCTGCCGTTATCCCCACGCGGCCTATGCAGCGATGGTCACCCATATCGATACACAAGTTGGCAAACTCGTGGCCAAACTCAAGGAACTTGGAGTCTGGGACAACACCATCTTCATCGTGACCTCCGACAACGGACCTGCGCACAACGGCAACTCCCCTATGGAATACTTCCTCAGCGGCGGGCCGTTCAGCTGCGCAGCCGGCTGGGGCAAGAGCTCGCTGCACGAGGGTGGCATACGAATGCCCTTCATCCTCTCCTGGGGCGACCGCCTAAAGGCACGCAAGAGCAGCCACATAGCGTACTTCGCCGACCTGATGCCGACCTTTGCCGAACTGGCCGGCACGGAAGCGCCCGAGAACGACGGCATCTCCTTCATGCCGACCATAAGCGGCAAAGAGCAGACGGAACACGAATATCTCTACTGGGAGTTCCCCGGCGGCAAGGGATGGGTCGCAGTACGTATGGGCGAATGGAAAGGCCTGCTGCAGAAAGCCGCCAAGGGCAATCACGCGATGGAGCTATACAACATAGTCGAAGACCCGCGTGAAGCGCACGACGTATCGACGGAGCACCCGGAAATAGTGGAGAAAATGTGGGATGCGGTTCGCAAGAGCCACGAAAAGCCGTTGCTCGACATTCCCAAGTTCAACCTGGAAATCAATATCCCTGAGAGACACGAGTAGGGCCTAAGCGTCCCACTCAACTGAACGGCTGCCGTCCGGATGCACTGTGATACTTACTGCCAGTGTTTCGGGAGGCAGTAGTTCTTCTATGTTCTCCGGCCACTCCATAAGGCAGAGGTCGCCGCTGTCGAGATACTCGTAGAGCCCCATGTCGAGAGCCTCTTCGAGTTTTGTAATACGATAGAAATCAAAATGATACACCGGCACTCCCGCAGCCGTACGATACTCGTTCACAATGGCGAAGGTAGGAGAGCTGATGGCATCTTCCCTCACCCCCAGTTCCCGGCAGACGGCAGTGATGAATGTGGTCTTACCAGCGCCCATTGGGGCATAGAAGGCGATGAGCGTGGCGCCGTCAATCTCCTTAAGGAACTGAGAGGCCGCACGCCCCAGATCAGACAAGTCTTGTATTACAATCTCGTGATGCATGCCGCAAATGTAGCAAAAAAATCACAGACGGTCGAGAAAGCGGTAAGCCGCCGCCTCGGAAATGTGCGCCGGCCGTATGTCCCGGCTCCCCTCCAGGTCTGCTATGGTCCTGGCTACCTTGATGATACGGAAATAGGCTCTCATACTCAGCCCAAGCCTCTCCATTATTCCCGTAAGCAATTCGCTGCAGGCTGTATCCAGTTTGCAGAAGCGCTCCACCTGCTTGTTGCCCATCTCGGCGTTGGTAAAGATACTCTCCCCGGCGAAGCGGCGGGCCTGAATCGCCCGCGCTGCGGCCACACGTGCCGCCACATCACTGCTGGCCTCCGGCCTGTACTCCTTCTCTTTCAGGCGAGCCACATCCGAGGCAGGAATCGCCGGAACCGATAGTTGTATATCGATACGGTCCATCATCGGTCCGCTGAGACGGGAGAGATAATTAATGCGCTGGGAGGCCGTGCAGGTGCATCTGTCGCCCACGCCCCAATAGCCGCACGGGCAGGGGTTGGAGGCCATCACCAGCATAAACGACGACGGGTATTCCACCTTGCTCTTGAGCCTGGATATCGTCACCCTGCGGTCTTCCACCGGCCCTCGCAACGCCTCGCACACGCTCCTCGGCATTTGCGCGGCCTCGTCCAGAAAAAGCACACCATTGTGCGCAAGGCTGATTTCCCCGGGCACCACGCCGTCGCCGCCCCCGCCGCCGATAATTGCCGCCAGCGATGCCGAATAGTGTGGACTTCGGAAAGGCCGAGTCTGCATCAGTCCGGAGCGCAGGCGGCCTTTTCCGGCAATGCTGAAAATCTTGGACGTAACGAGGCTCTCCTCCTTGCTCATTGGCGGCAATATCCCCACCAGGGCCTTCGCAAGTGAACTTTTTCCCGAGCCGGGAGGGCCTATCATACAGATATTGTGGCCCCCGGCGGCGGCGATTTCCAACCCTCGCTTCGCGCCTTCCTGACCGTAGATGTCGCTCAGGTCGGGGACTTCGCCCGAGTATCCACGGCTGACGGACTGAGCCAGATCGCGGTACTCCTGAGTGTTGCGTATCTGCAGGTCGTCGCATAGATCGCCCGAGAGTATCCTCACCACATCGTGCAGGTTCCTTACACCCAACACGTTGACGTTGTCCAGCCCGGATGCCTCAAGCGCCGAATCAACCGGCAGGATGATGCCGTCGAAGCCCTCGTTACCTGCCAGTTCCGCAAACGGCAGGCCTCCCGGAATCGGCCGCACGCTTCCGTCAAGGCCCAACTCCCCCATCATTACGTATTTTCCTGCAAGCGGCAGGAAGCACTGTTCGGATGCCGCTATGATGCCAATGGCTATCGGCAAATCGTATCCGCTGCCGTTCTTGTGCATATCGGCAGGTGCCAGATTTATTACCATACGCTTGCCCGGAATATGGTACCCCATAGCCTGCAGGGCCGTTGTCGTGCGAAGCAGGCTTTCCTTCACCGCTGCATCGGCCAGGCCAACCAGATGTATGCCTATACCCTTGTCGATATTTACCTCGACCATTACGTTAATTGCCTGGATGCCAACGCATTTGGCTCCATAAACACGAATCAGCATATTATTCCCGTATTAATGCGGATATCCCCGTAAGGTATCCGTAGAAGTTAAACTCAGTCCGTTTGTCGCGGTATTCCATAAAAGGCGGTCCGGCACCGGGCGGGGGCGTGAACACGCAGGCCAGGTCCTTTCCCAACTGGCAGGCACAGCCACGGTGAAAGAAATGGCAAGCGGCGTGGCGGGAGGGATCCAGTACAACACAGTCGCAGCCGTCGCAATATATATATCCGGACTCCGGCCCGAGTTCATTGCATCTGCGGTTCCAACCGACGCCGCTGCGCAGCACGCTCTTGCCGTTGCTGTAGGTGCCCAGGACGGCCGGCGCACCCTCATATTCCACCAGAGTGCCGTCTTCCCAACGCACTCCCCCTCCGATACTGATAGTCCAGCAGCGGCCTCCAATGCTCACGGAAGTGTGGCCGGCAGAGTTGTACAGCACTATCTTCTCTCCAGCTATCTGTTTGATATCCAATACCGTATGATTTGGCAACAAGGCCTGCTGTGCTGGGATTCCGCCGTTTACGACCACTGCGTTTACGGCAGTTCCGATCCTGGTGTAATAGGCAAAACAGACCTGACCGGAGTCTTCGTAGAGAGCACCCGTCGGCCCGTAACCGCTGGTGCCGAAACCCCCGCAGGCAATGCCGCCGGGAACCTTCAACTCCGTTTCTCCGTTCACGCGATATACAAGCGCGCCTCCCTGCTTCTGCACTCCGAGTGTATGCAGTTCGTCGTCGCGCATCAGCAGGCCGAGTAGTTTCTCGCCGTCCTTCCAGGCCGAAACAACCTGCCCGTCCCGCTTTACCACGGTACCTGCAGCATCTGAGTATTCGGTAAAAAGGGAACCGTCTATAAAATGATGCATATCAGGAGCCACTCCGATACGAGCGGCCGGCCCTGCAGGCATCTCGAGACACGGCTCGCCGTTGCTGTAAAGCCGCAGCGTGCAGTCAACGGCTCCGAAGGCGCTGTCGCGCTGCCAGTCGTAGGACTCCGGGAATTCTATTGCAGATATAAGGAATACGGTATCGGCTCCCGGCAACGGAGACATACCGCCACGACCAGCGGCAGCGCCGTCATCTTTCCATCGCGGCTCCCCGAACGGGAGCGGCGGATCAAGCAGAGAACAGGAAGCTAATGTGGCGAGCGCCACGCATAGGAGTGAAGTCTTCATCGTCAGGTTTTTCTGCAAAGGAATAAAAATTTCCGCAGACTGGACCTGAGCGGAACACTCCGTTCGTCACATTTTTACGATTCTTTCGAAAATTTACGATTCTTTTGAAAATGGCGGCCCGTCAGAAAGCCCATCCGAGGTTGATGCAGAAATACGGGCAATATCCGAAATGACTGTGACTTACAGTCAGACGCAGGTGCTGCATAAACTCAAGTCCGCCGTGCACATAGAGACTGGGGTGGAAATAATTCAGATCGGACAGATTATGGCTCGCGCACTGCTGGTAAGTGTACTGAACGCCTCCGCCAAGACCCAGGAAGATTCCGATTCCGCCGGCAAAAGGTCCCAGCTGATACTCAGCATATGCGTTGAGGGAATTGATCATAGTAATCCACTGGACGGTGGAAGCGTCCACGATTCTCCTTGCCTCGTGCGGCCATACGAACGAATAAACGGCACCGGCTGCTATCTGGTCCGTGATATTGTAGCGATACCCCAGATAAAGGTCGAAAGAGTTGTCTTCGTCGAACAATCCTTTAGTCAGAAGGTCCTTGGGAAGTGCCAAGCCGGCCCCGGCCTCAACGTGGTGCTTTCTGGGGGTCTGGGCTCCGGCGCAAACGGATACCAACAGGCATAAAAGGAGAATGAGTTTTTTCATATGCGGCTCTATTATTCTGCAAATATACGATTTTCCAGGACTTTCAGCTTAGGATCGAACGGACGGAGTGCATCCAGAGACATAGCTTCCACCGCAGCCGCCATCAGCCTGTCTTCACCGGCACTTCCTCCAAGGAAGTAGCGGCCGGCATCAAGCAAAGACCTTCGAGGTACCAGCCCGATTATCTCTGTTCCGGTTACCTCAAGCCCACGAGCGAAAGCGGCCCGCTTCACCTCAGAATAGGCGACATGCAGCGGAGTGGCCTTAGTATCGCATATATTCATCGACACCTGCGCAATGCCGTATTCCTCTATATACCAGCCGATTGCCTTGCAGCCGACCAAGGTCCCCGGCACCCTGGTGCCATCCGGAGCTTTACGGCCGCTCTCACGAACGTCGCGGGCAATCTCCATCGCCAAATACACAGATTTGGTATTCAAGTTAAAATTGACTGCTATCAAGAATTCACGCGCGCCGACGTTGGAAGCGCCGGCCCGCTGCGCGCGCTCGTCCCAGCCACCGCAGAAGTCAGGGCGGAGCGCCGGGTCGGCCATCTTGCGAGGCAGGGCCTCGTACTCCCCGGAACGGCAGACGGCCAGATTAGCACGTTCCGGCCGGAGAGCTGCTGCTCCGTAGCAGTAGCACGGAATCCCGAGTTCGCGGAACATACGCTCCGCCAGCCCGCGCGCAAGGCGGGCACACTCTTCCAGCGAAACACCCTCAACAGGCACGAGAGGCAGCACATCGATGGCGCCACTGCGCGGATGCGTGCCGCGCTGGTAGCGCATATCGATGAGTTCCTGCGCCCTGGCAGCCCCCCGGAAAGCCGCTTCCACAACGGCATCAGGCCCGCCCGCAAAGGTAACGACCGTGCGGTTGGCGGCTTCCCCCGGGTCCACGTCGAGCACCTTCACCCCCTCCGAAGAGGAGGCGATGGCCTCAACTATGGAGTCTATTACCCGGCGGTCGCGTCCCTCGCTGAAATTGGGAACGCATTCAATAATTGCGGGCATGGCAGGCCTACTGGCGGTACAGGCCTTCCAGTTTCTCGCCGGTATTGCCGGGGCTGAGGCGGTAGAATGCGCAGCCGTGGGCAGGCACGGTAACCTCCCAGCGGTCCTTGAAGCCAACAACGCCCACATCCTGCTGCCTCCAGAGGTCACGCACGGTCTGGTCGGGGTAAAGTCCGAGTTTCTTGGGCGAGAATCCCAGCTTCCTCTCAGTATCGCTGAGGTTGAACAGCGCCACCGCAATGGAACCGTCTTCCAGAGGCTTGACGTAGGTGACGTGATCCTTATCAGACGCGAACCTCACACCCTGCAGGCCCAGCGGATCCTGGTTGACGTCCAGCACCTCGCTGTTGCAGAGCAGGCTCAGGGTGAAGGGGTCGAGGGCGCTCATATCGCACCCGAGAAGCATAGGCGAAGCCAGTATGGACCAGAGAGTTATGTGAGTATATTGCTCCCACGGGGTGAGTTCGGTCCAGCGCATCTTGCGGCCCCAGCCGACCTTGCCGAGCACCAGCATATCGGCATCCGGCCAGCGGCCCGGTTTGCGCCAGGCAGCCCAGCAATCCTGCCCGCCGAATCCGATTTCGGACATACTCTCCCAGGTGTCGCGGATGTCTCCGGTGGTGCGCCAGCATTCGGCGTACTTGTCGAGTGCCGGTCCGATGGTGACGCGGGAGTGGTTGGAGATGCTGTAAACTATGTCGCGGCCGGTGGCGTCGAGTGCCTCGCGCATATCGCGCATCCACCATTCGTCGTTCACGTTCCAGTCGTACTTGAGATAATCCACGCCCCATTCGGCCCACTGGCGGGCGTCGGCAGCGGCGAAGGAGTATTTGCCGAAACTGCGTATCGACTCTTTTTCGACTTTCTTGCGGTCCGCCTTGCAGAATTCGTCCGCAACGCCCTGCTCGATCCACCAGTAAGTACCTTCCTCATTGTCGCAGGACGATCCGATATGGCCTGCATAAGTGGAAATCCACGGGCCGGAGTAGATGCCGAACTTGAGGCCGCGCGCGTGGATGGAGTCGCCCAGGGCCTTCATATCGGAGAACTTCTTGTTGGGCTGTATCCCTTTGTACTTGCCGCCGCGGAGGCCCTGCCAGCCGTCGTCGATGTTCACGTAGCACCAGCCGTAGTCGGCCAGGCCGCTCTCGTCCATAGCGCGGGCCGATGCGATCATCAGGTCCTGGCTCACGGTGTTGCCCCATACGTTCCAGGAGTTCCAGCCGAGAGGAGGAGTGAGCGCGATGCGGTCGCCGATGACGATACGGAGCTCGCGGGTGTCGGAGCCCAGGGCATTGGTGGCCTTAATCTGAACGTGATAGGTGCCCTTCTTGCTCACCTTGCCGGTGATGATACCCTTGGCGGCATCGAGCTTGAGCCCGCGCGGCAGTCCCTTGGCCTCGAATTTCATAGGACGCACGCCAGAAGTAGGGATGCGGAAGAGGAACGGGGCGCCGGGGCGCTCGCCATAGATCCTGGGGCCGTTGATACGGGGCGTTTCAGGAGCCTTCGGCGTAAGGATATACGCACTGTAGTCGGGGGCCTGTACCTCGGAGGCCTGGCGCATAATTTCGTTGCGGGCCTCGGTTGCGGTCTGGGCCAGCGACACGGCGGCCGTCATCATAAGGGCCGCAAGGACAATGAGATAGCGTTTCATTATTGTGGATAGTTGATTGTCATTTCGAAGTTGGGATTACCGCTGGGCACGGGGGCGTGCGAGGCCTCTACGACCTCCCACATACGGGCGACGGTCTCGGGGTGCGCCGCGGCCAGGTTTTCGGTCTCGCCGGGATCAGACTCCAGGTCGTACAGCTCCATTTCCGTGCTGCCGTTTTTGACATCCCTCACAATGCCCTTCCATTTACCCATTCGCACGGCGACGAGCCCCTTGCCGCCCGGGAACTCCCAGTAAAGGAACTCACGTTCAGGCTGCTTCTTGCCATATAGGGCAGGCACGAACGATATTCCGTCGCACTCCGGAGCCTCAGCGCCGGCGAGTTCGGCGAAGGTCGGCATAAGGTCGGTGAACTGGCCTATGTAGCCGCAGCGGCCGGGCTTCAGGCGGTCGCCCCAGCAGGCCACGAACGGCATACGTATGCCGCCTTCCTGCAGCGAGCGCTTGCCCCAGCCCTTGCCGCAACGGAACGGACCGCCGCTCCGGAAGTACTCTATGGGCGAATTGGAGTTGCAAGCGGGACCGTTATCGGACGTAATGATTATCAGCGTGTTATCGTAAACTCCGAGCTCCTTCAGACGGGCGACGAGACGGCCCACCTGAGTGTCGATATGGGTAATCATTGCCGCATATGCGGAGTGCGGATACAACACCGGATAGTACCATCCGCCGTCGGTTATGGGGGTCTTCTCCTCCCCGAGCTTGCGGACATAGTACATCACCTCCTCCTCCGGGGCCTGCACGGTGCTGTGCGGCACGGTGGTGGTCCACATCAACAAGAACGGGTCGCCGGAAGCGGCAGATTCGCTCACCCATTGTTCCAGTTTTCCGTACATCAGGTCGCAGGAATATGCCTTCTGGTTGAATTTATCGTAACTGCGTATGTCGTAGGGGTCCGCGCCCGGATCGAGACGGCGGCTGACGGGCATATACTCGTTGCCAGTGAGCACCTTACGGTCGTTTTCCCAGAGGTAATCAGGATAATAAGAATGGGCCAGCATCTGGCAGTTGAAGCCGTAGAAATAGTCGAAGCCGCAGTCGTTGGGAGCGGAACCGGAGCCGGGGCCGCCGAGCCCCCATTTGCCGACCATTGCGGTGCGGTATCCAGCCCCTTTCAGCATCGTGGCGATGGTGGGCGTGCCGTGCTCCATCGGCCACTGGCCCTCTAAGTCGGGGTTGTTGCAGATGCGTTCGAACCAGGTTTCGGCGTTGGCTGGAGTGAGCCCGGCGGGCCGTGGCACCCTTTCGTCATTTGAGCGAATCTGGCTGTGGCCGCTGTGCATACCGGTCATTATGCTGCAGCGCGACGGGGCGGAGAGCGGACAGGCGGTGTACATATCGGTAAATACCAGACCCTTAGCGGCCAGGGCGTCGATATTCGGGGTCTCTATCAGTTCCTGCCCGTAGCAGCCGAGGTCGCCGTAACCCAGGTCGTCGAACAGCAGAAAAACTATATTCGGCCGCTCCGGGGCCTGCTTCCCGCAGCCGGCCATCGAGAGCGCGGCCAGACAGGCCGCCGGAATTCTGTTGTCCTTCATATGGCAAATATAATGAATTATTTCGAACCTTACGCCACTTTCTGCTCCCGATGGTGCAAAGGCCGGCACCATTGAGATCGTTTTCCGCCACTTTCTGCTCCCAATGGTGCAAAGGCCGGCACCATTGAGGACAGAAAGCGACGAGGAAAAATCACTGATTGGGAAAACAATCCCAGCCAAGCCGAATGCCACTCACAGAAGGGCTATTATGTCAAAAGGATTCCAGCATCTCAGCAATCACAGAGGGCGACTTTCCGGTGACTCTGGCCAACTGTTTAATATCCATACTGAACCTGCGCTTGAGTTGTCTGATGATATCCTTTGATTGTTCAGGCGACAAACTATCAAGACCATCCGACCGATACAGCGAGCGGCACAAATCGGGGATTGCAGCCAGGATTATCTGGTCCCTGAATGATGGAGCCGGGTCTTTTTCCAAACGAGCCCGTGCTTTGGACGAAGTATTCAGGAAATAAGAATAACTATTTGGAGTCCGGTATAGAGCTTCCACAAATTGAATATGAACGAAGGACTCTTGTAGTATATAGCCGTCAGGCCCCAGCAGCCAGGAAGCCGGTAGGATAACTCTGCTTCCAAGCAAAGCGTTCTGTTTGCGTAATGACAAAGAGTCAATCTCTACGCCTTTGACCGGGCCTACATTGAAGAACGATGGTCCGCTTCCCCAAGGATATTGAACCGCTGTCGGGGTGATATTGGCGGCAACCGGATTCATCTGCACATATGCGATGCCCCTCTGAAGCGACTCATCCTCAATCATCAACTCCTGGACATCGACGCGAAGTTTCCTGAGATAATCAATCGTCCCGTACTTTTGATGTATGTGTCGACCATACAATTGCTTGAATTTATGTGCGAAAATGACAGCTTCCTCAGCAGAGCATTCCACCACAAAGTGTACGTGATTGGACATCAACACGAACGCAAGCACATTAATATGCAACTGGAAAGCGGCAATCGCCACACAATTCATACCAACCCGGAAGTCAACGTCATCGATAAAAAGCAGGCGGTCTTTCAAACAATCAGTGGAAACAAGAAAGAATCTCATAGTTTTTGTTTTTGTGGCAAAATAAGCGAATAATAAACAGAATCCGACACGCAATTCCCCTTCATTCGTCACATTTTTACGGTTTTTTTAGAAATTGCTGATTTTTATACTTTTCCGATAGTTTTTCGTATATTGCGATTATTAATCAGAGAGGAAACCGAATATGCAAGATTTGAAACGTCGGGTACTTCAGGCTAATCTTGAGCTTTTTACGAGCGGGCTGGTAAAGTATACTTGGGGAAATGCGTCTGGTATCGACAGAGCCAGGGGTATAGTGGTAATCAAACCTAGCGGGGTGCCATATACCACTATGACAGAGGAAGATATGGTGTTGGTTGATATGAATGGAAAGGTAATTGAGGGGAAACTTAAACCATCTTCCGACACCCTCACCCATCTTGTCTTATACAAAGCCTTCCCTGAGATTGGAGGAATCGTTCACACCCACTCCCCTTTTGCCACGGCCTGGGCTCAGGCCGGGATGGCTGTTCCTTGCCTGGGCACCACTCATGCGGATTATTATCGAGGCCCAATTCCCTGCACGTCAGCTCTTTCGGAAGAGCAACTGAAAGGCGACTATGAAAGAGAAACCGGGAATGCCATTGCGGATTGTTTCAAGGCACTTAATCCGGTTCATACTCCCGGAGTACTGGTCAAGAACCACGGTCCGTTCACCTGGGGACAGACACCGGAAGAAGGCACATTCCACGCCTCTGTTCTGGAGGAAATCGCCAAAATGGCATATTACACACTTCAAATCAACCCTTCAGCCTCATGCAATGAACAACTGAAGGAAGTCCACTTTTTCCGCAAGCACGGTCCCACTGCCCGCTACGGACAATAACTGAAGCTAATGGTGCATCAGCCGGTACCATTGGGAACGATTTGAGGCGGATTTCGCCGCTAATGGTACAGAGGCAGGCACCATTGGGAGAGGATT
>DBYB01000028.1:20618-20774 GCA_002309995.1 Bacteroidales bacterium UBA1197
CTAATGGTGCTGAGGTCAGCACCATTGGGCGCACTTTGAGGGGATTTCTGCATCTAATGGTGCGCACAATAACACCATTGGGAACGACTAACGGTGCATCAACCGGTATCATTGGGAACGATTTGAGGCGGATTTCGCTGCTAATGGTGCTGAGGC
>DBYB01000011.1 GCA_002309995.1 Bacteroidales bacterium UBA1197
ATAATTTATTCTTCGAATATTTTTTCTATCTTTGAAGGACATATTCGCCAAAAACAATGAAAAAACTCGCCATTTCTTTGTTGACGGCAGCGATGTTCTGCCTCAACCTTCAGGCCTGGGGAAGTCTGGGCCACCAGACCGTAATCGCCGTGGCCCAGCGCCACCTCACGGAAAAGACCAAGGCCAACATAGCCAAGTATTTCGACTACGACCTCAAGAAGGACGCCACCTGGATGGACGCCCACCGCAAGGATGTGCCCATCGCTTACACCACCGCCTGGCACGTGTACAACGTTGACGAGAATCACAATTACGACCCCAATCCCCGCCTGGCAAAGGGAGATGCCATCCACGCCTTGCAGGTGGTTGACTACAACCTGAAGCACTACAAGGATCTTACAGACTCCGCCGTGGTGATGAACGTACGTATGCTCATCCACTTCGTGGGCGATATGCACTGCCCAGTGCACTCCTACTTCCCCGCCCCCAGGAATTTCTGGCCTTGCAGGCTCAACGGAGAGGAATTCAAGACCTTCCACGGCCTGTACGACGGAATGCCTGCCAAACTCTGGCCCGGCATCAAGGCCGACGAGCTGGCAGCGCAGCTGGACAACTGCAACGGCTGCCAGCGCAACCGCATAGCCAAAGGCGGCCCGGTGGAATGGGCAAAGGCCTGCGGCGACCGCAACTGCTATATCTACGAAATCAATCCCCCTCTCACTGAAGAGCTTGACCCCGACACAGTGGAGAAGTCCAGGGAGCTTATAAGCCTGCAGCTCCGCGATGCCGGCTACCGGCTCGCGAAGCTGCTCAATCTGTATTTCGGAAACTAAAGTACGCCGTACTTGCGGCCGTACTCCAGCATCTGGCCGAGATAATCGTCTGTATAGACAATCTCGTAATCGACAACCACTCCGGCCTGCTGCACGGGAACGATTTCCGGATTGATAAAACCACCGTAAGGTTTGAGTCCGAGGGCCGCATAGCGGTCCTTGACTTCTTTATGCAGGTCGGGGTCGATCTGCACCGCATAGGTCTCCACGAGGGCCTTGCCTGCGGCATAATCGCCCTCGGACTTGATGCGCTGCACTTCGCCCAGCAACTTGCCGAACAGGCCGCGGAGCGCCTCGTAATCGTTGATCACGAAGTAGGTCTTGCCGTCGCGCACCTTCTTCTCTATCACATTGTCGGCAGCGCCCTGCTGCAGGCACCACTCGGCTATGAGCTTGCGGTCCTGCATATGGGCCTCGGTGTTCGGGCGGCCAAGCTCAACCCTGTTGAACTGCACCATAAGGCCGTTGCGGATGAACGAATCGTATTCGGCCTTGTAGGCCTCCAGGTCGGGCATAATGCCGAGTTCGACCAACTTGGGATCGGCGGCATAATACAGGCCGAACAGGTCGGCACGGGATTCCTCAAGAGTTGATGAATACTCACCCATAGCAGTAGCGGAAACGCCCTTCAGCAGCTGTCCGGAGCCGTGCCCGAGGCATTCGTGGAGGTCGGTGTGAATCTCGCTCGCATAGGAGCCGTACTTCTTCGAGCGTGCTATCTCGGCATCGTCCCAGGCGAACTCGGTGAGCACGCTGGCAGGCTGCTCCTCGGCTGAGTAGTCGTATGCGTGGGAGATATTGGAAATTGTGACGCTCTTGGAGCCGTGGTCGCGGCGGATCCAGTCTGCATTGGGCAGATTGATGCCGATGGGTGTAGCGGGATACGCATCGCCGGCAAGGCATACGGCGTTGATCACCTTAGCGCTCACGCCCTTCACCTTCGGCTTCCTGAACCTCGGATCCACCGGTGAATTGTCTTCGAACCACTGCGCGTTGGCGCTCAGGATGGCTGAGCGCTCGGAGGCCTTGGCGTCCTTGATGTTGACGTGGCCCTCCCAAGCGCCCTTGCGCCCGAGGGGATCGTTGTAATCCTCAACGAAACCGTTCACGAAATCGACGGTGCCGATTGTATCCTTCACCCACTCAACGTTGAAGTCGTCCCACTTGCGGAGGTCGCCGGTGCGGTAGTACTCAATCAGCAGGCCCAGGGCGCGCTTCTGGATGTCGTTCTCGGCCACCTTGCGGGCGAGTTCGAGCTCGGCGCAAATCTTCTCGATGGCAGGGCCGTAGATGCCTCCGACCTTCCAGGGCTTCTCAACGACGACTCCGTTCTCCTTAACCACCTTGGTATTCAGGCCATAGGATATGGGCTTGCGGTCTTTGGGATCTGCAATCGAAGCATAATAGGCCTCAACCTCGTCGCGGTTGACTCCCTCGTAGAAGTTGACGGAGGAGGACTCGACGATATCGACTCCGGAAGCGGTGCTGCGGCGCTGGGGGCACACATCGGGGTCGAATGCGTAACTTGCCAGGAAGTCAGCCTCGCCGGAGCGCCCTACCCCATCAAGCAACTTGACGAAATACTCGCGGCTGCAGGTGGGGAAGAATTTATCTTCTGCGTAATGATGATGTATGCCATTGCTGAAGAAGAGCCTCTTGGCATACTCAGTAAACGCCTGGAACTCACTGCACTTACGGTCGCCGGCGTAATTCTCGAGCACGTCTTCCACCGCGTGGCGCAGCTGGAGGTTCCACTTGCAGTTCTGGTCCCAAAGTATGTCGCGCCCCCATTTCGCCGCCTCGGCGAGGTGGTACGCGTACTCCTTCTGCTGAAGGCTCAGTTCGTCCCAGCCGGGAACCTGGTAGCGGATAATTTTCACGTCCGCAAACTGGTCCACGGTATATTTGAAATCCGCGGCCTTGTTGCCGCAGGCAGCGCCAAGAGCACCGGCGCAAATCATCATTGTCATTCGTAAGATCTTCATATGATACTGTAGAGTTTTTTCAAGGTGTCGGATGGGCCCGACGAAAGCAGTTCCACGCACGGAGCATCGTCTGAAAGGGGAATGCCGGCGTTCTGCAATACATCCACGAGCCTGCGCGCCACGGCCGGGGCCGGGTCGATGAAACGCACGTCCGCAGGAGCGATGCGTTTCATAAGCGGCAGGAGGAAAGGATAATGGGTGCATCCGAGCACTATCGTATCGGCGCCCGCATCGATGAGCGGCTCCAGGCTCTCACGCACTACCGATTCGGCGTGCGGGCTGTCCAGGTCGAGGCTCTCGACCAGTTCCACGAAGCCCCGCCCTACCCGTTCGACTATGCGTACCGCATCGGCATACTGGCTCTTTGTATTCTGATACTTGGTAGCCTTCAGCGTACCGGCGGTGGCAAGCACGCCCACGACACCGTTCCGGGTGCCGCTGGCCGCCGGCTTTACCGCCGGCTCCATACCCACGAACGGGATGCCGTAATCGGCCCGCAGCGTAGCAATAGCCGCGGCCGTGGCCGTATTGCACGCAACCACCACGGCGGAAGCCCCCTTGGAAAGCAGAAGGTCCGTGACAGCCTTGCTCCGGCCGGTCACGAACTCTGCTGTCTTCTCTCCGTAAGGGCAGTATGCGTTGTCGGAGAAGTATACAAAACGTTCATCAGGGAGAATCTTCCGAATCTCCCTGAGAACTGAAAGGCCGCCTGAGCCTGAATCGAATACGCCTATTACCGCCATATCAATCGACCAACTGTCCGAGCACCTCGAAGCAGGCCCTGCCGTCTTCTGAGATTGTCATACCGTACACGGTATCATCAACCTTGTAATAGGTCTCGCCGTTGAACTCGAACTCCTCGAAATCCTCAGGCAAATAGTCAACCATTGCGCCGGCAGGAGGTACGATTACCTTATAGTCACCGTCTGAGGTGCGAACGTAGAACACTCCGTCGTTGTAGAAGTACTCGGTTCCAGCTGCGGCGTAGTTGCGCACGAGATTGAGGGTTGAAGACCCCTTGGCAACAGAGGCTGCATACTCGCGCTCGGCAAGTTCGTTCAGCAAGACCGCCGTAAAGACGGCGTCTGCCAGAGGGCTGAACACGTAGCCGATAGGAGGACGGCATACCCAGTAACGGCCTGCGCGGTAGCGGTACCACACGTTATCCCAATAATAGTAGTCTATGCCGTTGTAGATACGGTGGATATAGTATGCCGGAGGAGCAGCGACGTAGTGTCCGTAACCGTGGTGTCCGCGATAGCTGAAATGAGCAGGAGTACCCCTGAGCTCACGGTGTACGTGATGGTTGGGACGCGGAGGACGGTGGCCCGGATTGGGATTCACGTGAACGTGTCCTGAGCCGTGGTGCCCGGAGCCGTCGCCGTAGTGATGGTGGCGCGTGCCGGGTGCGGGCCTGTCGCCGCGAGGACGGTCGCCGTGAGGACGATCTCCGTGGGGCCTGTCGCCGTGCGATACGTGACCGCTACCGCCCGAAGGCTTGTTGCCGCTACCGGAATGGCTGACGTGACCGTTGCCGCTGGAAGGCTTGTTGCCGGAACCAGGGCCTACGTGGCCGCTGCCACCGGAAGGCTTGTTACCGTTGCCGGATTTTCCTACGTGGCCATTGCCGCCGGAAGGTTTGCTATTGCTGCCGGAACCGACGTTCGGCTTGCCGGAAGACGAGCCGGAACTGACGTTCGGGGTTCCGTTGCGCCTGTCGCTGGAGGAACCGCCTCCCGAGTAGCTGCGGCTGCCGGAGGAACTGCTTCCAACGGAGCTGCTGCTGCCGGAACGGCTGTGATTGTTGTTGTACGAGCTGGAGGCACTGCCGTGCCCGGAAGAATGACCGCCACGAGACTGTGCACCGAGCGGGAGAGCGAAGATGACGGCTGCCATCATCAAAGCTGCAATTCTGGTCAAGTGTTTCATAAGTCAGTGGTTTTAATGATAAATGTAGTACTTTTCCGACAAGCTCCGGAAATCCTGTACATCCGCCGACCAGTAGTCCGCAATGTCGGATACCCTGAATCGCTTGCTGAATTCAGTACTGACATAATCCGTGCCACAAACCTTGTTGAACATCGATATCCTGCCGGGAGACAGCTCGAAAGGGTTCTTTTTGTACAATTCGTAAACGGCCTGCATCACGTAGAACTGTATCAGGGTGAGGGGTGCCGCCTCGTAATCGGTAAAGTAATACTGCACGCCGTGGATAAGCTTGCGGGCGCTGCTGCCGTAGAAAGGAGTGTAGTGCGCCGCACGCCAGGCCACTCCAGGCACATTGTAACTGTCGAGTTTGGCCTTAAGTTCATCTGCGTCGATCCACTCGGCCGCAAACGCATCGAACGGAATGGTGTAGCCGATTCCGACGTTCAGGTAATCGTTGAATTCGCCCACCAGGCCCGCGCAGGGGTAGCAAATGGCGCTCCTGGGATATGGGATGTTGGGCGACGGCATCACCCAGGGCAGGCCGGTGCGGTCGTAAGTCATACTGCGCTCCCAGCCCTCCATCGGAACCACCGAGAGGGAGCACTTCAGCGGCTTCTCGTCGCCCTTCTGCCCGCAGTTGAGCCCTTCCTCGTTGATCATAATGGCCACCTCGCCTACCGTGAGGCCGTAAACATACGGGATGCGGTACTGGCTCACGTAGGAAAAGAATCCCGGCCGCACGACGCTTCCCTCAACCTTCAGTCCGCCCAGCGGGTTGGGACGGTCGAGCACCATCACGGGTATGCCCATCGCGGCACAGGTACGCATAGCGAGCCCGAGGCAGCTGATGAAGGTGTAGGAACGGGTGCCGACGTCCTGGATGTCGTACACCAGGATGTCGATGTCCTTGAGCATCTCCTGCGTGGGCTGCCTGGTGGGGCCGTAGAGGGAATGGACAGGGAGGCCGGTAGCCTTGTCGGTGCCGGATTCAACCTTGCCGCCGGCCCAGATGTCGCCGCGGACGCCGTGCTCGGGGGCGTACAGGGCCACCAGGTTCACGTTTTCGTTGAGGATGTCGATGGTGGAACGGAGCTGACGGTCAACGCCGCTGGGGTTGGTCAGCAGGCCCACACGTTTGCCCTGCAGGCCTTCGAACCCGCGATCGCGAAGCACCTCGATACCCGGCTTGACCTGGGCTCCGAGTTCTATTCCGACGGTAAGCGCCGCCGCACAAAGAAGGTGACGCAGAATGTTGCGATACAGCATATCATTACGAGGATAAAGAATCCGACATATCCGAGGGCCTGCTGCAGGTAACCGGCGACCAGCCCCGGGAGCATCATAGACAGGGCCATGAAGGCGGTGCAGATGGCATAATGGGACGTCTTGAGGGGGCCCTGAGAGACGTGCATCATATATAGCATATAAGCCGAGAAGCCGAAACCGTAGCCGAACTGGTCCAGCACCACGCAACTGCCCACCACCCATACGCTCGAAGGCTGGGCAATACTCATATACAGATAGACAGAGCACGGTAGCGCGAGAGCGAGCGCCATCGGCCACAGGCACTTGCGCAGGCCGAGGCGGGCGGCTGCGAGGCCTCCGAGGATGCCGCCGGCCAGAAGCGCCACGACGCCGAAGGTGCCATATACGATGCCGTAGAGGTCCGTGCTGAAGCCCAGTCCGCCCGCCTCCGCAGGATCACGGAAGAACGGGAACAGGATCTTCACCGAGAGGGCCTCGGGAAGGCGGTACAGCAGCATAAAGGCGATGGCGAGCCATACGCCCTTCTTCTTGAAGAAGGAGGCGAAGGCGCCGCCGAACTCCCGCAGCACGTCCTTCGCACTGCGCACGTCGCCGGCGTTAGTGTCGTCGGAGGGCATGGGAAGGGCGAAAAGATGCCAGACGGAGAACACTGCAAGGATGGCCGCCGATATCATCATAGTGTAGGACCAGGCGCGCGGAATATCGCCCAGGCGGCGCTCCAGCACTCCTGCCAGCACCACGAGCACACCCTGTCCGAATACGGACGCGATGCGGTAGAAGGTGCTCCTGATGCCCACGAACGCCGACTGCTGAGTCTTGTTCAGGGCTATCATATAGAAGCCATCAGCAGCAATGTCGTGGGTGGCGGAGGCGAATGCGGCTATGATGAATAGGATGAGTGTAACGCTGAAAGTGCTCAGCCGCACGCTGCCGGCGGTGAGTGCAACGGTGGCCAGCATTACGAGCTGCATAGCCAGTATCCACCAGCGCTTGCTGCGGAAAATATCGACGAAGGGGCTCCAGAGGGGCTTTATCACCCAGGGTATGCTGATAAGGCTCGTGAGCAGGGCCAGGGTGCCGTTGTCCATACCCATATCCTTGAACATTATCAGGGATATGGTGTTTACGATGAAGTATGGCAGGCCCTCCACGAAGTATAGAGTGGGTATCCAGAGCCAGGGAGTCTTGCTATTGAATGTCCGCATCTGCATAATAGTGCTTGAGTATTTCCTTGTAATCGTGTCCGTTGGCGGCCATTACGGCGGCGCCTATCTGGCAGAGGCCCACTCCGTGGCCCCAGCCCTTGCCCTTCAGGATTATCCGGTCGCCGTCAGCCTCCACCTCGAACGCGGAACTCTTGAGGTGAGAGGTGCTGAGCGCGCGGCGTATCGCCAGCTCCTTGCCTATTATCTCCGTGCGCTTGCTTCCCTTGATTCGCAGGTACTTGATGCGCCCCGAGGGGCCGCGCCCAACGGGCTCCAGAGCCTCAATGTCGCCGAAATCGATGCCGGTGCGGGCCTTGATTAGCTCAGACAGTTCCTTCCTGGTATAACTCTGCTCCCAGTCGTGGAAGTCGGAGGTCTCGAGGTCGTAATCGTTGAGCACCTGGCTCAGGATGGCCTTGTCGTGGCAGTCGCACCAGGGATCTTCGACGCTCTGCAGGTACGGGTAGTCGCGGTCTT
Source organism: Bacteroidales bacterium UBA1197 (assembly GCA_002309995.1). Taxonomy (GTDB): domain Bacteria; phylum Bacteroidota; class Bacteroidia; order Bacteroidales; family UBA932; genus Cryptobacteroides. Next base: position 7,696 of record DBYB01000011.1, read on the forward strand.
CCCAGCAGGTGCTGAAGAGTTCGGTGCGGCCGCCGCAGCATTTGGAGTAGCGCGTGTCGCAGATTTTGCCGTCGTAGCGGAGGGTCTGGCCCCAGGTGAGGTCGATTGCCTTGCGCACGTTCTCCCCTACCGCCGGCGTGAGGCCCTGGTAGCGCTGGCAATGGTCGTCGGCGCAGACATCGTAACGCTCGTGGGGGATGGCGGATTCCGCCTGCTCCGGATGCCTGCGGTCTTCGATGCGAGCGAGCAGCCAGCTGCGGGAGATTACGGCGTGCGCCTTCAGGAACTCCAGCGACGCATCGGCCCGCATCTCGGAGGAGATGACGCTCACCAGGTAGTCTTCGATGCCTATCTTGTTGATAGCGGTAATCTTATTGCCTTCGGCGATAAACTTGAGGGAACCGGCGAACTTCTGCGTCTGCGTGCGCTGCCAGTGGAAGTCGATGCCGATGGGCACGCCACGGAGGATGAACGACGGCTCGGCGAAGAGGGTCGAACGGGTGACGGAATCGAAATAGAGTTCGTCGTATAGGGCGCCGTTATAGTTGATGCGGCCGTCCTTCACGCCGACACGCTGGGGGCCGGCGCCGTCGGAGATGATTTCGAAATCGATCTGTTCGGCCGACATTATGCCGACCTCGATTTCCTGCTGACGACGGGTGAGACGGAAGTTAATGAGTGCCTCGTCTTCCTCGCTTACGCTGACCTCGGAGAGCATTTCTTCCAGCTGCTCGCGGGTGGCCTTGTCGAAATCGGCCTCCTCGGGGGCAACGAACACGCCGGCCATCTCTGCGGCGCCGGGGCCTATCGTGAGGTGGTCGGGGCCGTCGGTGTAGAAGTGATGCGAGCGGAGTTCGGTACGGAGGACCACCATCACCCTGTATTCATTCAACTCCTGCCTGTACCAGGCATAGAGGTTGAAACGCGGCTCCAGGCCGGGGTCGGCCACGGGGCAGCAGTCGAGGAACTGGTAGAAGAGTTTGGCGAGGGACTTGGTGGTGTCTGCCTTGATGCACCAGACGCCGCGGGTGAACTTGCGGAAGTGGTACATCCGTGCGTCACGCACTTTCGACATAGCCTCGCCGGGGGCGTCGAGGAAGGCATCAACGGCCGTCTCCAGAGGGAGGACGCGGCGCGGAACCGCCTGGAAATGAAGATGATCGGGGGCAGAGGCTCCGGCCCTCGGGCCATTGTAATATACTGTGAAGTCCTGGTAGGCCTTGGCAAAGTCGAGCATATCGGGCAGATGGTGCCAGATGGCCTGTGGGAGATGCTCGGAGCGGGCGATTACCAGGTGGTTGTTGAAAATCGGGTAGGGGTTGACCTGTACGTTGTAGAGGCGGCCCTTGCGGCCCTCGAAACGCAGGTGGAACTGCTCCGGGGGTCGGTTCTGCTCGCACAGGAAGCAGGGACGGGCGGCCAGCGTCTCTTCATCTATCTTTGCGGTGCTGGATGCGATACGGCTGGGATTGTACTGGATTTTTGCTTCCAGGCCGCCTATCTCCAGACTGCGTACGCGCATGGATTTGAGGGCGCGGAAATTCTTCGCGGCAAGGGGCCAGACGGACAACTGGTCCTTGATGAATTTTTTCAGGGGATCCATTACAATAGTGCCAGGAGGCTCTGCTTCACCTGGGTGAACTCCTGTTCGAAATTGGGGGTTAATATGTTCTTGCCGTACGCGGCTTCTATTTCCGGTATCTCCCACCAGCGGCCTTCGGCCACTTCGTCGTGGTCGGGCCTGAGCCTGAAGGCGCCGACGGCGGCGAAGCAACTCACCAGCTCGGCCTCAGTGCCGGACTCGTAAATATAGGATTGGAGGGGAATGGGGTTGAAATCGTGGAAACGCAGTTCTTCGGCAGCCTCGCGGAAAAGGGCCTCGCGAAGGTATTCGCCATAGGCAACGTGGCCGCCGACAGCGGTATCCCAATATAGCGGCAGGAGGCTCTTCGTGGCCGCTCTTTTCTGAAGGTATATCCTTGAGTACCTGTCGATTATATGCAGATGAACGACAGGATGCAGAGCTTTGCTTCCATTATGGCACCATTCCCTCGGTGCCCTGGCCACCACCTTGCCGGTGGGTTCCACAATTGGGATCATCTCCGGGCCGGGCTTGGAGCCCCTGGCGAGCGGGGCGATGCTAACCGGGTAAACCAAGTCCATCATCGGGGTAATTGATTATTGCGAGTTCTTCGGGGGTATAGAGAATCTTGTCAGTGAAGTCCGGGGCTATGCGGGACAGAGCCACGAAGCCCGCGAGCAGAAGCGCGCATGCCGCCACGGCTATGCCGGCCCAGCCGTACCAGCGCAGGCCCTTGCGGGGGTTCGGTTGAGCGGGGGCCTCAGGGGCTACGGGAGGTTCAGGCTTCACGGGGGGCTCGGGCTCGGAGACTGGTTTGGGCTGAGCAGGAGTCTCCGGTTTCGCGGGAGCCTCGGCGGTACGCGGGACATCAGGCAGGACGGCAGGCCTGTGCGACTTGAGGGAGACGGTTGTGAGCCCGCAGGTATCCGGCGAAATGTCCAGGGCCTCATCGGCCACGAAGAAGAAATGGTTATCGCGGGTGGCCCTCAGGCGGCCCAGGCCGGGCAGATCGACGCCCTTGCCGTTAATCAGTTCGTCCCTGAGTTCCTGAAGGAAGGTCTCGAGCACGGAGGCGGCCTCCTCCGGCGCCTGTGGATTAGCGCCGGCATACAGGTCGCGAAGAAGGCTGTCGCCCGTGGCCTTCTCACTGAAAACCAGCCGCCTGTACGGCGGATTCAGAGTATATCCACGGTCCGAAAAACTGGCTGGCATCTCCTCCGCCACGAAAGTTCCCAGGCCGGGCAGGCTCAGGCTATCATGGTCGAGCATCAGCTCCTTGATCATTCCGGACAGAAAATCCACATTCATAACAAGGCAAAAATACAAAAAAAATTGGGAAAAATTTGCAATTCCAAAAAAACGCAGTAACTTTGCAATCCCATCCGAAACGGATAGGAAACATATTCCTCCTTAGCTCAGTTGGT
>DBYB01000019.1:0-221 GCA_002309995.1 Bacteroidales bacterium UBA1197
GCATCGCTGCCATTGCAGCGGAACTGTGAGACAAGTTTGGTCTCTTCGCGCATAATGATGGTTGAGCCGAGTTCCTTACACCATTTCGCAATCTCCTGAACATTTCCTATATCTTTGGCGGTGACCGCCTGGTCTTCATCCAGCATGAACACCGTAAGACGTGACGCTTTGATACACTCCTTCACCTGATTCTCACCGTCCCAGTCACCATACATCTTCTT
>DBYB01000019.1:236-1120 GCA_002309995.1 Bacteroidales bacterium UBA1197
CCCCAGTCTCCATACATTTTCTTAACCAGACGATGAGCCTCGTCTACTATCAGACAGTCGTATCCATTCGCGGGAACTTTGGAAAGGCCAAACGGGGATCGGAATAAATGGCAGATATCGGCAATTCCTTCGGCTTTATTCTTTGACAGAATCGAGAGAAATGCATCTCTTGGCGCCCTGTTTTTGGTAACATATGCCGCATTGCAGTTACAGAGGAGATAATGCAACAGCAAGTTGACAGCCAGAACCGACTTCCCTGTGCCCGGACCGACCTGAATGATAATCGTGCGTTTCTTGTTGTCCTTCAGGCACTGCAGCATAGTGCGCACGCACATGTCGAAACAGACAGCCTGCTCGTCCAGAAGGTCAAACAGCGGCTCGTTCCGGACCATGGTGGCCATAGCATCCTGCAACGACTTGGTGGGCTTGATACGGCCGTGGTCAATCAGGTATAGAAGGTCCCCTTTGGAGGACTTTTTCGTTACATGTTTCTTGACAAAATCGATGAACGGCTGCACCTCATCCATGATGAAAAACGGCGCAGAGGTGTACCACTCTTTGTATATGTCAGCGGACAGAGCCGACTTGTACTTTGACAGATAATTATGCAGGTACGCGCAGGGAACGAGGCTGATGTTGTTATTATGAACGACCTGCGAATAGTTGCCGATGAATCGCGAATACGAGTATGCCTGATAGGAGGGGTGACAGACTATCCGATTGTCGTTAGCCACATAAGTGCGCACGCTGAAGTGCATATCGTCATCCACGACCTCGGCTTTGGTCCACTGCTTCAACTCCACGATGACAATACTATCCTTGCCTTGCTCGTTGGCACCGATAATGATGAAGTCTACTCGCTTGGAAGTCTGGGGAATGTTGTA
>DBYB01000019.1:1141-1372 GCA_002309995.1 Bacteroidales bacterium UBA1197
ATCGCAATCTGGACCTCGTCGTCAATTTCCCGGTCATCCACAATATCTCTCATGAACTTCATGGAGTTGTGCCAGGATTCGAATTCGCGGTCCTGCCCGGCATTTAGGCCCTTCTCCCGAATGAGATTGAGAATCTTAGTAGCGATGACACCCGTTCTCACATCCTGGACGAACTGTCCTTTATTAGCATTGTAGACAATCATACCGATTACAGTTCGTTATACTTTTTCG
>DBYB01000019.1:1410-2549 GCA_002309995.1 Bacteroidales bacterium UBA1197
TTTCTCAAGCATAATCTCCTTGATATCAAGGCCATACTTGTCGGCTATCTGAAAGGCATAATTCAGCACATCAGCCAACTCTTCCCGGATCTTCTCCGGCTTTGCTTCTTCGGGAGATTTCCACAGGAAACTCTCCAGCAATTCATTCGCCTCTATCGACAGTGCGATAGCCAGGTCTTTCCCATTATGAAACTGGTCCCAATCCCGTTCCTGCGTAAACTCACGCAGTCTCTGGGTAATTTCTTCAATATCGGTCATTGGATTATCAAGTTCGCAAGCCCGTATTTCCCACCGGGTTCATGCTACAAATTTGCGAAAAGATATCGGCTTTTCCAAGGAGATCCTTTCCCCGAGCACATAATAAAGAAAAGCAGGAGGCCGTCTGACCTCCTGCCTATTCTTGCCCCAAGACTTTACTCGCTTTTCAGCTGCTCTATCATGCCGTCGAGCATCCGGAAGAGGTCAGGGACGGTTTCGGGGGTGACGCTGTCGCACAGGACGGCGCGGCCCACGGTGGCGGGGACGTCGTGCAGCTCTTTCTGCAGCTGCTTTCCCTTCCGCGTCAGGGTGACGATCATCTGCCGGGCATCGTCCGTTCCCTTGGTGCGCGTCACGATGCCGTCCGCCTCCATCCGCTTGAGCAGCGGGGTGACGGTGTTGGTTTCCAGAACGAGCCGTTTGGCAATATCGTTGACCGGCTGCGCGTCTTTCTCCCAAAGGACCAGCAGCACCAGGTACTGCGGATAGGTCAGCCCGCGGGCCGACAGCAGCGGATGGTAGGCCTGCGTGAGCAGACGCGAAGCGGTGTAGAGCCTAAAACAGAGCTGGTTGTCCAGCCGGAACGCCTCTTTTTCCATTAGAGCATTTTTTGGATGTCGTCTTCAATCTTTGCGGGCGTGACGGTGGGCGCGTAACGCTTGACGGTGGTGCCGTCGCGGCTGATCAGGAACTTGGTGAAGTTCCAGAGGATGTCGCTCTCTTTTTCCACGCTCTTGCTGATGCCCTTGAGCATCTTCTGGGTGGCTTTGGCCTTCAGACCCTTGTACTCCTCGGTGGGAGCCTGCCTCTTCAGGTACTCGAAGATGGGGTGCGCTTCACGGCCGTTGACGTCGGTTTTGGCCATCAGCGGGAAGGTGACG
>DBYB01000019.1:2562-4663 GCA_002309995.1 Bacteroidales bacterium UBA1197
TCGGCAATCTCCTCGTCGGAGCCGGGTTCCTGGTGTGCGAACTGGTCGCAGGGGAAGCCCACGATTATCAGACCCTGGTCTTTGTACTTCTGGTAGAGTTCTTCCAGGCCGTCGTACTGCGGGGTAAATCCGCACTTGGACGCCGTGTTGACAATCATCAGGACTTTGCCTTCATACTGCGCGAAGTCCACTTCCACGCCCCTGTTGTTCAGGGCTTTGTAGTTGTAAATCTTTTCCATAGCTGTATATTTTTATCGTTATTTGTATCGTTCACGATGCAAATATACAACTTTCTTTTTATATCGCAAGCGATATTTTAATAATGTTTATGATTGCTCGTAATAGTAGGAGTAGTCGATACCCTTCATGAAGGTCTCGCGATCATTAATCAAATCGGTAAGGGCACCTGAAAGGAGTGCCCTGATTGGGGCCGGATCAACCACGCTGCGGCGCATCGCTTCCAGATACGCGTTTTTGTCTATCCGGCTCCAGTCGATACATTTCTTCAGTGAACGGCGAAGCATCAAATCCAGCCAGATGCGCGCACTGCGACCGTTTCCTTCCATGAATGGATGTGCTACATTCATTTCGATGTATTTGTTCACAATCTCGTCGAAGGTCCCCTCCGGCATCTTCTCAATGTTGGGAAGAATCGTTGAGAAATGCAGGGCATTGGCAAAAGTAAAACCGCCCTTGCTGATATTTTTGGTGCGAATCTTTCCGGCAAAGTCATAAAGGCCACCGAAAATAAAAGCGTGAATCTGCTGCAGGCACTTCACCGTCCCAGGCTTCAGCGAGTCCAGCAAGCCACTTTCAAACAAATCATACGCCTTCTTTTTACTCTGCCCGTCAATGCTATTGTCGCTGTAGGTGAACCAATCCAAAAAGGCGTTCGCCCGGTTGGCGGGATAGCGTTTTGCCAGCGTCTGGACACATTTCGCATCCAAGGCATCTGATGCCCGCTGCTTACCGTCCGGAGCTTCGAACTTAAAGTCGTGAGTGACACTCACGAGTTGAACCCCCTCGCTGGAGAACTTCCGCTTGAGCCAACGCCAATAGTTACCTGCCTTCAAGTAATCGTCCTCATCATTGATAGCTCGGATAATGTCTATGGCAGAAAACCACCATTTGGAACGATTCTCATCCCAAACAGCACGGACCTCACGGTCGTTGTAGAAACGTATGGATTTCTTTCCCTCCATCACAATACAAATTTACTCAAAGAATACCACATAGCAAAACAACCGGTAAAAGGATAGAGAGAATCTTCCTATTCCATTCGGCGAATGATTTCTCTATTCACCGAATATTTATCGGCGAATAGTTCCTACAAGCTTTCGCGGATAATCTCGGCGATGTCGGATTCGGAGAGGGGAACCCAGGCTTCGTCGAGGCCTTCGTTGAGGGCGATGTGCTGCGCCATCTCGGGGATACGGCTTTCGTCGATTCCCAAATCGCGCAGGTGCATGGGGATGCCGATGCTCTCGAAGAATGCGTAGGTGGCGTCAATCGCGCGCTGGGCAATCTCGGGTGCGGGCAGTTTCGGATCGATTCCGAAGACGTTCACGCCGTATTTCACGAATCGCGGCAGGGTGCGCTCGCTCAGGATCTTCTTCATCCAGCGCGGCGTGATGATGGCCAGGCCCCAGCCGTGGGTGATGTCGTAATAGGCGCTCAGGGCGTGCTCGATGCCGTGGCAGGGCCAGCCGGAGTAGCTGTTGCCCAGCGAGAGGATACCGTTGCAGCCGTAGGTGCAGGCCAGCATCATCTCGGCGCGCGCGGTGTAGTCGTGCGGATCGTCCAGGCACTTGCGACCGTTGACCATCAGGCTGCGGAGCATGGATTCGCAGAAACCGTCGTTCAGCAGGGTGGTGTCGGCCGTAAAGTACTGCTCCATCACGTGGTTCATGGCGTCGGCGATACCGGCTGCTGTCTGGCCGCGCGACACGGAGAAGGTATAGACCGGATCCAGGATGGAGACTGCCGGGAAGAGGTGGCGGTCCAGGTAGCCGATTTTGTCGTTGGTTTCCGTGCGCGAGATCACGCCGCCGCAGTCATATTCGCTGCCGGTGGCCGCCAGGGTGAGGATGTCCACGATGGG
>DBYB01000045.1:0-2325 GCA_002309995.1 Bacteroidales bacterium UBA1197
CCGCTGCAGCCGTCCCAGTCGCCGGCCTTCGGGCGCGTGTCGGGGCTCACCTGCACCATCCCGAACGGCGCGCACGCCCCCGGAAACGTATGCCCGTGCGCATCCGTCCCCACGAACGGATTCACATACCCCGTCAGCATCGCCAGTGCGAAGAACAGTATCTTGAACATTATTTCTTTTCTTTGTCCTCCAATAATTCTACCATCTCTCGCGGCGTTACGACAGATGGCTTCTTCGGGAAGTGCTTGATATTTCCGGTTACAAGAAAGGCGTCTTCCTTGCTCATCTTGACTTCATAGAACACTATATCTTTCGGATCAGGAAAGACTTCTCCTTCCACCTTGGACCGTTCGACATTTAAGCCATAACTGGTAATAACAGCAATGGCGCTCTCGACATCTGTCGGATTAAAATGGAACTTCTCACGCCCTAATACAACCCGATACTCCTTGATAATCTCGTCGTTAAACACAGGCGTTATGGCTCCTGAATATACATGAGCCATGACAGCCAGGGGATAAGAGTCGGGACGGCTTGAAATGAGAGCGGAGACAATCACATTTGTATCGATTACCGCAAAAACACTATTTTCCATTCCTCACCGCACTTATCTCTTTGTTGATATCATCAAGGGACATATCAGCAGCGCCGCTAGTCAGAGCAGATTCCCTCATCCTCATAAATGCTTCCCACCCTTGCTTCCGAACATCAGCCTCTGAGTCAGCCTTGATTTCGAATGGTATGCGACGTTCACGCACCACAGCCTTCATAAAGAGGCTTAGTGCTGCGGTGTTGCTAAGACCGAACTGGTCACAAAGGATATCGAAATTCCTTTTTAACTGGTCATCTACTCTGAAAGTCATTGAGGTCATAAGGCGGTTTGTTTTATGTTTGTATTGCAAATATAATGCAAAAATAAATACAAAACAAGCAATATGTCTTAATAAAGAATAACTCCACGTGCTTTTTGCACGTGGAGTTATTGTGGTAGCGGGGGTGGGGCATGATCCCACGACCTCCGGATTATGAATCCGACGCTCTAGCCAGCTGAGCTACCCCGCCGTATCGTAAGCCTTGCCGGGAACACCGCTGCAACGGCTTGGAAACGGACTGCAAAGATAGGTAAAATTTTGGAATAACAAATATTTTTTCTACCTTTGCGTCCCCTAATATTTAGAGGAATCGCAACATTTGTATTAACTATTTAAAGATCAAGACAGTGGACACACAAAGCTACAAAACACTTTCTCTCAACAAGGAGACTGTGAAAAAAGAGTGGGTCGTCATTGATGCAACGGATCTCGCACTTGGTCGTCTCGCCGCCCGCGTGGCCCTTGTCCTTCGTGGCAAGACCAAGCCCGGCTTCACCCCCAACGTGGACTGCGGTGACAACGTCATCGTCATCAACGCTGAGAAGGTGGCCCTGGGAGGCAAGAAGATGACCGACCGCGTGTACACGCGCTACACCGGATATCCGGGTGGCCAGCGTTTCACCACGCCCAAGGAGATTCTCGCAAAGCGTCCGGCCGAACTCGTGCGGAGAGCAGTCAAGGGTATGCTCCCCAAGAATCGTCTTGGCAGCAAGATCCTCAACAACCTGTTCGTTTACGCAGGTCCCGAGCATCCGCACCAGGCACAGAACCCTAAGGAAATCAAGTTGAACGAAATTTAAACAGAGTAAATGGAACAGACACACGCCCTTGGAAGACGTAAAGCAGCTGTCGCTCGCGTTTATCTCACTGCCGGAAAAGGCAACATCACCATCAACGACCGTCCCCTGGAGAACTATTTCCCCGCCGATACCCTCCGTTACGTGGTGAACCAGCCTTTCGAGGTTACCAACACTGCAGGCCAGTTCGACCTTAAGGTCACTGTATGCGGCGGCGGTATCAAAGGCCAGGCCGAGGCCATCCGTCTCGGAATCTCCCGCGCCCTTTGTGAGGTTGACAAGGAAGCATATCGTCCCGCTCTCAAAGCCGCCGGTTTCCTCACCCGCGATCCTCGCGAGGTCGAGCGCAAGAAGCCCGGTCAGCCCGGAGCCCGCAGACGCTTCCAGTTCAGCAAACGTTAGTCGGTTGTCGATCGCACAGTGGTGGTTCCAAACATTCCCGATGGAATGTTGCCACCCTGCGGAAAAGGCCGGAGACCGGCAAGGCCGCTACTCCGCCTTGATGAAAAGAGGCCCGCAGAAACGGGCACAGTTACAAAAAACAAGAAACAAACAAAAATGTCACGTACAAATTTCCAAGAACTGCTTGATGCAGGCGTACACTTCGGACACCTCGCCCGCAAGTGGAATCCTAAGATGGCTCCGTACATCTTCGA
>DBYB01000045.1:2338-30542 GCA_002309995.1 Bacteroidales bacterium UBA1197
ATCATCGACCTGCACAAGACCATCGTCAAGATAGACGAGGCTGCAGAGGAGATGAAGATGCTCGCCAAGAGCGGACGCAAGATCCTCTTCGTAGCCACCAAGAAGCAGGCCAAGGACATCGTCAGCGAGAAAGCCACCGCTGTCGGTATGCCTTCGGTCACCGAGCGCTGGGCGGGCGGTATGCTTACCAATTTCCCCACCATCCGCAAGGCCATCAAGAAGATGAGCACCATCGACAAGATGAAAGAAGACGGCACCTTCGAGAAGCTCGCAAAGCGTGAGCGCCTCCAGGTTGACCGCCAGAGAGCAAAACTCGAGAAGAACCTCGGTTCCATCCGCGATATGAGCCGCCTCCCTTCCGCGATCTTCGTTATCGATATCCAGAAAGAGGCCAATGCCGTCAAGGAAGCCAATCGTCTTAACATCCCGGTATTCGCAATGGTTGATACTTGCTGCGATCCTACCCCCGTTGATTATGTGATTCCGGCAAACGACGATGCGGCAAAGTCCATCGAGTGCATTATGAACGTTCTCTGTGCTGCCATCGCAGAAGGTCTTGAGGAGCGCAAGCTCGAGAAGGACAAGGAAGCCCCCGCAGAGGAGCCCGAGCAGGCTGCAAAGCCCGCTGCACGCAAGCTCCGCGCACGCAAGGGTGCCGAGGCCAAGGCTGAAGCTCCCGCCGCCGAGGCTCCCGCAAAGGCAGAAGAGCCCGCAGAATAAGTTCCATTAACCCTTAAAGAGATAAAGCTATGGCAATTACAGCAGCAGACGTAATGAAATTACGCAAGATGACTTCTGCCGGTATGATGGACTGCAAGAAGGCCCTCGAGGAAGCTGAAGGCAACTTCGAGAAAGCCATCGGTATCATCCGCGAGAAGGGTAAGATGGTCGCCGCCAAGCGTGCCGACCGTGAGACCTCCGAAGGTGCCGTCAAGGCCCGCATCGCAGACGGCAAGGCTGTCCTTGTCTGCCTCGGATGCGAAACCGACTTCGTTTCCCGCAACGCAGACTTCCAGAACCTCGCAGACGCCATCGCAGACGTGGCTATCGCCAACTGCCCCGCCGACCTTGAAGGCCTGAAGGCCTGCAAGATGGCTGACGGTTACACCGTGGAGGAGGCCGTCGAGGCCCAGACCGGCAAGACCGGCGAGAAGCACGTTCTCGTAGGCTATGCCATCGTCGAAGCTCCTTTCGTGGTCGAGTACATCCACAAGATCAACGGTAAGCTCGGCGCCCTCGTAGGCTTCAGCAAGCCCGTTTCCGAGGCCCTGGCAAAGGGTGTCGTGATGCAGGTTGCATCCATGAACCCCGTGTCCATCGGCATCGCCGACTGCCCTCAGAGCGTTCTCGACAACGAGAAGGCCGTTGCAGTGCAGAAGACCAAGGACGAGATGGTGCAGAAGGCTATCGACGCCGCCCTCAAGAAGGCCGGCATCAACCCTGCACACGTTGACAGCGAGGACCACATCGAGTCCAACACCGCCAAGGGTTGGATTACTCCAGAGCAGGCTGCCCAGGCCCGTGAAATCATCAAGACCGTCGGCGAGGAGAAGGCCGCAAGCCTCAACCCCGCGATGATCGAGAACATCGCAAACGGCCGCGTGCAGAAGTTCCTCAAGGAAATGACCCTCGAGGAGCAGGAGTACCAGATGAGCGACGACAAGATCTCCGTCAAGGAGGCTATCGCCAAGGAAGACAAGGAAGCGAAGATCGTCGCTTTCAAGCGTTTCTCCCTCAACGACTAAGGCGATTCCCGCACTCTATCCTAAGAGGTCGGCCACCGTGGCCGGCCTTTTTTTGTGCCTTCTGCAGGTAGGATTCACTTCGATTTGCAATAAAGACAGCATTTTTTTATATTTGCAGACTGTTGAAATTATTTAATTATTAGATTATATGGCAACAACCGCTGATTTCAAGAACGGACTTTATCTCAAGTTCAACGACAAACCCTGCATGATCGTATGGTTCCAGCACGTGAAGCCGGGCAAGGGCCCCGCTTTCGTTAAGACCAAGCTCCGCAACCTGGAGAACGGCCGCATCCTGGAGAACACCTTCACCGCCGGCGCAAAGATCGAGACCATCGATGTGGAGCGTCGCCCCTACCAGTTCCTTTACGATGACGGCGAGTCCTTCAACTTCATGCACGAAGAGACTTACGAGCAGATCACCCTTCCCCACGACGTGGTGGAGAACGCAGACCTTATGAAAGAGGGCCAGCACGTGGAGATGATGTTCGTGACCGGCGAGGAAGAGCGTTGCCTCACCTGCGAGCTTCCCACCTACGTTACCCTTGAGGTTACCTATAGCGAGCCCGCAGTGAAGGGCAACACCGCTTCTTCCAACGCCCAGAAGGAAGTCACCCTGGAGACCGGCGCCCGCATCATGGTGCCCCTCTTCATCGAAGCCGGCGAAAAGATCACCGTCAACACCAGCGACCGCTCCTACGGCCAGAGGGTGTAAGAGATCTTACCTTGACTATTTCGTAGCACGGTGCCCCTTCAGGAGCTCCGTGCTATGTTGTTTATTACCGTTTACGGACGCAGTTCGTCCACAAATCAGGCCGTTTTTGTGCGCTAACCGATTAAAAAGCAAGGTTCGTCCACACCAGGGGGCGATTTTGTGGAGGAAGGGGGATTAGAGTTCGGGGATGCGGCGGGCGACGAGGTCGAGGAGCCATTTGGGGGTGGAGGTGGCGCCGCAGACGCCGGCGGAGGTGGCGCCGAGGAACCAGGAGGGCTGGAGGTCGGCGTGGGAGGCGATGCGGTGGCTGCGGGGGTTGATGCTGCGGCACCATTCGAACAGGACCTTGCCGTTGGAGCTGGAGGCTCCGGATACGAATATGATAACGTCGTGCGTGCGCGCGAACTCGGCCAGCTCCTTGTGGCGGGAGGCAACCTGCGCGCAGATGCTCTGGTGCACGACGACGTCGGGCCCTGCCAGTCTGCGGAGTACCTCCGCAAGCTCGCGGTAGCCCTCCGGACTCATCGTGGTCTGCGAGAACAGCTCCACCGGCTCTCCGGTGCCAAGAACCCCGCCGGCGAACGCCTCGCGCAGCTGCTCCGGCGTCTCCGCCACCAGCGCCCGGCCGCCCGTCTGCCCGACGAGGCCCAGCACCTCCGGGTGCCCTATCTTGCCGAAAATCACCACCCGCGAGCGCTCGGCCGCCTCCTTTACCTCCCGTTGTAACTTAAGCACAACGGGGCAGGTGCAGTCGATTATACGCAGTCCTGCCTCCTGCAACCTGGCGTAAGTTTGAGGAGGTTCCCCGTGGGCGCGAATCAGCACGGTATCGCTCCCGCCCAGCCCGCTCAGCCCGTCGTGGTCTATGGTGCCGAGGCCCTTCTGCCCCAGGCGTGCGAGCTCTTCTTCGTTGTGTACGATGGCGCCGAGCGACCAGAGCCGGCCGTCTCCCTTCGAGAGGAAGTCTTCGGCGGTCGTGATGGCACGGATGACGCCTCCGCAGAAGCCGGAGTGAGGCTCGATTTCGACGGAAATCATAATATGCCGAACTTGCCCTGGATGAGGCCGATAACCCACGCGAGCTCCTCTTCGAAACTCAGTTCGGAGTTGTCCAGTACGAAGGCGTCGGCGGCCTGACGCAGGGGATTGGTCTCGCGGTGCGAGTCGATGTAGTCGCGCTCGCGGAGGTTCTGCACGACCTCCTCCAGCAGCGGCTCCTCGCCCTTGGCCTTAAGCTCGTCGTAGCGGCGGCGGGCGCGAACCTCCTCGCTGGCCGTCATAAAGATCTTCAGCTGAGCTTCGGGGAAAACGGCGGTGCCGATGTCGCGGCCATCCATCACTATGCGGCCCCGGTGGCCGTACTCGCGCAGCTGGGCGTCCACCCAGGCGCGCACGTAAGGCACTGCTGCAATGGGACTTACCTGCGAGCTAACCTCCATTGTGCGGATCTGCTGCTCGATGCAGCGGGCCCCCATGAAGAGGCGCCCGTCGCTGCCGAAACTCAGATGCAGGTCCTGCAGGGCGTCCTTCAGTTCCGGGCTCACTGCTCCCAGGCGGCTGATGAGCCTCTCCTCCTGGGCGAACAGCGTGACGCCCCGGTAGAGGGCACCGGAATCGAGGTACAGGAAGCCGAGTTTCCGGGCCAGCAGTTTGGCGAAGGAACTCTTTCCGGTGGAGGAGTAACCGTCGATGGCTATTATGATGTCGGGAATGTTCATACCATCAACAAAAGTAGAAAAAAATTCCGATATTTGCAGTATTATGAAGATTCTGATTGTTGATGACGAGCGGAGCATCCGCAACTCCATGAAGGAGATACTTTCCGACGAAGGCTACCTGGTAGATACTGCGGAAGACGGCACCTCCGGATACGAAATGGCCTCCAAGGGCCACTACGACGTGGTTTTCTGCGACATCAAGATGCCCGGGCTCGACGGCACCGAAGTGCTTGAGAAACTCGTCTCCGACGGATGCGAGAGCGCCATCGTGATGATCTCCGGCCACGGCGACATCGAGACCGCCGTGGAGTGCATCAAGAAGGGAGCCTTCGACTTCATTCAGAAGCCTCTGGACCTCAACCGCCTGCTCATCACCATCAAGAACGCCACCGACAAGACTCGCCTGGTCACCCAGAACAAGAGCCTTAAGAAGAAGGCCTACGGCGGCGAGCAGATGATAGGGGAGTCTCCGGCCATCCAGCATATCAGGGAGATAATCTCCAAGGTGGCCGCCACGCCCGCGAGGGTGCTGATCACCGGCGGCAACGGCTCCGGCAAGGAGCTCGTCGCCCGGGGGCTGCACGAGCAGAGCGACCGCGCGGCCCAGCCGTACATCGAGGTGAACTGCGCCGCCATCCCGTCGGAACTGATTGAGAGTGAGCTCTTCGGGCACGAAAAAGGCTCGTTCACCTCGGCCATCAAGCAGCACAAGGGCAAGTTCGAGCAGGCCGACGGCGGCACGCTCTTCCTCGACGAGATAGGTGATATGTCGCTGGCCGCTCAGGCCAAAGTGCTCCGCGTGCTGCAGGAGAATAAACTCTCCCGCGTCGGCAGCGATACCGATATAAAGGTTGACGTCCGCGTGATCGCTGCAACCAATAAAGACCTGCGGGCGGAAATCGAGAAGGGCAACTTCCGCGAAGACCTGTATCACCGTCTGAGCGTCATCGTGATACACGTACCTTCGCTGGACGAGCGCAAGAGCGACATCCCCCTGCTGGTGGACTACTTTGTGGAGCGTATCTGCAGCGAAACGGCCATGCCGCGCAAGGCCTTCAGCCCCGAGGCGGTGGCGCTGCTGCAGGAGCGCAGCTGGAAGGGCAACATCCGCGAACTCCGCAACGTGGTGGAGCGCCTGCTGATTCTTGGAGGAGACGTAATCTCCGCGCAGGACGTGCGCGACTACGTGCTTTAGAATCTCTCTACCTTGAGCTGCTTGATGCGGTAAGTGCCGTCTTTGCAGCTCAGGAATATCGTAACATTGAAAGTCTCGCCGCCGGCCTTCAGGGTGCCGAGGGCGTACTTCATATTGGCCCGGCCTGCGGTGTGGTTGATGACGAAGCTGCGCGGCTTGTAGGTGTCGAAGAAGGTCTTGACTATCTGCCGTGCCTGGGCGCGGCTGGCGTCGCTCACGCGTGCGAGCACCGCAATCTCCAGATTGTCTGCAAACCAGGCCGAAAGGGCCTCTGCGTTGCCGCTGGCTATGTATTTGCTGATGGGAATGAAAACATCGTCCCCGTTTTCCGGTGCTGCGGCGGGGACGGAACTCTTTATGTAATTCTGGGCCATTGCCACGGGGCCGGCCAGAAGGATAATGGAAAGAGCTAAGATTCTCAGCTTCATACGCCGGCAATCTTTTGCAAATATTAAGCCAGTTTGTTATTTTTGCAGGCAATGCGCGTCTGCTTGCTTACAATGGGCAAAACGGACATCAGATGGGTGGCCGAGGGTCTGGAGATGTATGCCTCCAGGCTGTCGCACTATGTTCCCTTTTCGGTGAAGGAGCTCCCGGAGCTCAAGGGCGCCGGCTCGCTCAGCCCCCAGCAGATTAAGCACAAGGAGGCGGAGCTTCTGCTCAAGGCAATCAAGCCTTCGGATACGGTTATCCTGCTTGACGAACACGGGGAAGAGTTTACCTCCCTCCAGTTTGCCGCCCGCATCGGCTCGTACCTGCAGAAGGGCAAAGACCTGGTCTTCGTGGTCGGCGGGGCGTACGGATTCGCGCCGGAGATGTACGAGAGGGCGTCCGCCAAACTGTCCTTGTCAAAAATGACCTGCTCGCACCAGCTGGTGAGAACGGTTTTTGCAGAGCAGCTGTTCCGTGCGTTCTCAATCCTCAGAGGAGAGCCGTATCATAATGAATAGGAGATTACGCATATACGATTACATCTGGATGGTGCTGGCGGTGGTCAGCGCCGTGCTTCTGGTGTTCGCAGTTGCGACTCCCCGTTCCGTTGGCGACACCTCATCGGAGGCCCGCAAGGTGCAGCGCCGCCTGGCGAGCCGTATGGCCCGCCTGGAGTACTACGAGACCAGGCCCCAGGCCAAGCTGCCGGATGATATGGTCATCTACACCTACGATGCCGACACCCTCCAGTCGTGGCGCGGCCGCTTCCCGGTGTACAACGACGACATCTTCTCCCGCGTTGTGGTCCAGCGCATTACCAACCCCCGCGTGAACCTGCGCTCGCCCCTCAGTTACGTTACCGAGGAGCCCACATATATGAATATCGGCTCCGGCTGGTACATCGTGCGCTCCCGCGAGGTAGGGGAGAAGAAACTCATATCCGGCCTGCTGATCGTCGATACCCGCAACCCCGGCACCGAAAATGGCGTCAACCCCAGGCTGCACCTCAGCAAGCGCTACTCCATACGCGCCCTGTCGTTCAGCGGAGGCAGCGCGGTGCGGCTCGACGGCCAGCCGGTCTTCAAGGTGCTGTACGATTCGCTCACCGCTGCGGTGGTGGCCGATCCGGTGCTACTTTGGCTCGCGCTGCTGCTGTTTGTGGCTGCTGCTGTGATGTTCGTGTTCCGCGAACGCACCCTCCGGAGGGCCCTCGCAGCCTGCGCCGGAATCATCCTGGCTACCGTGGCTATGTACCTCTGGGGCCTGAACGTGCAGAACGAGTATGCCCTGTTCTCCCCGGTCACGTATGCCGGCGGAAGCGTGCTTTTCTCCCTTGGCGCTGTGCTGCTGGTCAACCTGGCAATCAGTTTCTGTGTGCTTGCAATCTATCTTGCCCGCAGGAGCGTCTGGCAGAGCATACGGAGCGTGCCGGCGGCGACAATAGCCAGCGCCGCAGGACTTCTGGGCGCGGCGCTCATAATGGTCTATACGCACCTCACCCTCAGGAGCATAGTGGTCAACTCCAACATCTCGCTGGAGCTGTACAAACTGGGCTCGCTGTCGGTCTATACGCTGCTGGTGTACGTGTCGTTCCTCTCGCTGCTGGCCTGCCTGCCGATGCTGCTGCAGATGTTGCAGCCGGCGGTCTCGCATGTGGCGGGCGTGCATTACGATATGTTCTCGCGGACCGCGCGCGTGGTGTTTGCCTCGCTCGTATCGCTGTATATGGTGATAACCACAGCGGTACTCGGATTCGCCAAGGAGGAAGACAGGATGGAAGTGTGGGCCGGCAAGCTGGCCGTGGACAGGGACGTGAACCTGGAACTCTCGCTCCTCACCATGGAGCCCGGCGTGGCCGGCGACCCGGTCATCTACTCCCTCTCTGCCACTGACGGCACCGAGGCCATCATCCGTAACCGAATAATAGACAACTACTTCTTCAACGAATACAAGGACTACTCCCTCAACGTTCAGCTGGTCCACAGCAACAGCGCCACATCTCAGGCTACCGAGCGTCTGGCCCAGTTGCGGAGAGAGGGTGTCCCTATCGCAGAGGGCTCGTTCTTTCTGAGCTGCGCCACTATGGAGGGCCCCTCGGAATACTTAGGCGTGTTCACGTATTTCCATGGCGTGCAGGTTGATTACGTTCTGGTTGAGGTGTCTCCCAAGACAACGGTGAGCAGCAAGGGCTACGCCAGGCTGCTCGATATCAGCTCGCCCGGCCGTATGAGCCTGCCGGCGGCATACTCCTACTCGCGCTACCAGGGCCGCGACCTGCGCCTCTTTAACGGCACCTATCCGTACGCTACCCGTATGGACGACGCAATGTACCAGAAGGTGTACGTCGAGCAGGTGTGCCACCTGGATATGGACGGCTATTCCCACTTCGTGAACGTGGTTACGGAAGATGAGGCGGTGATTATCTCCAGGCGAATGATAAGCGCCGTAAGTTACGCCATTGCAGCGGTTTTCATCGGTCTGCTGATGAGCGGGATACTCACGGCCCTGAAGCCGCGCCGCCGCAAAGACGGAGACCGCCGGAACTATTTCCGCTCGCGCATCTCGATGACGCTGATGGTCTCCCTGCTGCTTTCGCTGGTGGTTATGGCCACAGTGAGCGTGATATTCGTGAACCGCCGCAACGAGGCCAACCAGCAGGCTATAATGTCGGACCGCATCAACGCCATCCAGCTGCTCGCAAGGAACGGGCTGCGCGGCATCGAGGGTCCCGGTGTACTGGGCTCGCAGGAGTTCGCCGCCCTCATCCAGTCCGTGAGCGACAATACCGGCTCCGACCTCTGCGTGTATTCCACCGACGGCCGTATCATCCTGTGTACCAATCCCGAAGCCCTCGACCGTGGGCTCGTTGGCTACCGCATCGAGAGCGAGGCGCTGGAGAGCATCATCAGCCAGAACCGTCGCTACTGCATCCTCAAGGAGAGCATAGGCAGGCGGCACTACCACAATATGTATATGCCGCTGATGGATGCCGAGGGGCATATAATCGCCGTGATAGGGGCTCCGTATGTCGAGGAGAGCTACGACTTCGAGCGCGACGCCATAATGCATTCGATGTCGGTGCTGACGGTGTTCCTGCTGCTGTTCATCCTCTCGCGTTTCTCGGAATCCGCCGTGCTCGACAGGGTTTTCCGGCCGCTTGTGATGGTGGGTAGCAATATGCGCAAGGCGGGCCAGGGCGCGCTCGAGCACATCGAATACGAGCGCAAGGATGAGATCTCGCTGCTGGTGGATGCGTACAACCGAATGGTGGACGAGCTCGACGAGAGCTCCCGCCAGCTGGCCCAGGCCGAACGCGACAAAGCCTGGAGCGGAATGGCCCGTCAGGTGGCCCACGAGATCAAGAATCCGCTGACACCTATGAAGTTGCAGATCCAGCGCCTGATCCGCCTGAAACAGAAGGGCGACCCGTCCTGGCAGGATAAGTTCGACGACGTTTGCAAGGTGCTGCTGGACCATATCGACATACTCACGGAGACGTCCAACGAGTTCTCCACCTTTGCCAAGTTGTACACCGAGGAGCATACGCCGGTCGATCTGGACAAGATGCTCCAGGAAGAGATTGCTATGTTCGATAACCGCGAGGACGTGGAATTCACCTATATGGGCCTGCACGGCGCTATGGCGATGGGGCCCAAGCCGCAGCTTACGCGGGTGTTCGTGAACCTGCTGGGCAACGCGGTGCAGGCGGTTGAGGGCCGTGGCGGCGCAAAGGTGTACGTGTCGCTGCGCAAGTCGGCGGCCGAGGGCTATTACGACATAGTCGTGGAAGACAACGGTCCCGGCGTGTCCGAGGAGAATGTCTCCAAGCTGTTCACCCCCAATTTCACCACCAAGAACGGAGGCTCGGGCCTGGGCCTGGCCATATCGCGCAGCATCCTGGAGCGCTGCGGCGCAACTATTAGCTACTCCCGTTCGTTTACCCTGGGCGGCGCCTGCTTCACGGTGTGCTACCCCTCTCAGGACTGATTCTGCGATGGGAAAGGCCGAACGCGTGATACAGGACTGGATGCTGCCGGGAGCCATCGTCCTTGGAGTTTCGCTGTATTGTATCTATAGGGCGCTTCCCTTCCTGCATCCGGCCGGGCACGTGCTGCACGACATTGCCTCCGAGGGGCAGCGCTGGGTGATTGCTTTGCTCCTGTTCTTCCAGTTCGTTAAGATTTCGCCGCACGATTTCCGCTTCCGGCGCTGGCATCTGCCCGTGCTGCTTTTCCAGGTACTGGTGTTCCTGGGCTTCGCCGCAATCGCCAAGTTCAGTGCGGAAGGGGAGATACGCATATTGCTTGAGTGCGCTATGCTTTGCGTGATTTGCCCGACCGCTTCCGCGGCGGGGGTGATTACCGAGAAGCTCGGCGGCTCGCTGCCGGGCGCGGTGAGCTACGTTACCCTGTCCAATCTGGCCGCCACGCTGCTGATTCCGCTTGTGATTCCTATGGTCAAGCCGTCGGCCTCGCTGGGCTTCTGGGCTTATGTGGGGCATATCGCACTGCGGGTTTTCCCGCTGCTGCTGATGCCCGGGCTTGTGGCCTGGCTCATCCGCTACACAATGCCTCGGCTCCAGCGTAAACTGATGAGGCTCAGCCGCTTCGCCTTCTACATCTGGGGCGTCGGGCTCACCCTTGCGATGGTCCTTTCCACGCACGCGCTGGTGCTCAGCCGGCTGTCGGCGGGTGCGATTGCCTGCGTGGTGCTGGTCTCGGCAGGCACCTGCGCCCTGCAGTTCGTCTTCGGTCGCCACGCTTCGCGGGACGCCGTCGACCGTATCACCGCCGGGCAGGCCCTCGGCCAGAAAAACACCGGCTTCCTCATCTGGCTTGGCTACAATTATATGACTCCGGTCACCTCCGTAGCCGGCGGGCTTTACGCAATCTGGCAGAATTTATTCAACAGTTACCAGCTGTATCGTAAGAATCATTCATAATTTTTCATATCTTTGTGTGCAAAACACGGGCAAATGAAAATATCTGAGGCTATATACGCAGGAAGCAGCACCAGGGTTGCGCAGAAGCCGAAGAGAAAACTGCCCGAATTTGCCTTCATCGGCCGCTCCAACGTGGGCAAATCCTCCCTCATCAACACCCTTACCGGCAACGGCAAGCTCGCCATGACTTCCTCGACGCCGGGCAAGACAAAGGTGGTCAACCATTTCCTCATCAACGACAGCTGGTACCTGGTCGATCTTCCCGGCTACGGCTACGCCAAGTTGCCGGACAAGATGCGCCGCGAACTTACCGAGGTGATTCGCGACTACATCCACAATTCCGAGGAGATGCAGATGCTGTTCGTGCTGGTGGATTCCCGCCACGATATCCAGAAGATTGACAGGGACTTCCTGGCGGAACTCGGCGAGAACGGCATCCCCTGCGCCATCATCTTCACAAAGACCGACAAACTGGGCCCTGTGGCCCTGCAGAGGCAGATAGAGAAAGACCGCGAGATACTGCTGGAGTCGTGGGAGGAGCTCCCGCCCATGTTTACCAGCAGCTCCGCCAACGGCAGCGGTAAAGAAGAGATACTCAACTACATACAATCTATACTCAGCGCACTATGATTCACACTCACCGCATGGAAGTTTTTGCCTGCAGGGCTTCAAAAGACTTCGCCTGCAAGGTCATCGAGCATTTGAACGCGAACCGTCATCCGGATGAGCCGCCGGTACATCTGGGCGAGCTCCTGGTTGACCAGTTCAGCGATGGGGAATTCCAGCCCTGCTATGCGGAGAGCGTCCGCGGTGCCACGGTCTTCATCATCCAGTCCACCATCGCGCCGGCCGACAACCTTATGGAACTGCTGCTTACCGTCGATGCGGCCAAGCGCGCCTCCGCAGACAAGGTGATAGCCGTGATGCCGTACTACGGCTGGGCCAGGCAGGACCGCAAGGACCGCCCGCGCGTGGCCATCGGAGCCAAGCTCGTGGCCAACCTGCTCACCGCCGCCGGCGCCGACCGTGTGATGACCTGCGACCTCCACGCCGACCAGATCCAGGGCTTCTTCGACATTCCTGTGGATCACGTGTACGCCAGCAAGGTATTCATCCCCTGCATCAAGGCGCTGAAACTCAAGGATTTGTCTGTGGCCGCCCCCGATATGGGAGGAGCCAAGAGAGCCAATTCCTACGCCAAGAGCCTGGGCGGCCGCCAGGAGTGCGGAGTTATCATCTGCCATAAGACGCGCGAGCGCGCCAACGTGGTGGCCGAGATCAAGGCCATAGGTGAGGTCGAGGGCCGCAACATCATAATTGTGGACGATATGATCGACACCGCCGGCACGCTCTGCAAGGCCGCCGACGTGCTCAAGGAGAAGGGCGCAAAGAGCGTCCGCTGCTGCGCCACCCACGGCGTCCTTTCCGGCAACGCAGTGCAGCGCATCCACGATTCCGCCCTGGAAGAGGTGTACATCACCGACACCATTCCCCATCCCGAACTGGAAGGGGACAGCAAGATACGCATAGTCTCGATGGCGCAGGTGTTCGCCAGCATCATCGACAAGGTATATAATTACGAACCCATCAGCCCCGATTTTACGTATTGATATGGGGGCGACCTTCATAGTGGCGCTGGCCGTCCTGGGCCTGGGCGTGCTGGGGATGTGTTTCAACATCCTCATCCGCGGCAAGGACTTCCCGCACTACGACGTGGGTTCCAACGAAGAACTGCGCAAGCGCGGCATCCGTTGCTACAAAGACGAAGACGCCGCCCTGCACTCCCGTAACACTCACTGCTCAGGAGACTTCTCCGAGGCGTGCAAAGAATGTAAACTGTATGAGCCTGGTAGCGATAGTCGGACGTCCTAACGTCGGCAAGTCCACCCTTTTCAACCGCCTGGTAGGTGCCAGGCAGGCAATCGTAGATGATACCGCCGGCGTCACCCGCGACCGGCATTACGGTCGTTGCGAATGGTGCGGCCGGGAGTTCTCCGTAGTTGATACCGGAGGCTACACCAGCAATTCCGACGACGTCTTCGAGAGCGCCATCCGTTCGCAGGTGCAGATAGCCATCGACGAGGCCGACGTGGTGCTCTTCATGGTCGAGGCGGCCACCGGCATCACCGATTACGACTCCGAGATTGCCGACGTGCTTCGCCGCTCGCGCAAACCCGTGATACTCTGCGTGAACAAGGTTGATACGGGGGAGAAGATGTACGACGCCTACCAGTTCTACTCCATGGGCCTGGGCGAGATCTACAGCATCTCGGCGGCCAACGGTTCCGGAACCGGCGATCTGCTGGATGCCGTGGTTGCGGCTCTGCCTGCCGAGGCTGAAAGCGCCGATCCGTATGCCGGCCTGCCCCGCATCACTATCGTGGGCAAGCCGAACGTGGGCAAGTCATCGCTCACCAACGCCCTGCTGGGCACCGAGCGCAATATCGTCACCCCGGTTGCCGGCACCACCCGCGACAGCATCGAGTCGCACTACAACAAGTTCGGCCACGAGTTTATGCTGGTAGATACGGCCGGCATACGCCGCAAGGGCAAGGTCAGCGAAGACCTTGAGTTCTACTCAGTTATGCGTTCCATCCGTGCTATTGAGCATTCCGACGTGTGCATTATGATGATTGATGCGACCACCGGAATGGAGGCGCAGGATATGAATATTTTCTCTTTGATTGTTCGCAACCGCAAGGGCTGCGTGCTGGTGGTCAACAAGTGGGACCTCTTCATCAAGGATTCCAACACGATGAAGGAGTACACCGAGGCGCTGCGCTCGCGTCTGGCCCCGTTTGACGACGTGCCAATCATCTTTACGTCGGTGGTCAAGATGCAGCGCATCCAGGATGTGCTCAACGCCGCCGCCGAGGTGTGTGCCAACTACTCGCAGAAGATTCCTACCGCCCGCCTGAACGAGGTTATGCTCCCGCTGATCGAGGAGACCCCGCCGCCGGCATGGAAGGGCAAGTACGTGAAAGTCAAGTACGTAACACAGCTGCCTACGAAGTTCCCCGCATTTGCGTTCTTCTGCAATCTGCCCCAGTATATCAAGGATCCCTACAAGCGTTTCCTCGAGAACCAGCTGCGCAAGAACTTCTCCCTCACCGGCTGCCCGGTGCAGATTTACTGCCGCCAGAAATAGCTCCGGGCGATGCACTTGTCCCTGAAGTATGCGAAGGTAATCGTGGCGGGCCTGCTGGGCTCGCTGATTTCCGCCGCCGCCCATAATTCTGATTTTATTGAAGGCCCGAACGGAAAGCTGTGCTATGTGTTGCAGCTGCCGCGCGGTTTCGACAAGACCCGCGACAAGTGCCCTCTTGTGATAGTGATGCACGGGGTAATGTCGAATATGGACGTGCCGCCGTCGCCCCGCTTCGCCCGCAAGCTGGTGCGTCAGGGGTATGCGGTGCTGCGCTTCGATTTCAACGCCCAGGGCAGGAGCGAGGGGGATGTACTCAAGTGCACGATTCAGAGCGAGATAGCCGATGCACGGGCGGTTTATGATTTTGCCCGCTCGCTGCCTTTCGTGAGCAGCGTGGTGCTGCTCGGACACTCGCAGGGCGGCGCGGTTGCCGGTATGCTTGCCGGGCAACTCGAGCAGGAGGGCCTTGCGCCAGATGCCCTGGTCCTTATGGCGCCCGGGGCTGTGCTCAAGGATTATGCGCTGGAGGGGCGTTTCCTCGGGGTGAAGTGCGACCCTGTGAATCCGCCGGAGTACGTGCAGGTCTATTGGTACAAGTTCAGCAGGGAATATATCCTCTCCGCCCAGACCCTGCCTATCTACGAGGTATCCGCCCTCTATCAGGGCCCGGTCTGCATCGTCCACGGCTCCGACGACGCCATAGTCCCTGTCAAGTACAGCGACAGGTACGCTGGGATCTACCGCAACTGCGAATACACCGTCATCCCTCGCGAACACCACCTCTTCACCACCCGCCCCGCCCAATCCGACGCACCCTTCCTCGCCTTCCTCCTCCGCCTCTTCCCCCGCCCCTGAGCCCTCCCGGCACTGTCATTCTGAGCGCAGCGAAGAATCTCCTCTTCGCTTCGTCGACTATGCACAAATATTCAAGAAAAATGCTATATTTGTAAGTATGCGTGAGAGCGATTTTCTGGAGCTGTACGAGCTGCAGCAGATATTACGGGAGGGCGTTGAGGAGGCCGTTCCGGGGCCGGTGCGCGTGCGCGCCGAGATTGCCTCGCTGCAGCAGAGGGCGAACGGGCATTGCTACCTGGAGCTTGCGCAGAGCGGCCCGCAGGGCCCGGTGGCCAAGGTGCGGGCGGTGATCTGGCGTACGCAGGCTGCGGCGGTGCTTTCCAAGTTCGCCAAAGCAACCGGCACGCCGCTCGGCTCGGGAGTTGCCGTGATTTTCGAGGTGCGCGTGAACTACAGCGAACTCTACGGTATGACGCTGGTTATCAGCGATGTGGATGTAGAGCACACGCTTGGCGAGGCCGAGCTGCGCCGCCGCGAGAACATCGACCGCCTGAAGAAGGAAGGACTCCTGGACCTGCAGAAGGAACTCGCACTTCCCGACATACCGTACCGCCTCGCCGTCATCTCCGCCGAAGACGCCGCCGGCTACGGCGATTTCCGCCGCCATCTCCTCGAGAACGAGTACGGCTTCGTTTTCGACGTAACCCTTTTCCCCGCCACTATGCAAGGCGACTCCGCCCCGGAATCAATCGCCTTCGCCCTTTCGACCATAGCCTCCTCCTCCTCCCTTTTGACCAACGGTGGTAAGGAGGCCGAAGGCCGACCGAGGGGGGACGGCGAAGCCGTTCGGGGGGATTCTTCCCCCCGTCCCCTGGGGGTGCAGGGGGATAGTAGTCTGCCGCGAAGGACAGAAGGGCGAGAGGCCGAAGGCTTCGATGCCATTCTCATCCTTCGCGGCGGTGGAAGCACACTCGATCTTGCCTGTTTCGACGATTACGACCTGTGCGCCGCAATCGCCCGTTGCCCGATTCCGGTGTTCACCGCCATCGGCCACGACCGCGATACGCATATCGCGGATATGGTCGCCTGCGAGGCTGTCAAGACGCCTACGGCCCTTGCCGACCTCTTCATCGACGCCGTGGCGCAGGAGGACGAACGCATCCAGGACCTGGCGCACCGTCTGCGTATTGGCCTGCTGGCTACGGTAAGCGCAGCGGAATCGGCCCTTGACAGGCGTCTGCGCATACTGTCCCTTGCTATGTCTGGCAAAATCTCCCGCGAGGAGCAGAAGCTGTCTGACCTGCAGTCGCGCATATTTACCTTCAACCCCCGCAAACTCCTGGAGAGCGGCTACACCCTGGTGACTGACGCCTCCGGACGCCTTCTCAAACAAGCCGGCGGCATCCGCCCCGGCGATACAATGGACGTACATTTCCCCGACGGAACCGTAAACTGTACAGTAAATGGCTGAATTCGACTATAAGAAAGCGATGGCGGAACTTGAAGACATCGCCACCTGCGTCTCCGACCCCCAGACGGGCCTGGACGACATCGACAAATACATCAAGCGCAGCGAGGAACTCATCGCCGGATGCCGCAAGTACCTCCGCTCTGCACGCGAAAAAGTAGAAAACCTCGGAAAATGAAAAAGATATATCAGACCGACCCCTGGCTTGAGCCCTTCCGCCAGGCCATCGACGCCCGACACGAGCGCATCCTTGCCGCCAGGCACAAACTCGCCGGCGACCGCCCCCTCAGCGATGCCGCCAACAATCATCTCTATTACGGCCTCCATAAGGACGAAGACGGCTGGGTGATCCGCGAATGGGCCCCCAGCGCCTCCCGGATATACCTGATTGGCGACTTCAATAACTGGAAGCGCACTCCAGACTACCTTTTCCAGCCGGTCGGGCAGGGCAACTGGGAACTCCGTCTGCCCGAGGTGTTCCTCTCCCACGGCTCGCTATACAAGCTGTGGGTGGAATGGCCCGGCGGCGGGGGAGAGCGCATCCCGGCCTACTGCACCCGCGTGGTCCAGGATCCCGACACCAAGGTCTTCTCCGCCCAGGTGTGGAATCCGCAGCCATATGAGTGGAAGCACCGCAATCCGGGCCCGCGTCCGCATCCCTTCATCTACGAGTGCCATATCGGTATGAGCGGTGAGGCGGAGAAAGTCTCGACCTTCGAGGAGTTCCGCCTGAACGTGCTACCGCGCGTGAAGCGCCTCGGCTACGACGTGCTGCAGATAATGGCCCTGCAGGAGCACCCTTACTACGGCTCCTTCGGGTACCAGGTCTCCAGTTTCTTCGCCCTCAGTTCCCGCTTCGGCACGCCGGAGGAATTCAAGCGGCTGGTCGATGAAGCGCACGCCGCAGGCATCGCCGTCATTATGGATATCGTCCATTCCCACGCGGTGGGCAACGAGCTCGAAGGCCTGGGCAGGCTGGACGGCCGCGACGACCTCTACTTCTATCCCGGCGAGGCCGGACACCATCCCGCCTGGGGCACCCGCTGCTTCGACTACGGCAAGGACGAGGTGAAGTATTTCCTGCTCTCCAACTGCAAGTACTGGATGGAAGAGTACCACATAGACGGATTCCGCTTCGACGGCGTCACCAGTATGCTCTACTGGAACCACGGCCTGGGAGTTGACTTCGGCAACTACGACATCTACTTCAACTCCGGAGTCGATGAGAACGCCGTCACATATCTGGGCCTGGCCAATATGCTCATCCACGAGATGAACCCCAAGGCCATCACCATTGCCGAGGACGTGAGCGGTATGGCAGGTCTCGCGGCCCCGTTTGAGGCGGGCGGCGTTGGCTTCGACTTCCGTATGGCTATGGGCATCGCCGACCACTGGATCAAATGGATCAAGGAACTCAGCGACGAGCAGTGGACTCCCGGAATGATTTGGTGGGAACTCACCAACAAGCGGGCCGACGAAAAGACCGTCAGCTACGCAGAGTGCCACGACCAGGCGCTGGTGGGNNACCATCATCTTCCGTCTCATCGACAAGGAGATGTACTTCAGTATGCGCAAGGACCAGCAGAACGCATTGGTTGACAGGGGAATAGCCCTTCATAAACTGATTCGCCTGGTAACCGCCGCGAGCTGCGGAGGAGGCTATCTCAACTTTATGGGCAACGAGTTCGGACATCCCGANNGAGTGGATTGACTTCCCGCGCGAGGGTAACGGATGGTCGTTCGCCCACGCCCGCCGTCTCTGGTCGTGCGCCGACAACCCCGACCTGCGCTATCACGGCCTGCAGGAATTCGACGCTGCGATGGTGCACCTTCTCAAGCGCGAAAAATGCCTGAAAGGCACCCCCGAACTGCTGGTCGCAGACGAAGCGAAACAGGTGTTGATTTTCCGCCGGGAAAACTGTATCTTTGCGCTGAATTTCAACCCGCAAGGCTCGTTCCAGGATTATGGCTTCTCGGCCCCGGCGGGAGAATTCGAAAAGGTGTTCGATTCCGACGAACCGAGATTCGGCGGATTCGGCCGTCTGGCACCGCAGGAGCGCCATATCGCCCTGCCGCAGCGCTGCCCCAACGGCAACCAGGCCTACGACCACACCCTGTACTTGTACCTGCCCAGCAGGTGCGCCATAGTTTTGAAAAAGATCGACTGACACAATATGGCTTTCTTGAAATTCAACAAGAACGAGCTGGTAAACCTGGCTTACTCGCTCAAGCGCGAGATTATCTGCGCCAACAAGACGGGGGCATATTGCAACACGTCCATCGTGACTTGCAATACCCGCCGTTACCATGGCCTGCTCGCCGTCACCCTGGACCGCTTCGGCGGCGACCACTTCCTGCTGCTGTCGGCACTGGACGAGAGTCTGGTGGTGAACGGCAAGCAGTTCAATCTGGGCATCCACTGCTACGGCGAAATCTATGAGCCCAGGGGGCACAAGTACGTCGTGGACTTCGCGGAGGACCCTGTTCCCAACATCACCTATCAGGTGGGGGAGATAGTGTTCCGCAAGAGCCTCATCCTCGCCACCGACAAGGACCAGATCCTGGTGAAGTATGAACTCCTCAAGTCTCCCTCGCCGGTTTCACTTGTCATCAAGCCCTTCCTGGCATTCAGGAG
Organism: Bacteroidales bacterium UBA1197; assembly: GCA_002309995.1. GTDB lineage: Bacteria > Bacteroidota > Bacteroidia > Bacteroidales > UBA932 > Cryptobacteroides. The sequence goes on from DBYB01000045.1 coordinate 21,132, forward strand.
CGTGCACGCCCTCACACACGAGAACGATCAGGCCAACACCTCGTACACCGAGATTCCCGGCGGCGTATCGTTCCGTATGTATCCCAACTTCCCCGACCTGCACCTCCAGTTGAGCGACTCCAAGGCCGAGTGGAAGTATATGCCGTGCTGGAACAACCGCATCGTGTATTCCGACGAGTACCGCCGCGGCTATGAGTGCGAGGAAGACCTCTTCACCCCCGGCGTGTTCATCACCAGGCTCTCCAAGGGCGGTTCCGTGGTGCTCTCCGGTTCCATCACCGAGGCCAATCCCGCCGGGCTCAAGCGTCAGTTCAACAACTATCTTGGCAAGCTCACCGAGGTTACCGGCTATCACGACCAACTGGTGCGCTGCGCCGACTGGCTGATTACCAGGCACAACGGTGTGGCTATGATCAACGCCGGCCTGTCGTGGCTCAAGACCGGTCTCCTTCGCGAGACCCTCTTCGCCCTGCCCGGCCTCACGCTGCACGGCGCCAAGGATCCCGCCCTCTTCGAGGAGATTCTCGACAACCTCATCGCAGCAGAGCAAGAGAGGCTCACCAGGCGCACCACCCAGGTTGAGGCTCCCCTCTATATGGCGGTGATCCTGCAGCAGTACATCGACTTCGGCGCCGACCCCGCAAAGGTCTGGAAGAAATACGGCGAGACCATCAAGATGATACTCGACAGCTACCTTCCCGGCCGCCGCAAGGAAGTGGCTATGCACCCGTCCGGCCTGCTCTGGGCCCAGATGGACGGCGTAGCACTGTCTTGGATGAACGCCTACGTGAACGGCCGTGCCGTCACCGAGCGCGCCGGCTACCAGATAGAGACCAACGCATTCTGGTACAACGCCATCTGCTTCGCGCTGGATATGGAAGAGAAGTACGGCTCCCGCCGCAGCTCCTTCATCGGCAAGTGGACCCCCATCCGCGATATGGTGCTCGTGAACTTCCGCTCCACCTTCTACGATCCCGAGAGCGGCCGCCTGGCCGATTACGTGGACAACAACGGCCGCAACATGGACGTGCGCCCCAACCAGCTGTACGCCATCTGGGTCAAGTATTCTCCGCTCGAGGAGGATATTGCCCCAGCGGTGCTGAGCGTCATCGACCGCGAACTCATCACCTCCAGAGGTGTGCGCACCCTCTCTCCCCGCGACCCCAAGTACAAGGGAGTGTATGAGGGCCCGCAGATCGAGCGCGACCTCGCATATCATCAGGGCTGCACCCGCCCGTTCCTGCTGGAGCCTTACATCGATATGAGCCTCAAGGTCAAGGGCGCTTCGTTCATCAAGCGCGCCGAGTGGCTCATCGAGGGCTTCTGGGCCGACCTCAGCAAGCACGGCGTCGGCACCTTCTCTGAACTCTACGACGGCGATCCGCCCCACGAGCCGCACGGAGCCATCTCTTCGTCGCTCAGCACGGCGGCCCTGCTCGTCATCGACGATTTAATCGAAAAATACAAGGAGGTAAAGTAATATGAGAGTTTTGATGTTCGGATGGGAGTTTCCTCCCCACATCGCAGGCGGTCTCGGAACGGCCTGCGAGGGCATCGTCAAAGGTCTGGCATACAACGGGGTCGAGACCCTGTTCGTGATGCCCAACGCCTCCGGCGACGAAGACCAGAGCGCCACGACCATACTCAACGCCAGTGACGTCGAGGTGCGCAACGTGAGCAGCACCGTGGAAGAGTTCATCAACAAGGTGAAGTTCTTCTACGTGGATTCCAACATCGTTCCCTACGTCGATCCCGACGAGTACTTCGAGGCCATCGAGAAGATGAAGGCACAGAAACTCACGGAGACCTCCGTAGGCTTCGGCCAGAAGTTCAAGTTCTCCGGCAAGTACGGGGCCAACCTCATGGAGGAGGTGTCCCGCTACGCGCAGGTCGGCGGAACCATCGCAATGCAGCACGTCGATGAGTTCGACCTCATCCACGCGCACGACTGGCTCACCTACCTCGCCGGCATAGCCGCAAAGGAACTCACCGGCAAGCCGCTGGTGGTCCACGTGCACGCAACCTCCTACGACCGTGGCGACGAGAAGCATATCGACACCCGCGTGCTTGACATCGAGACCCGGGGAATGCAGGCCGCCGACCGCGTAGTCACCGTGAGCGACCTCACCCGCAACATAGTCATCAACAAGTACCACATCGATCCCGCCAAGGTGGTGACCGTCCACAACGCCGTTGACTTCAGCGGACGCGAGGACATCTCGGTGGAGAGGGGAGTGAAGGACAAAGTCGTCACCTTCCTCGGCCGCATCACCTTCCAGAAGGGTCCTGAGTACTTCATCGACGCCGCCGCCAAGGTGCTCAAGCGCACCAGGAACGTGCGCTTCGTGATGGCCGGAAGCGGAGATATGATGAACCGCGCCATCAAGCAGGTGGCCCGCCTGGGCATATCGGACCGCTTCCACTTCACCGGCTTCCTCCGCGGCGCCGACGTGCAGAAGATGTTCGCCCTGTCCGACGTGTACATCATGCCCTCGGTCTCCGAGCCCTTCGGCATTTCCCCGCTGGAAGCAATGCGCACCGGGGTGCCTTCCATTATCTCCCACCAGTCCGGCGCAGCCGAAGTCCTCAAGTACGCCCTCAAGGTGGACTTCTGGGACGTGGACGCGCTGGCCGATGACATCTATGCCCTCGTCTCCTATCCCGCCCTTACCGAGTTCGCTTCCAAGCAGGGCTACGACGAGGTGAACGAACTCAAGTGGAACGGCGCTACCGCCAAATTGAAAAAAGTTTACGAATCCTTGATATGAAAAAGTCAGTTTGCCTCTATTTCCAGGTCCATCAGCCTACCAGGCTCCGCCAGTATCGCTTCTTCGATATAGGCAAGGACTCCCATTACTACGACGACTTCGTCAACCGCACCATCCTCAAGAGGGTGGCCCAGAAGTGCTATCTCCCTATGAACGAGCTGCTGCTGGAGGCGATCAACAAGACGAAGGGCAAATTCAAGGTGGCTTTTTCCATCTCCGGTTCGGCTCTCGAGCAGTTCGACCGCTACGCTCCCGAGGTGATGGACAGCTTCCGCAAGCTGGCCGCCACCGGCAAGGTGGAGTTCCTCTGCGAGACCTACTACCACTCCCTGGCCTCCCTTGCTTCCCATTCCGAGTTCGTACATCAGGTGGAGAAGCACAAGGCTGCCATCGAGGACGCGTTCGGCGTAAAGCCCGTAACGTTCCGCAACACCGAGCTTATCTATTCCGATGCTATTGCGCGCCAGGTTTACGAGCTCGGATTCAAGAATATGCTTACCGAGGGCGCCCGCCACATCATGGGCTGGCAGAGCCCCAACTATATCTACACGGCTGAATCCCAGCCCAAACTGCGCCTGCTGCTCCGCAACTACGGCCTGAGCGACGACATCGCGTTCCGTTTCTCCGACAAGGGATGGAACGAGTGGCCCCTCACCACCGAGAAGTTCACCGGCTGGCTCAACGACGCAGAGGGAGATATCGTAAACCTCTTTATGGACTATGAGACTTTCGGCGAGCACCAGAGCGCCGAGAGCGGCATCTTCGACTTTATGCGCGCCCTTCCCGCCGCAGTGCTCGGTGCGGGTATGGATTTCGTCACCCCTGCTCAGGCCGTCCGCAACATCAAGCCGGCCGACTCGCTCAGCGTTCCCGATCCCATCTCCTGGGCCGACGAGGAGCGCGACCTCAGCGCCTGGCTTGGCAACGAACTGCAGCAGGATGCATACAACAAACTTTACGGGCTCACCGAGAAGCTTGCGCTCATCAACGACCCCGAGCTCTGGGCCGACTTCGGACACCTTCAGGAGAGCGACCACCTGTATTATATGTGCACCAAGTTCTTCTCCGACGGCGAAATCCACAAGCGCTTCAGCCCTTACGACACTCCGTTCGAGGCGTTCATCAACTATATGAACGTGCTCAGCGACTTCATTATAAGAACAAATTATGCAGAACAACAGATTTGATGTAGGAGATCCGGCGTGGAAAAGCGTGATGGTCACGCGCCACCTCCCGGAAGAACTTTCAGGACTTGAAACCCTTTGCAAGAACCTTTGGTGGTGCTGGAACGAGGACGCCAAATTGCTTTTCAGGTCCATTGATGCGGATATATGGCACACATCCGGCCATAATCCGATGGCGATTTTGGATAAAGTAAGCCTCAAGCGATACAACGAGCTTGCCAAGGATGTCTCTTTCCTCTCCCGCCTGACGGCGGTGATGGACGAGTTCAACCGCTATATGGAGCTCAAGAGCCAGCGCAGAGAGCCCTCCGTTGCATATTTTTGCATGGAGTACGGCCTTGAGACTTCCCTCAAGATATATTCCGGAGGCCTTGGCATCCTTGCGGGCGACTACCTCAAGGAGAGCTCCGATATGAACGTGAATATGGTTGCAGTGGGCCTGCTATACCGCTACGGCTACTTCACCCAGCGTATCACTCCCCAGGGCAATCAGGTGGCGGAATACGACGCCCAGGACTTCCTGAAGATTCCTGCGGCTCCCGTGCTCGACGAGAACGGCAACTGGCTTACCGTACATATGGCTTTGCCCGGTCGCGATATGACCGCCCGTATCTGGAAGGTTGAGGTGGGCCGCACCGACCTTTACCTCCTCGACACCGATTTCGAGGCCAATCTTCCCGAAGACCGTCAGGTCACGCACCAGCTCTACGGTGGCGACTGGGAGAACCGTCTGAANNGAGATCCTGCTCGGCATCGGCGGCGTCCGCGCCCTCCGTGCCCTCGGGCTCAACCCCACTATCTACCACTACAACGAGGGCCACGCCGCATTCGCCGGCCTGGAGCGCCTCCGCGAGTTCATGCAGGAGAAGCATCTGGATTTCAACGAGTCTCTCGAGCTTATACGCGCCAGCGGGCTCTTCACGACCCATACGCCCGTGCCTGCAGGTCACGACTCCTTCGACGAAGGCATCCTGTCCAGGTATCTGGGCCACTATCCCGGCCGCTTCGGCATCGATTGGGACACCCTCCTGTCGCTCGGCAAGATCCATCCCGAGAACCGCGACGAGAAGTTCAGTATGAGCGTACTGGCCGCCAATATGAGCCAGAACGTGAACGGCGTGTCGATGCTCCACGGCAAGGTGAGCCAGGATATCTTCAAAGATATGTACAAGGGCTATCTGCCTGAGGAACTGCATATTAGCTACGTCACTAACGGCGTGCACTATGCAACCTGGGCAGCGCGCGACTGGAAGGCCATCCACTACAAGGTATTCGGCCCCGAGTTCCGCACCGGCCACTACGACAAGAGCTGCTTCGACCGCATCTACAAGGTGAGCGACGACGAAATCTGGAACGTGCGCAAGCTCCTCAAGAATGAGCTGGTCAAGACGGTTACCGAGCGTATTTCCGATCCCGCCCTCTGCAGCCACTACACTCCTACCCAGATAGTCAAGATCAACGAGACCTTCAGGCCCGACGTGCTGACTATCGGTTTTGCCCGCCGTTTCGCGACCTACAAGAGGGCCACGCTGATTTTCAGCGACCTCGACAGGCTCGACGCCATCGTGAACAACCCTGAGCGTCCCGTGCAGTTCGTGTTCGCAGGCAAGGCGCACCCCGCCGACGGAGCAGGTCAGGACTTCCTCAAGCAGATCATCGAAATCTCCAAGCAGGACAGGTTCCTGGGCCGCATCATCTTCGTGCCCGGCTACGACATCCGTCTGGCCAAGAGGCTCGTGCAGGGCGTTGACGTTTGGCTCAACAACCCCACCCGTCCCCTCGAGGCTTCCGGTACCTCCGGCGAGAAGGCTGCGATGAACGGCGTCATGCATTTCTCCGTGCTCGACGGCTGGTGGGTTGAGGGCTATCAGGAGGATGCCGGATGGGCACTCCCGATGGAGCGCACCTACGAAGACCAGCACTACCAGAACGAGCTGGATGCCGCTACCATCTACGCCACCATCGAGAACGAGATCGCCCCGGCGTACTACAACTACAACGACCGCACTCGTCTCTCCAAGGAGTGGATCGGTTACATCAAGAACACCATAGCCAAGGTGGCGAGCAACTTTACCACCAACCGTATGCTCACCGACTACTGCAACCAGTACTACTATCCTCAGGCCGAGCGTTACAACTCCCTTGCCGCCGATGGCAACCGCAAGGCCCGCAAGATAGCCGCCTGGAAGCAGAAGGTGCTGTCTGAGTGGTACAACATCCGCGTGGTCTCCTGCATGCAGCCGGACGCATCCTACATCGTTTCCAAGAACGACCCCATCCATGGGGAAGTGGTGCTCGACCTCGGCCGTCTGAAGCCGGAAGACATTGGCGTGGAGATGATTTTCGCCACTTCCGACGCAAAGGGTGCCCTGCACATCCAGGAAATCCAGCAGTACGACGTGGTAGAATACAAGGACGGCGTAGCCCGCTACGCCACTTCCGTGCAGCCTGAGCGCACGGGTATGTATCAGGTAGGCATCCGTATGTATGCCAACAATCCCGAACTGCCTCACCGCCAGGACTTCCCGCTCGTGAAATGGCTGTAGTAGCCACAGGTTTCTTCGACGGTGTCCACAAAGGGCACCGTCTTGTCATAGACACTCTGCTCTCCGAAGCCCACAGGCGCGGAGAGCAGAGCGTTGTTGTGACCTTCTGGCCGCACCCGAGGATTATCCTGGGTAAAGACGGAGATTCTTTCCGCCTGCTGGAGTCGCGCCGGGGCAGGGAAGCGATGCTTCTGGGCCTTGGCATCGACAGGCTGGAGACCGTGGAGTTCAGCCGCGATTTCGCTTCGCTGTCGGCGCTGGATTACATACGGATGCTGCGCGACGGCTACGGTTGCACGGAACTCGTGCTGGGTTATGACACCCGTTTCGGCTCCGAGCAAGCCGGCCCCGAGGATATTGCGCGGCTCGCCCGCACCGAGGGCCTGGATGCCATCATCGCCCCTGCCGTGTATATGCCGGACACCGAAATCCCCATTTCGTCCACCCTCGTGCGCTCGGCCCTCGAAGAGGGCGACGCCCGGCTCGCCGCGGAACTCCTCGGCCGGCCTTACAGCCTGGAGGGCGCGGTGGTGGAGGGCAATCATCTGGGCCGCACCATAGGTTTCCCTACGGCCAATATGGCCCTGGAAGACCCTATGCTGCTTATTCCCCGCAGCGGAGTATATGAAACGCGAGTGGCTTTGGATGGCGCCGTATTCACCGGCCTCACCAATATCGGCACCCGCCCTACTGTCGGCGGCAACACCCTTACCGTCGAAACCCATATTCTCGATTTCGACGAGATGATTTACGGTCGCAGCATAAGCGTCAGCTTTATCGACCGCATCCGCGACGAGCGCCGCTTCCCCTCCCTGGACGCCCTCCGCGCCCAGCTTCAGGACGACGCGGGTCAAATCAGAAGCTATTTTCAAAATTATTAGTAACTTTGTAAGCTATGCTTACATCTAAAGAAATTCGCAGGAAGTTCCTGGACTTCTTCGCTGAGAAGGGACACACGATTGTGCCCTCAGCGCCTATGGTCGTGAAGAACGACCCCACCCTTATGTTTACCAATGCCGGGATGAACCAGTTCAAGGACATCTTCCTCGGCAACAAGAGCACCGCGTTCAACCGCGCCGCCGATACCCAGAAATGCCTCCGCGTGAGCGGCAAGCACAACGACCTCGAGGAGGTTGGTCACGATACCTACCACCATACGATGTTCGAGATGCTTGGCAACTGGAGCTTCGGCGACTACTTCAAGTCCGAGGCCATCGACTGGGCGTGGGAGTTGCTTACCGAGGTCTATAAGATCGACAAGAACCTCCTCTACGCCACCGTGTTCGAGGGTTCCGCCGAAGACGGCACCGAGATGGATATGGAGGCCAAGCAGGCCTGGCTCAAGCATATGCCCGAGGACCACATCATCCTCGGCAACAAGCACGACAATTTCTGGGAGATGGGCGACACCGGCCCCTGCGGCCCCAGCTCCGAGATCCATATCGATATGCGTACGGCCGAGGAGAAAGCGGCCAGCGGCATCCCCGGAAGGGACCTGGTGAACCAGTCCGACCCCCACGTCATCGAAATCTGGAACCTCGTGTTCATGCAGTTCCAGCGCTTCGCCGACGGTCACCTCGAGCCCCTGCCCGCCAAGAACATCGATACGGGAATGGGCTTCGAGCGCCTCTGCGCCGTGCTTCAGGGCAAGAACAGCAACTACGAATCCGACGTCTTCACCGGAATGCTTGCCAAGATCGGTGAGCTCAGCGGCCACAAGTACGGCGAGAGCAAGGAGACCGACGTGGCAATGCGCGTCATCGCCGACCACATCCGCGCCATCAGCTTCTCCATCGCCGACGGCCAGCTGCCCAGCAACGTGAAGGCCGGATACGTTATCCGCCGCATCCTCAGGCGTGCCGTCCGTTACGGCTACACCTTCCTCGGGCTCAACGAGCCTTTCCTCTGCCGTCTGGTGAGCCAGCTGGTGGCAGATATGGGCGAGGCTTATCCGGAACTCCCTGCCCAGCAGAAACTTATCGAATCCGTCATTCGTGAGGAGGAACTCGCATTCCTGCGCACGCTCGACCGCGGCATCAAGCTCCTTGACGACTGCATAGCACGCAACGCCGCCAGCCACGAGATCCCCGGCGAAGACGCCTTCAAGCTCTACGACACCTACGGATTCCCCATCGACCTCACTGAACTCATCGCCGCCGAGCACGGCTTCAAGGTGGATATCGACGGCTTCCAGGTGGAACTTGGCAAGCAGAAAGACCGCGCCCGCAGCGCCACCGCCAACAGCTTCGGCGACTGGACCGTCTATCACGAGGGCGAGGATGTGGAGTTCGTCGGTTACGACGTCACCGAGACCAGCGCCCGCCTGCTGAAGAGCCGCACGGTGGTTCAGAAGAACCGCGAGATGCTGCAGCTGGTGTTCGACCGCACCCCGTTCTACGGCGAGATGGGCGGCGAGATCGGCGATACCGGCGTCATCGTGGCCGCCGACGGCGAGACGATCAAGATACTCAACACCGTCAAGGAGAACGACCTTACGATCCATATTGCAGAGCGCCTCCCGGCCGACTGCAGCGGCACCTTCGAACTCAAGGTCGATGCCGCCCGCAGGCAGAAGATTGCCAACAATCACAGCTGCACGCACCTGATGCACAGGGCGCTGAGGGAAACCCTCGGAACTCACGTGGAGCAGAAGGGCTCCTTCGTGTCCGACAAGGGATTCCGCTTCGACTTCTCCCACTTCGAGAAACTCTCCGACGAGCAGCTGCTGGCCGTTGAGAAGCGCGTCAACGAACTGATTCGCAGCAACTTCGCTCTGGAAGAGAAGCGCGACGCCACTATGGACGAGGCCCGCGACCTCGGCGCGATGGCCCTCTTCGGCGAGAAGTACGGCGACCGCGTGCGCGTGGTGATGTTCGGCCCCAGCGTTGAGCTCTGCGGCGGATGCCACACTTC
>DBYB01000016.1:0-6200 GCA_002309995.1 Bacteroidales bacterium UBA1197
GCGTGGTTACCGACTTCACGTCCGTAACGATGCCGGCCATCGAGCACGGGAACTTCTTCTTGTCTTTCTCGCACTCGAGAATCTTGTCCTGCAGCCGTCCGATGGACTGGTTGGTAAAGTTCTCCAGTTCGAAGGAATAGCGGTCCAGCGGGTGCGAGCTCAGGTACATTCCCACGTAATTCTTCTCCTCCTGCAGCAGGGCCAGCGTGTTTTCGTCCTCAGGCACCGGCGGGAAGGCGGGCCGCTGCGGCTTAAGTTCCTCCACCTCGCCGAAGAGTGACAGGCTGTTGTCCATCTTGTCGTTCTTGTAGAGGTCCATATAGCGCGTGAGCTCATCCACGAAACGCTCGCCGCTCGCGCCGGGAGCGAAGAACTGCGAGCGCTTGTAGCCAAACGAGTCGAACGCGCCCGCGAGCGCCAATATCTCTATTGATTTGGCCGTAATGACCACGTTACGGGAGTCTTTCGCTCCCCTCTCGGCCATCCTCTCCACAAAGTTGAAGACATCCGTAAACGGCCCATTCTCAGAGCGCTCGGCGATTATGGAATCCACCACGTTGGTGCCGAAGTTCTTGAGGCCGCCGAGACCGAAGCGGATATTGCCTTCCTTATTAACGGTGAAGCGTGCCTCCGACTCGTTAACGTCGGGGCTCAGCACCTTGATATCGTGCAGCTTGCAGTCCGCCATAATCTTCTTGATCTCATCCATATTGCTGAGATTGCAAGAGAGGTTGGCCGCAAGAAATTCTGCGGTATAGTGGCACTTGAGCCAGCCGGTCTGATAACTCACCCAAGCATAGCAGGTGGAGTGTGACTTGTTGAAGGCGTACTGGGCGAACTTCTCCCAGTCTTTCCAAATCTTGTCCAGGACCTTCTCCGGATGCCCGTTGGCCTGACCCTGGCTCATAAACTTATCCTTCAGCACCATCATCTCGTCTATCTTCTTCTTGCCCATGGCCTTGCGCAGGCGGTCAGCCTCACCCTTGGTGAAGCCTGCAAGCTTGCGGCTGAGGAGCATCACCTGCTCCTGATAGACGGTAATGCCGTAGGTCTCGTCCAGGAACTCCTCCATCTCCGGGAGGTCGTATTCTATCTTCTGCAGCCCCTGCTTGCGGGCTACGAAGTCCGGAATGTAATCCATCGGGCCCGGACGGTAAAGGGCGTTCATAGCGATGAGGTCCTCGAAACGCTGCGGCTTGAGGCGCTGCAGCCAGTTCTTCATACCCTCGGATTCAAACTGGAACACGACGGTGGTGTCTCCCCTACCGTACAGCTCCAGCGTAGGTTTGTCGGCAATGTCAATGGCCTCTATGTCGATGTCGATTCCGTGGCGCAGCTTGATGTTGTTGAGCGTCTCGTGGATGATGGACAGGGTGATGAGCCCCAGGAAGTCCATCTTCAGCATACCCACGTCTTCGATGTAGTGCCCGTCGAACTGGGAGGTCCAGACGTCCTTGCCGGTATCCTTATCCTTCGACAGGCAGATGGGGATGTAATCCGTGAGGTTGCCACGGCCGATGATGGTTGCGCAGGCGTGCACGCCGACCTGCCGTATGCATCCCTCCAGCTTCTGGGCGTACTTGAGCACCTCCTTGTTGATTTCCGGGCCGTTCTCCAGTTCGTTCTTGAACTCCGGCACCAGGCGGTAGCAGTTGGCGAGCGTTATCTTGGCATCGACCTCCTCCATACCCTTCTGGAAGGTGCGCATCTGCTTCTCACCATCGATCTCGACCTCTTCCTCTACCACCTTGAAGCCCGGCTTGAGCTCGTCCAGCTTGGGATTGAAGGGGTACTTCTTCTCCACCTTCTCGCTCAGGCGATCGGGGACCATCTTGGAGAGACGGTTGCTCTCGTCGATGCTCACCTCGCTGATGCGCGCCACGTCCTTGATGGCGCTCTTGGCGGCCATCGTGCCGAAAGTAATAACGCGGGAGACGTGGTCGGCGCCATAGCTGTTCTCCACGTACTCGTGGGCGTCGAGCAGGTTCTCGAAGTCCACGTCGATATCGGGCATCGAAATACGGTCCGGATTGAGGAATCGCTCGAACAGCAATTTATACTTAATAGGGTCGAGGTTGGTGATTCCCAGGCAGTAAGCGACCACCGAGCCTGCGGCGGAACCACGCCCGGGGCCGACCATATAACCGTGCGCACGGGAGGCCGCGATATAATCCTGCACGATGAGGAAGTAGTCCGGGAAGCCCATCTTGCTGATGGTCTTGAGCTCGAAGTCGATGCGGTCGCGCTGCTCCTCGCTCAACTCGTCGCCATAGCGTTTGGCGGCACCACGGTATGTAAGTTCGCACAGATAGGCCACCGAGCGGCAGAACTCGTCGCCACGGTATTCCCGCTTCTCCACCCCGGTCGCCTTGTCCTTGGTGACGCTGTAGCGACCTTCGTCGATGACATCCTTATACTGCTCCAGCTTGCTGTCGATCTCGGCAAGGAACGCAGGGTCGATTTCGTACTTCGGAAGAACGTGCGGGCGGTCGATCTTGTATGCCTCTATCTTGCCTGCCACCTCCAGGGTGTTGGCAAGCGCCTCGGGATGGTCCGGGAAGAGCGCGGCCATTTCTTCCTCGCTCTTAATGTATTCCTGCTGGGTATAGCGCAGGCGGCCCGGGTCGCTGATGTTGGCGTTGGTGGTGAGGCAGATGAGGCGGTCGTGCACGGGGCCGTCTTCCTTCTTGAGGAAGTGGGCGTCGTTGGTGGCCACCACCTTGATGCCGAGCTCCTCCGACAGCTTGAAGATGCCCTCGTTGACTATCTGCTGCTGGCGATAAACCTCATATATTTTGTCGTACGCTTCTGCCGGCAAGCCTTCCACCTCCGTCTTGTGGAGCATCACCTCGAGGTAATAATCGTCGCCGAAGAGGTCCTTGTGCCACTGAGCGGCCTTGCGGGCACCCTCGTAGTCCCCTGCCATAAGATTCTTGGAGATTTCTCCGGCAAGGCAGGCGGAGCTGCAAATCAGGTCTTCGTGATACTGCTGAAGGATTTCGTGGGTGATTCGCGGGCGATAGTAGAATCCGTCGATGAAGCCCAGGGAGCAGATTTTCATCAGATTCTTGTAGCCGTTGTAGTTCTTGGCCAGAAGAATCAGATGGTAGTACTGCTTGTGGTCGTTGTCTTTGAGTTTGTTGTCATAGTGCCGGGTAACATAGACCTCGCAGCCAATCAGCGGCTTGACTATGGGCTGCTTGTCGGGCCCAAGGTTACTCTTGTCCCATCCCCACTTGAGGAACTCCTTGACACCATACATATTACCGTGGTCGGTGATGGCGATGGCGGGCATCCCGAGCTCCCGGGCGCGTGCAAAAAGCTTCTTGATATCGGAGAGACCGTCAAGGATCGAGTACTGGGTATGGACGTGCAGATGAACGAACGACATACCACAAAGATAATAGAAATTTTACTAAAAGACGCCTCGATTTTGTCAGAAAGAAAGGGTGCGGAGCAACTCTTTTACGAAGGGTCTTTCCTCCACCTGGGGATGAGGGATTTTGAGCGCTGGCGTGTTGATTTTTTGTTCCCCGTGGAACAGGATGTCGATGTCAATAATGCGGTCGTGATAGACGCGGGTGCCGTCCGGGGCGTACTCCGGAGCGTCGGTGCGGCCCATTGAGCGCTCTATCTTCTTGCAAATCTTGAGGATACTCTCAGGCTTCCGGGCGCTGCGATATACCACTATGGTATTAAGGAATGGAGGGGCCACAAATCCGCAGGCCTCGGTTTCCACCACCGGCGACTGCTGTACGCGCTCACCGAAGATGGAATCGAGCCGCCGCAAGGCCTCTTCAATGTTAGCCTCGCGGTTCCCGAGATTGGTTCCCAGGAGAAGATACAGGTCTTGAGGTTTCAAAATTCGGGGTCCCAGCCAAGGGCGACGCGGGCTTCGTCGGAGAGCAGGCTCTGGTCCCACACGGGGTCGAAAGTCAGCTCGATTTCGCAGGATTTCACGCCCGGAGTGTCCTCCACGCTATGCTTCACCTCCCCTATCACCTCGTCTGCCATAGGGCAATTGGGTGCGGTGAAGGTCATTTTGATATATACTTCGTGCTCCTTATTTATATTGAGCTCGTAGATGAGGCCGAGGTCATAAACGTTGACCGGGATCTCGGGGTCATAAACCTGCTTGAGAGCAAGGATTACGTTGTCGTACAAAGGCGCCAGAGCCTTCACGTCCTCGGGTGTAAGTACTTCTTTCTCACTCATTTTCTACTGCTTTTGCACGTATTGTAGCTATCATAGACACAAGGCCGTTGGCCCTGGTAGGCGAAAGGTTCTCCTTGAGGCCCAGATCATTCAGGAAGCTGAAGTCATCTGCCAGAATCTCAGCCGCACTGCGGCCGGAATAAACGCTCACCAGCAAGGCGATGATGCCGCGGGTTATGATGGCATCGCTGTCGGCGGAGAAATACAGCACCCCGTCCTTCTTTTCACAATCGAGCCAAACCCTTGACTGACAACCTTTTATCAAGCGATCTTCTGTCTTCTTGGATTCCGGCAGGCCGTCCAGCGACTTGCCGAGTTCGATAAGATATTCGTATTTGTCCAACCACTCCTCATACATCGAGAAGTCGTCTATAATCTGCTGTTGCTTTTCCCTGAGTGTCATCTGAGCATGCTTATGGCTTTGCGCAGCGAAGATACAAAATATTCCGCTTCCTGCATCGTATTGTACGGAGCGAACGATGCGCGCAGCATACCTGTAACGTGGAAAGCGTCCATCAGCGGCTCGGCGCACATTTGGCCGGAACGCACGGCAATACCCATCTTATCCAGAATCAGGGCGAGATCTTCGTGATGAACTCCATCCACGGTGAAGGAGAACAGCGGAATCTTCAAACTATTCTCGCCGGGCAATCCATATAGCCGGACGTCAGACATTCCGCGCAGCTTATCGTACACATAATCACGTACTTCGTCACCGCTGGGCATCTGCTTCATCAGCTCGATTGCCTCTACGAAACAAGGGGTGCCTGAGATGTTCTGCGTGCCGGCCTCGAACTTACGGGGCACCGGCGCCCAGGTACTCCTCAGCCAAGTCACGCTGTCTATCATCTCTCCCCCGCCGAACATCGGAGGCATCTTGTCGAGCAGTTCCTTGCGGCCCCAGAGCACGCCGGTGCCGGGAGCGCCGTACATTTTGTGGCCGGAGAAGGCATAGAAGTCGCACCCAAGCTCTTGAACGTCAACAGGCAGGTGCACAATACCCTGCGCTCCATCGACCAGCAGCAGGATCCCGTGCCGGCGGCAGATCTCTGCAACAAAGCCCACCAGATTCACAACGCCGAGAACGTTGGAGACGTGCGAGATGCAGACGAGGCGCGTGCGCGGATTGATCAAATAATACAGATCCTCTATCTTCAAGCGGCCGAATTCGTTCACTGGCAACACCTTAATGTTCAGATGCTTACGCTCACTCAGCAGCTGCCAGGGAACTATATTGGAATGATGCTCCGACTCCCCTATTATAATCTCGTCGCCCTCCTGCAGGAAGGCCTCCCCTATTCCCCAGGCAGCCAGATTCAGCGAGTGCGTTGCGCCGGAGGTAAAAACCACCTCATCAGCACTGGGCGCGTTGATGAACGACGCCACCGCGGCGCGGGCGTTCTCGTACGCCTCGGTAGCCTCGGCGGCAATGTGATGCACCGCCCGGTGGAGATTGGCCGTCCCGTGCGCCGAAATCTCTGTCCATCTGTCGATTACGGATTGCGGCCGCAGGGAAGTGGCGGCATTATCCAGGTACACCAGCGGCTTGCCGTACACCGTCCGCTGCAACTGCGGAAACTGGGCCCTGAGTTCTTCTATCGTCATAACTTAATCAATCCGAGACCGGGGCGGTCGGGCAGCACCATATCGCCGTCAACGACCTTCATCCCTTCAAATAAATCGTTAGTAATCAGCAGGTTGCCGTCAATGTCGCAGAAATCGGCGGCAGGAGCGAGCTGGGCAGCGGCGGTGCAGGCGCAGGAGGTTTCCGTCATGCAGCCAACCATCACCTTCATACCCTCAGCGCGCGCGTACGCTATCATCTTGCGAGCCTCCAGCAGGCCGGTGCTCTTCATCAGCTTGATATTGATTCCAGAATAGGCACCCTTCAGCGACGGGATGTCCTTCAGCCGCTGGATGGCTTCGTCGGCCATTATCGGCAGCGGGCTGCGCTCGGTAATCCAGGCGGTCTCGTCGAGCATCAG
>DBYB01000016.1:6247-40819 GCA_002309995.1 Bacteroidales bacterium UBA1197
TTGCTGCGGTCTTTCCAGCCCTGGTTCGCATCCACGGCCAGCGGCACGTCGGTCACGCTGCGTATGGTGCGGATCATCTGCTCGTCGGTGTCGAGCCCTACCTTGACCTTGAGTATCTTGAACTTGCCGGCGCACTCGA
This sequence comes from Bacteroidales bacterium UBA1197, assembly GCA_002309995.1. Classification (GTDB taxonomy): domain Bacteria; phylum Bacteroidota; class Bacteroidia; order Bacteroidales; family UBA932; genus Cryptobacteroides. The sequence continues at coordinate 6,387 of DBYB01000016.1, forward strand.
GAGTCTTCTCGCGGACCACCTCGGGGGTGTCTATTCCAATGGTGAAGGTCGTCGGGCCGGCTTTCGCGGGATTGTAGCCCCACATCTTATGCAGCGGCTGGCCGCAGAGTTTGCCGACCAGGTCGTGCAGTGCGATGTCGATGGCAGCCTTTGCGGGAGCGTCGCCGGGGGAGAGGGTGTCCAGGTACTCCATTATGTCCTCCAGCAAGAAGGGACTTGCGAATTGCGACAGGTCCACCCTGGAGAGGAACGCACATACGCTCTCTACGGTGTGCCCGAGGTACGGCGGCATAGAGGCCTCGCCGTAGCCCGTAAGGCCGGCATAATCGATTTCCACCTGCACGCCGGGCGTGGTCTTGCGGCTGTACGACGCCACCGTGAAGGTGTGCGCGAGCTCCAGCTCGTACGGGTAGAACCGCAGGCTCATCCTGTCGCCCGCAGACGGCTTGCGGCCCGCAGGCTTGATGCCGCATGCAGTAACGCCTGCCACCGCCGCAGCGCCTATTGATGCACCTAAAAACTCTCTTCTGTCCATAACACAAAAGTACAAATAAATAATTAACTTTGCTCCGAAATAGATGAATTATGCTTGATTACGTTTCCGGACAAATAGCCGAACTCTCGCCCACGAGAACCGTCATAGACAACCACGGACTGGGATACAGCCTGGAGATTTCCCTGCAGACCTACGAGGCGCTGGAAGGGAAGAGGGAAGCCACGATATATATCCAGTCGCAGCTTAACCAGCGGGACGGCACGCAGGTCGATTACGGCTTCGCGAGCAAGGACGAGAGGGAACTGTTCCGGCTGATTACCGGCGTATCCGGCATGGGCGCGGCATCCGCGAGGATGATTCTGTCGTCTATGACATCCGCGGAGCTTGAGCAGGCAATACTGTCGGAGAACGTGAGTGCGCTCAAGTCGGTCAAGGGAATCGGTCTCAAGAGCGCCCAGAGGATAATTCTCGAACTGAAAGACAAAATCGCGAAAGGGGAGGGGGTCAGTTCAGACGCACTGTTCCAGTCGGAATCCAACGCCGCCGCAGACGAGGCCGCCAGCGCCCTCCAGATGCTCGGCTTCACCAAAGCCAACATCCAAAAAGCTATCCAGGCCATACTCAAAGCGAATCCAAGAGCATCTGTAGAGCAGATTATCAAATCCGCACTGCAGATGCTGTAAGCACTACTATCCCCCTGCACCCCCAGGGGACAAGGGGAAGAATCCCCTTGCGCTGCTTACGCAGCTAACCCCTCGGTCGGCACTACGTGCCTTCTTAACCACTGCTCGGGCCGTACTCTATCGTCCGAAATAGACGAGGAGGACGGAGATGTCGGCGGGGGAGACGCCGGAGATGCGGGAGGCTTGGCCGATGGTGCGCGGGGCGTAGCGCTTGAACTTCTGGCGGCATTCGATGGTGAGGCCGGAGAGCCTGTCGAAGTCGAAATTCTCCGGAATCACCAGCGACTCCAAGCGCCGCATCTTCTCAACCTGCTGAATCTCACGCTGGATGTACCCCTTGTATTTGAGGTTGATCTCAACCGATTCCGTAACCTTTTCGTCGGGCGTCCCGGCGAATCCGTAGCGTTTCATCGTTTCACGTGGAACGAAAGAAAGCAAATCGTCCAACGTCAATTCCGGCCGAGTAGCAATATCGGCAATACGTTTGGATTCCGTTAATACCGCTGAGCCGGACTGCTCCAAGAAGGCGTTAATTGCGGTAGGCGTGAGATTGTTGTTCTCGCAGAGCTCGGCCAGACGCGAAGCGTCGTCGTACTTCTTCATCGTTGCCGAATAGCGTTCTTCGCCAGCCAGGCCGATTTTGTACGAAAGGGGAGTCAATCGCTGGTCTGCATTGTCCTGCCGCAGTAGAATGCGATATTCGGCCCGCGAAGTAAACATACGGTACGGCTCATCCACGCCCTTGGTAATCAGGTCGTCGATCAGCACTCCGATGTACGCCTCGTCCCTGTGGAGCACGAACGGTTCCCTGCCCTGAATTGCCAGGCTGGCGTTGATTCCGGCTATCAAGCCCTGCGCGGCGGCCTCCTCGTACCCCGTCGTTCCGTTTACCTGACCTGCCAGGTAAAGCCCCGGCACGACCCTGGATTCGAGAGTAGGATGCAGCTGCACCGGATCGAAGAAATCGTATTCGACCGCATACGCCGGGCGGAACACCTCCGCCTTCTCCATCCCGGGAATGGCGCGGAGCGCCCGCATCTGTACGTCGAAGGGGAGAGACGACGAGAACCCCTGAAGGTAGTATTCGTTGGTCCCCACTCCCTCTGGTTCCAGGAACAACTGGTGCGCGTCGTTCTCCGGAAACACCCTCAACTTGTCTTCGATGCTCGGGCAATAGCGAGGCCCGCGGCCGTGAATCATTCCGGTAAAAAGAGGGGAGTCGCCGAACCCCTCGCGCAGGAATTCGTGAACCCTCTCGTTAGTATGGAGGATGAAGCAGTCCATCTGCTCCCCTGTCCGCTGAACCCGAGAAGGAATATTGAGGTAAGAAAACCTCTCCGGCCGGGCGTCGCCTTGCTGGCGGGGGAGCACGGAAGTGTCAACGGTGGTGATGTCGATTCGTGGGGGAGTGCCGGTCTTCATCCGGTCGGTCGCGATTCCCCGTTCGGCCAGCTGGGCGGTGAGTCCGAGCGACGGCATCTCGCCAATCCGCCCTCCTTCCAGCTGCCGGCGCCCGACGAACAGACGCCCGCCAAGGAAGGTTCCGGCGGTCAGGATAAGCGCCCTACACTTGAAAATGCAGCCTCCGGCAGTGCGGACGCCGCTGATTTTTGAATTCTCAAAGAGAAAAGACTCCGCAATATCCTCGTAAATCGTTAATCCTGAAATATTTGCGAGATGTTTGCGCCAATTGAGTGAAAAACGGATTTTATCGCACTGGGCGCGGGGGCTCCACATCGCCGGTCCTTTGGACTTGTTGAGCATTCGGAACTGCAGGGTGGACTCATCGGTAACGATTCCGCTCAGGCCGCCGAGCGCATCTATCTCTCGGACTATCTGGCCTTTGGCTATTCCGCCGACCGCCGGGTTGCAAGACATCTTTGCGAGCGACAGGGAATCCATCGTAAGCAGGAGCACCGTCGAGCCGAGGCGCGCGGCCGCGGCTGCAGCCTCGCATCCGGCGTGGCCTCCGCCAACTACGATTATGTCGAACTCCTTACTTTCCACTTCCGGCAAGCTGTTCCCTCATACCCAGGTAATAGTTCTCCTTGGAGCGCATCACCGCAATATCCTCGTCGGTATGGTCGTCGTAGCCGATCAGGTGAAGGATGCCGTGAACGATTACCCTGTGAAGTTCCTCCTTAAAATCTGTTCCGTAGAACTCCGCATTCTCGCGTACGGAATCAACGCTGATGAACAGGTCTCCGGAAATCACCGGCTTCTGCGAATAGTCGAAGGTGATAATATCGGTAAAGTAATCGTGGCTCAGATATTGCAAGTTGATGTCGAGTATATATGGGTCGGAGCAGAAAATGATGTTGATATCGCCCAGACGGCATATCTCGCTCTCGGCCACCAGCTTTAACCAACGGTTGTTGAACTGTTTGTTTTTGTACTCGAACTTAATATCCTCAAAAAAGTACCTGACCATAGACTTGCGCTCTAAAAACAACGCAAATCTACAACAAAAATTGGAAAAGAAATTTAGAATTTCTATCTTTGGAAGTTGAATAGGCTAAAATAAAAGTATAGTACCACAATATGGAAGTTAAGAAATCAGAAAAAGCCAGCCTTGAGAACAAAAGATTTTTGTTCGTGGAAATTGGTTTCGTAGTAGCCCTGCTGCTCGTCCTTCTCGCCTTCGAGTGGAGCAGCAAGGAGAAGGCCGATACCTCCCTGCTGGCCGAGAACAAGGAACTCATTGAGGAAGAAATCATCCCCATCACCCAGGAAACTCCTCCCCCGCCGCCCGAACTGGCCAAGATTCCTGTTATCTCCGACATTATCGACATCGTTGACGACGATATCAAGATCGAAGACAACATCATCAACACGGAAGACGACGCCAACCTCGGTGTAGAAATCCAGGATTACGTGGAAGAGGTCAAGGAAGAGGTCGTGGAAGAAGAGACCATTCCTTTCCAGCTCGTGGAAGAGAAGCCCAAGTTCCAGGGTGGAGACGCCAACGATTTCACCAAGTGGGTTAACCAGAGGCTTGTTTATCCCGACGTAGCCAAGGAGAACGGCGTTCAGGGGCGCGTTATGCTCCAGTTCACCGTGAACACCGACGGCAGCGTGTCCGGCGTCAAGGTCCTCCGTGGTGTGGATCCTTCCCTCGACAAGGAGGCAGTCCGCGTGGTTTCAATGTCCCCGAAGTGGACCCCTGGCAAGCAGCGCGACCGCAAGGTTAAGGTTACCTACACCTTCCCCGTAATCTTCCAGTTGAGATAATCTCCAACAAGGTATTTATCAAGGCCGTCCCAACCGGATGGCCTTTTTTCGATAAGAATGGAAACAGCAGTATTCGTAGGCATAATACGGCAGGGCGAGGACGAGAGGAAAGTTAAGGAATACCTCGACGAACTGGAATTCCTCGCAGACACCGCCGGCGTTACCGGAGACAGGAAGTTTGTCCAGAAGCTGGACAAGCCGGAGAAGGCTACATACATACGCAGCGGCAAGCTCAAGGAAATCGCAGAATACTGCGAAGAGAAGTGCATCAACTACGTTATCTTCGACGACGAGCTCACCGCTATGCAACAGCGTAACGTTGAGAAAGTTATCAAGACTTCCTCGGTGATCGACCGCACCAGCCTCATCCTGGAAATCTTCTCCCAGCGCGCCCAGACCTCATATGCCAAGATGCAGGTGGAACTCGCCCGCTACAACTATATGCTGCCGAGGCTTGCCGGTATGTGGACCCACCTTGAGCGCCAGCGCGGCGGCATAGGAACCCGAGGTGGTATGGGTGAGAGCCAGATTGAGGTTGACCGCCGTATCGTTCGCGAGCGCATTGCGCGCCTTAAGGAGCAACTCAAGAAGGTTGACAAGCAGATGGCCACCCAGCGCAGCAACCGCGGTCAGCTGGTCCGCCTGTCGCTGGTCGGCTATACGAATGTAGGCAAGAGCACCCTGATGAACCTGCTGTCGAAATCAAGCGTGTTCGCGGAGAACAAACTGTTCGCAACTCTGGATACCACCGTGCGCAAGGTTGTGATTGAGAATTGCCCATTCCTGCTGAGCGACACCGTAGGCTTTATCCGCAAACTCCCCACCCAGCTCATCGAGGCCTTCAAGAGTACCCTGGATGAGGTGCGCGAGGCTGATGTGCTGGTGCACGTCGTAGATATCTCTGCGCCCGATTTCGAGGAGCAGATGACGGTTGTCCAGAAGACCCTGAAAGACATCGGGGCAGGGGAGAAGCCGCAGTATATCGTGTTCAACAAGACCGACGCTTACACCTACGAGGAGTACGACGAGTTCTCAATTGTTCCACGTGGAAAACAGAACCGCAGCCTGGACGACCTCAAGCACGAATGGATCGACGAAAAGAAAGTCCCGTGCATCTTTATGTCCGCCCTCAGCCGCGACGGCCTCCCCAAACTTCGCAACGACATCTACAAAATGGTCGCCGAAATCCACGCCGGCCGCTACCCCTTCAACAATTTCCTCTGGTAACAGGGCTCTCCCCGCCTCCCGGCAGCCCCCGCTACCCCAGCCTCTCACCCGCTCCACCAGGTTGCGATTCCATCCACAAAAACAGCCCCTGGTGTGGACAAACCGACTCAAATCACTCATTCCTCCACAAATAACCCCCTTTTTGTGGATGAACACACAATAAAGAAAAGAGGGTGACCATCAGCCATCGGCTTTTAGTCACCCTCTCTTTATTATTATAGAATAAATCAATTAGTCTGAGAATTTGGCTTTGAGGAATTCACGGTTGAGGCGGGCGATGTGGGCGACGGTGATGCCCTTGGGGCACTCGAGCTCGCAGGCGCGGGTGTTGGTGCAGTTGCCGAAGCCGAGTTCGTCCATCTTGGCGACCATGGCCTTTGCACGGCGCTTGGCCTCTGGACGGCCCTGAGGCAGCAGGGCGAGCGAACTCACGCGGGCGGCCACGAAGAGCATTGCAGAACCGTTCTTGCAGGTTGCAACGCAGGCGCCGCAACCAACGCAGGCAGCAGCGTCCATACTCTCCTCTGCCCTGTCGTGAGGGATGAGGATGTTGTTGGCGTCCTGAGCGGAACCGGTACGCACGGAGATGAATCCTCCTGCCTGGAGAATCTTATCGAAAGCGGTACGATCTACCACGAGGTCCTTGATTACGGGGAAAGCGGCGCTTCTCCAGGGCTCAACGGTAATGGTTGCGCCATTCTTGAAGTGACGCATAAACAGCTGGCAGGTAGTCACATGGTCGTCCGGACCGTGGGCGCGGCCGTCGATATAAAGCGAACAGGCGCCGCAAATACCCTCACGGCAGTCGTGATCGAAAGAAACGGGACCGCTGCTCTGGCATCCGCGCTCCACGGCCACGGGGTCGCAGCCCTCACGGATCAGCTGTTCGTTGAGAATGTCGAGCATCTCGAGGAAGGAAGCATCTTCTTCGATACCAGAAATATGATAGGTCTCGAAATGTCCTTTTGCCTTGGCGTTCTTCTGACGCCATATCTTTAAATTGAATTCCATATTAGTCCTTGTAATTTCTGGTTATAACCTTGATATTCTCATACACGAGAGGCTCCTTGTGGAGTTCGGGCTCCACGCCTTCTCCCTTGTATTCCCAAGCCGCCACATACATATAGTTGGCATCGTCGCGCTTGGCCTCGCCTTCCTCGGTCTGGCTCTCCACGCGGAAGTGGCCGCCGCAGGACTCGTTGCGGTTGAGAGCGTCGCGGGCCATAAGTTCTCCGATCTCGAAGAAATCTTCCAGACGTAAGGCCTTCTCAAGTTCCTGGTTGAACTCGAACTGGGTACCGGGAACGTTGACCTTCTCGTAGAATTCCTTGCGCAGATCCTGAATAAGTTTGATAGCCTTCTCGAGGCCGGCCTTCTCGCGGGCCATACCGACATACTCCCACATAATGAGACCGAGACGCTTGTGGATGGAATCCACGGTCTCTGTGCCCTTGATGGAGAGAAGCCTGTCTATACGTGCCTGAACGGCCTTTTCTGCCTCGTTGAACTCAGGACGGTTGACGTCGGTCTTGGGCTCAGCGAACTTCTTGGAGAGATAATCACCGATGGTAACGGGAACCACGAAATAACCGTCGGCAAGACCCTGCATAAGGGCGGATGCGCCGAGGCGGTTGCCGCCGTGGTCGGAGAAGTTAGCCTCACCAATTGCATACAGACCGGGGATGGTGGTCTGCAGATCATAATCTACCCAGATACCTCCCATAGTGTAATGGATGGCAGGATAAATCATCATAGGCTCCTTCCAGGGGGAAGAATTGGTAATCTTCTCATACATATCGAAGAGGTTGCCGTAACGCTCGGCGACCTTCTGATGGCCCAGACGGTTGATGGCGTCGGAGAAATCCAGGAACACTGCCAGACCGGTCTCGTTTACGCCGAAGCCAGCGTCGCAACGCTCTTTGGCGGCACGGGAAGCAACGTCGCGCGGCACCAGGTTACCGAAAGCGGGATAACGACGCTCGAGGTAGTAGTCGCGGCGATCTTCAGGAAGTTCGGACGGTTTGATTTCGTGCTTGCGGATCTTCTCAACGTCCTCCTTGTACTTGGGAACCCAGATACGGCCGTCGTTACGCAGCGACTCACTCATAAGGGTAAGCTTGCACTGCTGGTCGCCGTGGACGGGGATGCAGGTAGGATGGATCTGCGCGAAGCAGGGATTTGCGAAATATGCACCCTTCTTGTAGCACTGGAGGGCGGCGGAACCGTTGGAATTCATTGCGTTGGTGGAGAGGAAATAGGTGTTTCCGTATCCGCCGGTAGCAATGATGACGGCGTGGGCGCCGAAACGCTCGAGCTGGCCGGTTACCAGGTTGCGGGTGATGATACCCTTGGCCTCACCGTTCACCACTACGAGGTCGAGCATCTCGTGACGGGGATAAGACTTCACAGTGCCGGCGGCAATCTCCTTATTCAGAGATGCATAAGCACCGAGAAGGAGCTGCTGGCCGGTTTGACCCCTGGCATAGAAAGTACGGCTCACCTGCACGCCACCGAAGGAACGGTTGGCAAGATAGCCGCCGTATTCACGTGCGAAGGGGATACCCTGGGCAACACACTGGTCGATAATTGCGGCGCTTACTTCTGCCAGACGGTAAACGTTGGCCTCGCGGGCGCGATAGTCACCGCCCTTTATGGTGTCGTAGAACAGACGGTAGATGGAATCGTTGTCGTTCTGGTAATTCTTGGCAGCGTTGATACCTCCCTGTGCTGCGATGGAATGTGCACGGCGGGGAGAGTCGCTGATACAGAAAATCTTGACGTTGTAACCCAGTTCTCCGAGGGATGCAGCTGCAGAAGCTCCGCCAAGACCGGTTCCTACGACGATAATTTCAAGTTTACGTTTGTTGTTGGGACTCACTAAGTGAATTTCTGATTTACGCTTCGTCCATTTCTGGGCTAAAGGTCCGTCAGGAATCTTGGAAATAAGTTTATCGGCCATTGTATTATATTAATTAGGTATTCTAAATATCCTGCAATTTTAATCAATTTTCGCCACAACTCCAATCACTGGGCAAACAAACTGCCCTCATCCAGCTCTTTCTGGAGGCCAAGATGCTTATAAGAGAGTTCTGTGGCTACACGTCCGCGCTGGGTACGCACTATGAAACCCTCCTTTATAAGGAAAGGTTCGTAAACTTCCTCGAAGGTACCCTGATCCTCTCCGATTGCTGTAGCTATGGTGTTTGCGCCCACAGGACCACCCTTGAAGGTACTGATAATAGTCCTGAGTATCTTGTTGTCTATGGCATCAAGGCCGCGCTTGTCTATATTGAGTTTATTGAGGGCATAGCGCGCAATCTCCAGATCTATATGACCGTCACCCATAACCTGTGAAAAGTCGCGTACGCGGCGCAGCAGGCCGTTCGCTATTCGGGGCGTACCACGGCTCCTGAGGGCTATTTCCTTTGCTGCATCGTCGTCGATACCTATCTTGAGTATGGTGGCGCTGCGCTTGACTATCTTTACCAACTGCTCAGTATCGTAATAATCAAGTCCGCTTGTGATACCGAAACGGGCGCGCAGGGGAGCGGTAAGCAGACCTGAACGGGTGGTAGCACCAACCAGGGTAAAAGGATTCAGGGATATACGTACAGACCTGGCACCCGGGCCCTTATCAATCATAATGTCGATTACGAAATCCTCCATAGCGGAATAGAGGTATTCCTCAACCTCAGGAGAGAGACGGTGAATCTCATCGATAAAGAGAACGTCTCCCTGCTCCAGAGAAGTCAAAAGGCCGGCAAGATCTCCCGGACGGTCCAGCACCGGGCCGGAAGTAATCTTCATATTAACCCCCATCTCGTTGGCGATGATGTGCGCAAGAGTGGTTTTTCCCAGACCGGGAGGGCCATGAAAAAGGGTATGGTCCAGAGGCTCACCCCTCATCTTGGCGGCGGCTATGAAAATCTTGAGATTGGATACTATTTCTGCCTGGCCTGTAAAATCTTCCAGTTCCTGGGGCCTGATAATTCCGTCTAAATCCTTATCTTTGCCCTCGTTTGTATTGTGTGGATTGAAATCGGACATTTCGTACAAGTCTTTACAATTACAAATATAGTTCTTTTAATTTATATTTTGTTGTTTTTGATATCCGCTGTTAATTTGTTAACACTTTAAATTAGGTATTAATTATCAATCGATTATAAATTTTAAGAGTGTTGAAAACTTGTTGGGGTGATGGTTTTTGAATTGTTTATAAAACAGTCACCGCCGGAGTAAAAACAGAATAAACCGGTTATCAACAGGGTTTTCACTAGAGTTATTAACAATACGGTGCTTAATGTTCATTAACAAAGAGTCCACCTCGCTTCTGGTAAGCAGAATACAAACCCAAAAGGAAGTATTCTGCCGTTCGCTGTTTCTCTCCGCGAGATGGTTCGTCCTCAGCCAGGCAGCTGTAAAAGGTCTCAATTTCATAATATTACCCAATCAGGAAGCGGCTGAATACTGCTCCTCGGACCTTTATGCATTAACAGAGGGTGACAGGGTTTTCTTCCTCCCCTCCTCCGGTAAAAACGTAGAAAGGAGCAACTATAAATCTTCCCTCGGAGTGCAGCGCACGTCCGCTGTAGAGAAAATCATCAACTATACCCCCGGAGAGCAGTTATTCATAGTATCTTTTCCAGAAGCACTTGAAGAACTGCTTCCTGCCGGCAAAAAGATTAAGGAAGCTTTTTTCGTCATCAATACCGGCGACAGCCTTTCTCACGAAAGCATAATTGAGAAGTTAGGAACCGAGGGTTTTGAGAAGGTTGATTTTGTATCGGCTCCGGGCCAGTTCGCCATAAGGGGATCGATAGTGGATATATTCTCTTATTCCCGTAACCATCCGTTCAGAATCTCTTTCTGGGGCGATGAAGTGGAGAAGATAAATCTGTTCGACTGTAATACCCAACTCTCTATATCCGAAGAACCACAGGCGGAAATAATTTCGGACATAATATCAGAAGGTGCAGAAGAAGGAGAAAGTATCCTCGAAATACTCCCCAAGGACTCCCTTATATGGCTGGATTCAGCCGATATGTATAAGGAAAAACCCTTCTACAGGCTCACTGAGGCATATAAGCGCGTTTATATCGATACTCCCCTGGCCCGCCACGATACGGATGCGGTAGAATTCAACATCGCCCCGCAACCGGTTTTCAACAAGAACTTCGAACTGCTGTCGGAGGATATTAGAACCAAGACGGAATCAGGCTATCAGGTATATATATACGGAGAAAAGGAGGCCCAACTCGACCGTATCCTGTCCATCCTCAGCCAGAACGGGTGCCCGCTGCCCAGGTTCGTCAAGAATACCAATATCCACAGCGGTTTCATCGACCGGCAGGATAAGATTTGCTGCTACACCGACCACGAGATATTCGACCGTTTCCACCGCGTTAGTCTTCGCAGGAGCGTGGAGAAGACCGAACAACTCACCATCAACGACCTGAATTCCTTCAATATAGGAGATTACGTGGTCCATATCGACCACGGCGTGGGAGTATTTGGCGGGCTTGTGAGGATGCGCGACGACTTCGGGCGTATGAAGGAAGTGGTGAAACTCACCTATCGCGACGGCGACGTGGTGTTCGTGTCGGTACACGCCCTGCATAAGATTTCCCGTTTCCGCTCGCGTGACGGGGAAGCCCCGAAAATCAACAAGTTGGGTTCGAAGACCTGGCTTACCCTGAAGAACTCAGCCAAGTCGAGGGTTAAGGATATAGCGAAGGATCTCATTCAGCTGTACGCCAAGCGAAAGGCCTCCAAGGCCTACGCGTTCTCCCCGGATACTTACCTGCAGGAGGAGTTGGAATCATCCTTTATGTACGAGGATACTCCGGATCAGGAACTTGCGTCCAAGGCCGTCAAGCGGGATATGGAGGGAGTGTGCCCAATGGACCGCCTGGTCTGCGGCGACGTAGGATTCGGAAAGACGGAAATAGCCATCCGGGCCGCATTCAAGGCCGCCGTGGACGGTAAGCAGACTGCCGTACTTGTTCCTACTACCATCCTCGCATTGCAGCATTACAACACTTTCCGCGAGCGCCTGAAAGACCTCCCGTGTACCATTGACTACGTGAGCCGCCTGCGTACCGCCAAGGAAATCAGCGATATACGCAAGCGCCTGGAAGCCGGCAAGATAGATATACTTATTGGCACCCATAAGATACTGTCCGACAGTTTCGTCTTCAAGGACCTCGGGCTGCTGGTAATAGATGAGGAGCAGAAGTTCGGAGTGTCTGCCAAGGAAAAACTCAGAAAATTGCGCACCGGAATCGATACCCTCACCCTTACCGCTACTCCTATCCCGAGAACCCTCCAGTTCTCCCTCCTGGGAGCCAGGGACCTCAGTATCATCAACACACCTCCGCCCAACCGTATCCCCGTGCAGACGGAGATTATCCTGTTTGACAAGGATGAAATCAAGAGTATAATCGAGTACGAACTCAGGCGTAACGGCCAGGTGTTCTTCCTGCATAACAAAGTGGAAGAGTTGCCTGCAATCTATGAAATCCTGCACCGCCTGCTGCCTGATACGAAGATTTGCCTGGCGCACGGCCAGATGGAATCCAAGACCCTGGAAAACAGGATGTTGGAATTCATCCGAGGCGACTACGACATACTGCTTTGCACCACCATTATTGAGAACGGCCTGGATATCCCCAACGCCAATACCATCATCATCAACCAGGCACAAAACATAGGCCTGAGCGACCTGCACCAGCTGAGAGGGCGCGTTGGCCGGTCGAACCGCAAGGCGTTCTGCTATCTCATCGTGCCTCCTCTCACAACCCTTACCGACGACGCCCGTCGCAGGCTCAAGGCTATAGAGGAGTTCAGCGACCTTGGCAGTGGGTTCAACATTGCTATGCAGGACCTGGATATCCGTGGCGCCGGCAACCTGCTGGGCGCTGAGCAGAGCGGCTTCATAACAGAAATGGGCTTCGAAACCTATCAGAAGATACTTTCCGAGGCAATGGAGGAACTCGGCGTTGAGGCCGGCCTGGTGCAGAGAGGCGCGCGTGGCAGTTATTCCACTGACTGTACCGTGGAGACCGACCAGCCTGCAATGATTCCTGACGACTATATAGACATAACGGCAGAAAAGATACGCATTTACAAGCAGTTGGACTCTATGCAGTCCGACAAGGAGATAGACCGTCTGGCTATCCAGTTGCAGGATCGTTTCGGCAAGATGACCCCGGAGGTGGAGAACCTCTTTGAGGTGGTAAAGATACGCAACGCCGGCTCGCGCCTTGGCTTCGAGAAGGTAATTGTGAAGAACGGAATGTTCATAGCCTTCTTCATCAACAACCAGATGTCCCCTTATTTCCAGTCCGATACTTTTGCCCGTGTCCTTCAAAGGGTAAACGCCGGAGTATATAACCTCGAACTCAAGCAATCAGAAGGAAAACTCAAGATAATTACCAGAAAAATAGATACTTTGGCCAAGGCCAGGGATATACTTGGTAAATTAGAATAAAAAAATTCATAACTTTGCGGTTCGTGCGTTTTTTGAAGTGGCTAACCTTTTAGTGGAAATAGGCAACACTGCCGTGAAAGCAGCCTGGGCGGAAGGTTCCGTCCTGGGCAAGACCGTGCGTTACCAGGGCGAGAAGGTGATGGAATTCATAGCATCCCTCACCGAAAAGCAGGTTCCGCCGGTCATGTCGGTAGTGTCAGTACGCGACATAACCGCAGAGGAAGAGAGTATGTTAAGGTCTATGTGTCAGTATCTTATACTTATGGATACGGCACATCCCGATGTGCTCACAGCCTACGGTATCCCGGAGTATCTTACCTACGACCGCGCCGTCTCGCTCATCGCAGCAAGGCATATGTTCAAAGGTAAGCCCTGCACGGTTTTCGACCTCGGAACAACCCTCACGGTAGATTTTATGGACGGCCAGGGCCGTTACCACGGAGGAAACGTTTCCCTCGGATGCCGCACCCGCTTCAAGGCGCTCAACCGTTATTCCAGGGCTCTCCCGCTGGTGGATATGCCCCAGGATTTCAAGTTTCCGGGCGATTCCGTGAAGGGTTCGATAGAGTCCGGAGTCATTTCAGGTATAATGTTTGAATTGGACGGGTATATACAGTCAAACCCGGACAGCGTCATCATTTTTACCGGAGGCGATGCAATATATTTTGCCAAGAGGATGAAAAACTCGATATTTGTGGTTTGCAACCTTGGTCTAATGGGTTTGGCAATATTTACTGATGAATATGTCAAGAAGAATATTCAGTAGTCTGTTGCTGTCTTTTGCATTCCTGGCAGCTGCCGGTGTGGGCGTCAAGGCCCAGACCTACGGCAGCTATACCCCGTACTCGCTGTTCGGGGTGGGCGACCTGGCTTCTCCGGGAACTGCGTACAACAAGACCATGGGCGGCGTGGGCATCGCCAACCGCAACCACCGTTTCCTGAACATTACCAACCCTGCCGCCGTAACGGCCCGCGACACCCTGTCATTTATGGCCGACTACTCCATCCTGCAGGACAACAAGGTATTCCGTCAGGGCGATATGCGTTCTGCGTCCAACACAATGAACGTCTCCAGCCTGGCAATGTCGTTCCCCATTTGGAAGTCGTCCGCGATGATGGTTGGTATCAGGCCTTACAGCGACGCCGGATACAGTTACGGCTATCTGGAGACTGATCCCTCGATAATCGGGAACACGGGCAACGTGGCATACACGGCGTCCGGCAGCGGAAGTCTCTATCAGGTTTTCGCCGCAGCGGGTGTTACTTTCTGGCGCAGGCTGTCGCTGGGAGCGGAGTTCGACTATCACTTCGGCAAGATAGACAAGTCGTTCCAGTTGACCTTCTCCGACCCCTCCTACAACGGCGCGACCAGCGGACACATCATCCAGCTTACCGCACCTGCCTGGAAAGTCGGTATCCAGTACGAGCAACCCCTCGGAAGCAAGAGTTCGCTGACCTTGGGCGCCACGTACAAGTCGAAGGCCGCCTTTGCCGGCAACGTGGAGAGCTACCGCTATTCTTCCGGCAGCGCCACAAAAGACACCCTGGATTTCAAGACGGGCGTTCCCGGCAACATATCGCTTGCGAGCGAGAAGGGCGTAGGCCTCTGCTACAGGTATGCAGACAAGTTTATGGTGGAAGTCGATTACACCCGCGCCGACTGGCGCGACAGCGGAATGGCCAACGTGAGGGGATTCACCGGATATCTTAACGATGACGATGCCCGCACACCTTTCACTTGCAGCCTTTCGGAATCGTACAGGGTGGGCGTCGAATACATCCCCAACAGGAGCGATATCCGCTACTACTACAAGAAGATAGCCTATCGTGCCGGAGCCTATTGGAAGAAGGATTACTATTCCCTCTTCGGCAATCAGGTAAACGCTTACGGAATCACCATCGGAGCCACCCTGCCGGTGTTCCGAATGTACAACGGAATCACGCTTGGCGCAGATTTTGGACAGAGGGGCTCGATAAAGGACAATATGATCCGGGAGACCTACTGCAATTTCTCCATAGGATTCAATTTGCACGACATTTGGTTCGTCAAGAACAGGTATGAATAATTAAAAAAGGTCAGATATTATGAAGAAAGTTTTTTTAGCGGCGCTCAGCCTTGCACTTTTACTCTCCGGAGCATCCCTTGGAGCCCAGGAAATTGACTTTGCCAAGTATGGTCCCAACGGCAAGGAGTGCGCAAAGTACCTTTCGTACTATATCGAGTATTACAATCAGAGGAATTACGACGCTGCCACTCCCAACTGGCGTGAGGCTTACAAACTGTGCCCTCCCAGCTGCAGCCAGAACCTCCTTATCCACGGTTCATTCCTCGTGAACAGGCTCATCACCAAGAATGCCAAGAACCCCATCATGGTAGAGGGACTCGTGGATACCCTGCTTACACTGCAGGACCAGCGTGCCCAGTATTATCCCAAATATGCTGCAACGGCTCTCAACAACAAGGCCAGCTATGCGGCAAACTATCTCAAGAACGACCGCAAGCGCGTCTTTGGTATTTATGAGGAAGTGATTGGCGCTATCGGCGATCAGACCAAGGCTTCCGTGCTGTTCAACGACTTCAAGGTGGCCGTTGACCTCTACGGCGCCGGCGAACTCGGTACCGAGGAGGTTCTCAACATCTACCAGAGGAACCTTGCTATGCTCGACGTCATCAACCCTGCTACCGAATTGGAGAAGAAGCAGATTGCCGACTTCCGCACCAATATCGAGAACCTGTTCATTTCCAGCAAGGTTGCTTCCTGCGATGACCTGCTGGCTCTGTTCGGCCCCCGCTTCGACGCCAATCCCAACGACCTTCAGCTCTCCAAGAACATCGTAAAGATGCTGAGCCTGGCCGAGGACTGCAGCGACAACGATCTCTACCTCAGGGCTGTGACTTCAATGTACAACCTTGAGCCGTCTGCCGACGCCGCCTATTACCTGTACAGGCTGCACGCTGCCAGGGGTAACGTCAACGATGCCATCAAGTATATGAACGAGGCCATTGACCGCGAGGATTCCGACGTCGCCACCGACGCTTCCTACTACTACGAGCTCGCCATCTTCTGCTTCAAGAACGGCCGCTCTTCCACCGCTTACGAGGCTGTGTCCAAGGTTCCTGCTATGGACGAGTCTCTCGCCGGCAAGGCATACCTGCTGATGGGTACCATCTGGGGTTCAACATCCTGCGGCAGCGAGGAGCCCGAGAGATGGGGTCCTTTCTGGGTCGCCTGCGACTATATGAACAAGGCCAAGGCTGCCGACTCTACTCTCGCAGAGGAGGCAAACCGCTATATCGCCCAGTACAGCAAGTACTTCCCTCAGGCTTCCGACGCCTTTATGTACAACCTGGTGAACGGCAACACC
Source organism: Bacteroidales bacterium UBA1197 (assembly GCA_002309995.1). GTDB lineage: Bacteria > Bacteroidota > Bacteroidia > Bacteroidales > UBA932 > Cryptobacteroides. The sequence goes on from DBYB01000016.1 coordinate 22,879, forward strand.
TTTGTCGTTTCCTGCGGCGGTATGAGGGCTACCACCACGGTGAGGGCTATCAAATAGCATCTTGGCTCGCTATTTACGATATTTCACAGTACTGGCAGGCGTCGTGGCGCTTGCCAGTACTGTCGTTTCCTGCCATCGCCAGTTGGCTGAGGCTGAGTCCATAGACCTCTCCAAGACCCCTGTCCAGACGCTGGAGAATATGTTCACGGTACAGACCAAGAACGGCAAGGTGGAGATGAGGATAGAGGCACCGCTTATGGAGACCTACGAGAACGACACCCTCAAGACGGACTATTTCCCGAAGGGGCTGTCGGTCTATACCTACAACGAGGAAGGTCTCATAGAGAGCCTCATTTTCTCCGACAACGCCAGCCACAAGGTGTATAAGAGAGGCTCCAAGGACGACGTGTGGTCGGCTTTCGGCAACGTTATGATCCATAACGTGTTGAACAGGGAAACGATAGAAACGGACACGATTTACTGGGACGAGACCAGGCAGGAGATATACACCGACTGTTACGTGAAACTGTATTCTCCGGACGGATTTATGCAGGGTTACGGAATGCGCGCCGACGACCACGCGCGCAACGCCATCCTTCATCATCCGTTCAACAGCTATGGCTATACGGCGCAGGATTCCACCCTTGTTGTGATTGATTCTGTGAATTTTATTGGTGCTTTCCCAAAAAATTAGTAATTTCGCGGCCCATTACACCTTTTGATTAAAAAAGATTAAAAAATATAACACAATGGCGGTTCTTCAAAAAATTCGCGTTAAGTTCGGTCTTGCGATATCAATAATCATCGCACTGGCCCTCCTCTCTTTCATTATCGACCCCAACACCCTGGAATCAGCACTCCACTCGATGTCTTCCAAGTACGACGTCGGTGAGGTCGCCGGCAAGAGCATCTCTTACACCGATTTCCAGGAGAATGTGGATAAGTTCACCATCATCCAGCAGATTGCCACCGGTTCTTCCGTGCAGAACGAGCAGAGCCAGCAGCAGATCCGCAACGCCGCCTGGCAGGACTTCCTCGACAGGTATATGTTCGTCAAGAACGCAAAGGAAGCCGGTATCCGCGTCGGTACCGACGAGATGGTTGACCTTACCACCGGCAACAACATCTCTCCCGTGCTTGCAGGCAATCCTGCATTCGCCGACGAGACCGGAGCCTATTCTCCGGACGCCCTGCGCGACTTCGTGCAGAACCAGGTCGAGGCTGACGAGACAGGCCGTCTCCGCACTTTCTGGCACTATCTGCAGAACTCCGTGATGGTACAGAAGTACTACGAGAAGTTCGGCGCCCTCTTCACCAATTCGGCTTATATGCCTCAGCTCTTCGTAGACAAGGCCATTGCAGACAACAACACCTCTGCAAACGTCGACTACGTGATGGCTCCGTTCGACTATGCCGACAGCACCGTGAAGGTGAGCAGCGCCGAGATTCGCGCTTACTACAAGGCCCACAAGGAGAACTACAAGCAGGCCGCCGGCCGCGATATCGAGTACGTCGTGTATGAGGTCGTTCCTTCCCAGGCCGACATCATCAAGACCAGCGAGGATATGGATGCCGCAGTCGAGGACTTCGCCACCGCCGGCAATATGAAGGCCTTCCTTCTCAAGAACTCCGAGCGTCCCTACTCCGAGTACTGGTACAAGAAGGGCGAGCTTGCCAGCAACCTGTCTTCCGATATCGATAACTTCGTGTTCAGCGACGCAAAGGGAATTTCCCCCGTTTACCGTAACGGCAACCTGTTCCGCTGCGTGAAGACTATGGCTACCGCCAACGTGCCTGATTCCGTTTACGTGAAGCACATCCTCCTCCAGGGCGCCGACGCCAGGCATCTGGCCGACAGCCTCTGCAAGGTCGCTTCCGCAAGGGGAACCAACTTCTCCAACCTCGTGGCTGAGTATTCCGTCGATCAGAATTCCGCCGCTGACGGCGAACTCGGCAACCTCGGATGGTTCACCCAGAACTATATCATCCCCGGTTTCGAGCCCGCTATCACCGCAGAGCTCAACAAACCCTTCGTGCTCAATACCCAGTACGGCACCCACGTCGTAGTGGTGAGCCAGAAGACCAAGCCCGTGCTCAAGAAGCAGGTGGCAGTGCTCGAGAAGACCGCCCTTGCCAGCAAGGAGACCTTCAACGAGTTCTATGCCAAGGCAAACCGCTTTGCTACTATCGCAGCCGGTTCCCTCGAGGGCTACAAGAAGGCCGTCGATTCCACCGGAGTCTATTCCCACCCTATGAACAACGTCACCGAGGCCACCTCCAGCTACGGCTCCATCAGCCAGGCCAAGGAAATCACCCGCTGGGTGTATGACAACAAGGTGGGCAAGGCTTCCAACATCATCACCGTCAACAACAACTACTTCTTCGTGGTGGCTGTCAAGGCTGCACGCGAGGAGGGTTACAAGGCCGTCGACGAGGTGGCTCCCGCTATCAGCGAGACTCTCCGCACCCGGAAGCTGCAGGAGGTTACCGCCAAGAACGTTGCAGCCAAGATCGAGGGTATGAATGACCTTGGAGAGATTGCCGAGGCTCTTAAGGCCGGCAGGAACCAGGCTGAGTCCGTTTCCTTCGGCTCCAGGAGCCGCGCCGCCGTCGAGCCCGCTCTCGTTGGTGCCGTTGCAGCTGCTGAGGAAGGCAAGATCTGCGGCCCCGTCGCCGGTATGTCCTGCGTGTACGTTTACAGCGTGAGCGGCCGCGAGACCGGCGCTTTCACCACCGAGGAAGACATCCGCAGCGAGGAGGCCCAGAAGGCCCAGTACGTCTCCCAGATGGTAGTTCCCGTGATGAAGGAGTACGACAACGTGAAAGACAACCGCGCTCGCTTCTTCTAGTAGAAAGCTCAGGTTTTCAAGCAAAATGAGGTCGGTTTTCCGGCCTCTTTTTCGTATATTGCAGGGCCAAATGTAAGAACTATGAAACTGCTTCTTTTATTGTCCCTGTGGCTGATGCCGGCGGCGCCGGACAGCCTGCTGGTGGTGAGCTGGAACGTGGAGAATTTCCTTGATTACCGGGCCGACACCACCGGGCGGCATACAAGCCGCCGCTTCTACACCAAGTGCAACGCCATCTCCAAGACCCTGCTGCGGATTGCCGGGCGCTACGGCCGTATTCCGGACGCCGTGGCCCTGATGGAGGTGGGGAACCGCAAAGTGCTGGAGCGACTTATCTCCACTACGCCCCTACGCAAACTCGATTACGAAATCGTTCATTACGAGTCTCCCGACCGTCGTGGAATAGACTGCGCGCTGCTTTTCAGGCAGAGTTCGCTCAGGCTGCTGCGTTCGTCGCCGTGCCATCTGTACGACAGCAGCGGAGCGCTTATGCGTACGCGCGACATCCTGCTGGCTGAATTTGAGGGGCTGGATATACTTGTCAATCACCATCCTTCCAAGGTCGGCTCCAACTCCGGGCCCCGCAGGGCGATCGCTATGGCCATGATGACCGCCCTTATGGATTCCTTGCAAGCCGTCGGCCACCCGCGCCTCCTCTCCGTCGGTGACTTCAATGACGACGTGTGGCATATTCCTGTCATCCTGAGCGGCAGCGAAGGACCTAGATGCTTCGCTCCGCTCAGCATGACAGAACAAACGGGTACAATCAAGTACAACGGCGCGTGGGAGAAGATAGACGGTTTTTTTGCCAGGGGGAACCTGAGTGTACGGGAGAGCGTGTTCGCAGATGCGAGCCTGTCTGAGCCGGACCGCGCGTTCGGGGGCGTCAAGCCCAGAAGGGCATTCTCCGGGCCCCGCTGGAAAGGCGGTGTCAGCGACCATTATCCGGTAGTGTTGCTTGTTAGTTGGTAAATGATTACATTTGTAGAATACAGTATATTATTATTACGATATGTCTCTCAAGTGTGGAATAGTAGGCCTGCCCAACGTTGGCAAATCAACTCTCTTCAACTGCGTGAGCAGCGGCAAGGCCCAAAGTGCGAATTTTCCTTTCTGTACAATAGAACCCAATCTCGGCTCCACAAACGTGCCCGATAAGCGTCTGGAGGTGCTTACGGAGATATGCAAGCCCCAGCGCACCATCCCCGCAACGGTCGATATCGTTGATATCGCCGGCCTGGTGAAGGGCGCGAGCCGTGGCGAAGGCCTTGGCAACCAGTTCCTTGCCAACATCCGCGAGTGCGACGCCATCCTCCACGTGCTCCGCTGTTTTGATGACGGCAACGTGGTGCACGTCGATGGCTCCGTTGACCCGGTTCGCGACAAGGAAGTCGTTGACACCGAGCTGCAGATCAAGGATCTTGAGACCGTTGAGGCGCGCCTTTCCAAATGCATCAAGGCGGCTCAGGCGGGCGACAAGGATTCCAGGAAGCTGGCCGACCTGCTGACCCGCTACAAGGCGGCCCTGGAGCAGGGCAAGTCCTGCCGCAGCGTGGCCCTCGTGAACGAAGAAGAGGAGCGCCTGGCGCACGACCTGTTCCTGCTTACCAACAAGCCTGTTATGTATGTCTGCAACGTTGACGATGCGTCTGCAGCAAGCGGTAACGATTATGTGGATGCCGTACGCGAGGCCGTAAAGGACGAGAACGCCGGCATACTCATCATCTCAGCGCGCACCGAGGCCGATATCGCCGAGATGGAGGATTACGACGACAGGCAGATGTTCCTTGAGGAGATGGGGCTGGAAGAGTCCGGCGTAGTGCGCCTGATTCAGGAGGCATACAAGCTCCTTGGCCTGCGCACCTTCTTTACAGCCGGCGCCGACGAGTGCCGCGCGTGGACCATTCACGCCGGCGACAAGGCCCCTCGCGCTGCCGGAGTCATCCATACCGATTTCGAGAAGGGCTTCATCCGCGCAGAGGTCATAAAATACGAAGACTTTGTGCAGTACAAGACCGAGGCCGCCGTGCGCGCCGCCGGCAAAATGGGCATCGAAGGCAAAGACTACACCGTCCAGGACGGCGACATAATGCATTTCCTCTTTAACGTATAACAAGTACTCAAGTGATATCAAATCGTCTATTCCTGTGGCTGTTTACGGCAATGATTATTGTCGCATCTTCATCTTCCTGCGTGGAGAAGCAAGAAGATGATTTAAAGGGGATAAACGAACCAACACCAGACTATCGCTTTCAATGTGAACTTGACGGCTATGAGTATGATTATTCCAGAACACTTTCCTATTTCTCTTTGATTCGAGGCGAGTTTGTTGCTGAATTTGAGGAAACTAAGGATTATTTCAAAATTTCCTATGTTATATATAGACCAGCAAGGTTTAGGGCTGATTTTGTTGCAATAAAAGCAAATGCAGAAGATGGAGAGGATGGAGATGGTTGTGTGGATATTATTGAGGGGAAAAAATATGAATGTACTTGTTATGAATGGAATTGGTACGATACGAGTAGAAACGGAGTATATGGAGAAGTTGGAGGCTATGCAATCGAGTCTTGTATGTTTTCTTTTGAACTGCCTTCACCCGAAGATACGTCCGTAGCGTATTATTTCATTTTTGATATGGTATTAAGAAGTCAGAACGCCCGCGAACCAGTTTTCCTTAAGAACGGAAGGATTACTATTTACCGAACCCGAGACTATAATAATATTTTATCACATATACAGAAAGTAAGTTATGAATAATAGGTTATATTTCTTGTTTTGTCTTTCTTGTATGTTTGGTTTTGGCCTTGCTTCATTCGGTCAAGACTTGACTAACAATCCTGCAATTCAAGAGCAGATTTTTTCTGTATTTGAGGAATTGGACTTATCGTCTTCTCAAGTTAATACAGGTTATTTGCTAGACAGGGCTGTAGATTTTATAGATTTAAAGGCGTTTGACGGTCAGACGTTGAATGCTAGTAATGTTGCTGACTTCGAAACACTGATCTGCGGTTTCCACACTATGAATACAGCAAGAGTTAATAGCAGGGGGCAGCAGTTTAGTATAAGTAATATTGTAAATTCGTATGTGGATACTACTGCCATTGAATTTGGAGCAGCTATTTTTAAGTATAATTATATAGTAAACAATGCTCTTACAGATAATTTACTTACATTTCAAGGTGGTAAACTATATAATGTGGTTCAAGGTACGAATCTTCTAAACCCTTATGACAGTACTCGGGCTTTTATCTTTGCCGCCAGTGTGCCGACACATTCAGGTCAAGCTGTCCGACTGAAACTATCCTCAAACCATTTTTACACTTCTCATTCTTATCCTTCTGAGCAGCCAACATTATATGAATTAAGTATTAATAATCTTCCGTATCAACAGATATCATTGCCATATGATTCTTTAGCTAATTTGTCTCTAGGTAGTAATAGTATTAAATTAAGGGTAACTTTGATTGGGGGAACGACACTTGAGGGACAAACAAGTATCAACATAAGCGACAACAACACAAATAATTTGCCAGCATTACTTACGGCTATGCCGGATAACACATGGCAAATAGACACGACTTCAAGTTATGGAGATTCTGTAGGAGCAATAGTTTCTTATAAATGTACAGCCACACATGGTGCTGGAATAATCAAAAAGCCCCTGATCTTTGTTGAGGGTTTTGATGATTCAGAACTTGGCTTAGCATCAAGTCTATTCAGTAAAGGAATAGATTTAATACACATCTTTCATGTATTATCAGGAATTAGTATAGGATGCTTTGATTTTGAGTGGTTCTATAATGGTGCTGGTTTTGGCCCAGAAATAAAAGACGAATTTGACATGTTTTATGTAGATTGGACAAATCCTCGGGCCGACATACGTAGTAATGCAGAATTGCTAGAAAAAATTATTAATAGGATAAATAAACAAAAGCACAATAACGGAAGTTTTGAAACAAATGTCGTAATTGGTCATAGTATGGGCGGGTTGATTGCGAGATATGCGCTATGCGATATGGAGGAAAGGCACGCTTTACACGAGACGTCCTGTTATGTTTCTTACGACGCTCCGCAGCTAGGAGTAAATGTTCCTTTGGGTGCTCAGTATGCCGTTCGAGATTTATTTGACCATATTGGTAATGTCGCAGACCTAGGCCCGCTGTATCATAATCTCTCGTCAACTATTAATAATGTACTTGATTGTAACTCTGCAAAGCAGATGATGTATTATTATGTTAGTCAAGATCAGAGTATTACTGCAAACACTCATAACGGGTGGCAAGCTATTCTAAATGAAAAAGGATATCCGAAGGGAGATTACGGTCGTTCTATAGATAATTTGTCAATAGTAAATGGAGGAGATAGCAGTACAATACCAGAGCCTATATTATTACGGTTGGTGACGTCGCTATTTAATGTACACTTTGATATTCAAATTAACAGGAACGACGGGACGGGGCAGGCAGTTTATCGCTCGTTGGTAAAAACATATAAATTTAATTGGGGGTTTAGCCCTAGTGAGGTAATACTGTGGAATACGGAGCAGTATGCTCCGGTAGATAACCTAAATTTAGATTACGGACCTTCATCAACATTAATAGATTCTTTTTCGTCTAGTATCCTCGGTCTTACATATAACGGGCCTATATCATTTGTGCCCGTAAGGAGTGCCCTGAATACATATATGGATGGTTTTGGCTATACTAATCCTCCTCGCCCCATAAAAGATACCCCGTTTAATGCCTATTACCTAAATCAAAGGGAAAAACGCCACGAACGAACAGATTCTTCCTATTGGTCGTGGGTCTATAATCAAACGCGGTTTGCACTAGGTGGGCCTGACGATTTTGCATTAACAGGAGATGTGTTTTCGGTCACAGGGATTGTGCCCTCTGAGGGAACAGCCGTTTTCTCCGTCTCGGATCCCACAAAAGCAGCCATAAGCAGCGACGGAGAGCTATCAGTTGCTGCTCCGTCTATACAAACAATCGACTATTGTCGTTCAAATAATGGAAAGTATTATCGCAAGCAGAAGACGGTTCTGGCTGGATTTCCAACAGTTGCACTATGGAAGTCATATGGCAACCCAGGCGAAGTTACGGTTCATGCTTCTTGTAATGACTCTTGTTTAAAGCCCATTTTGGATACTTTGCTCAGTAGAGGTATATTGTCTTGCAAGTGGCTACTTTTAAAAACAACCGCACAGATAGAAGAATATAACACCCAGTCGTTAGATATGTTTATTGACAATTCTCAAAGCGAATACGTTTCTGTTTCTTTCCAACTTTATGATGCCGTTCGTTTTGCGCAGGACACTACCAGGATATCTCCTACATACAGCATTCCGTTATATGCGAATAACGTTGTTTTTAACCGAGATCCGATTTCGGTGTCTGTCAGCCCTTTCTCGACCAATTTATTGTATCAAACTGTTAGCGATTATATACATGGTGTTCCCGAAGATGATCCAATTTTTTATTATTGCCCGTACGAACTAAATAATTATTTTGTTTTATGGAAGTCTTCCGCATATAGTAATTGGCCGGATCCGGATAGCATAAAGATTGCTAATCAGGTTATTCCGTTGGAAGAAACTATACAGGAAACCATCAACGGACAACCAACGACTCTTTTTTGCTTTAAATTATTGGACAGCTATGTCGTTCAATCCGAAATACAGCGAATCAGGCAGCAATGGAATAATTCTCCGTTAGGAGTAATCTTACAGATAAAGATTTGTCGAAATCAAATGGAAATGCAAACGGTTCTGCTGCCGGTTGTGCCGGAGTAGTTGTATTCGCCTTAAACAGAATTAATAAATGTACATTCCTCCAAAAACCATAAAAGTATCACAAGTAATAAGTCTATTGCTTACAGTAATGGTAATAAACTCATCTGTGTCTTCATGCACGAAAGTATTATACAAATCAACACCGAATTATCGCTTTCAATTTGAACTGGAGGGCCAAGAGTATGATTATGCAGGAAGCTTTAATTATAATGATGTGCGAGTAAGCGCGTATCTTAATGATTGGGATGAGTACTCAGATCATATCAGTATACATTACAGGCTTCGTCGCCCGTCCCTGTTAGACCTGTATCTTAACTTTTGGGGAAGCGAAGTGTATTATAGTGAGGAATACCATATTGTTAAAAGGACATCTATTATAGATCTGAATAATACATTAGATGGAGAATTTGGGGGGCGTCAAATCCGTTCAGGTGTTTTTTCTTTCGAACCAGCGTCGCCGGAGGATTCAGAGGTAGCATATTATCTTTTATTTGAACTGGTGCTGAGGTCTTCAAATGACGTACTTTATTATGTGAAGAATGGAAGACTCACTTTTTTCAAATCCTGTTTGGGTGTTAGCAGTTTTACCAATGGAATAAAGAAAAAAAACAATGAATAGTTTTTACTCCCATATTAGTATAGTAATAATAGCAGTAATAGTGGCTTCTTGCTCAACTATGCTTATTGAGCCAGCCGAGATTGAAGCCTCCAAACTGGCAGAATCATCCGTTTTAACAAAAGGTGGGACTGAAAATGAGATGAAGACAGCTAGACAACGGGCGATAGTCGTACAAACTAGTCCTATTACGCTTTTACTTAATAGCGTAGTGCGTACAGACAGCACATATGTTCTTGCGCTTAGCGAAGAAAAAGCCAGGTCGATGGGCGTGTCCAAAAAGGATTACGAATTAGCGGAAGGGTATGTAGTGTTGCTTAATGAGTTAGAGAAATAGCACAAAAACATATAACATCATAAATAACAATATGAAAGATAGAATCCACAGCAAGTTCGTTGAGCTTTATGGTGAGGGCGGAGTGTTTTATGCATCTGCCGGTCGTATTAACCTGATAGGGGAGCATACCGACTATAATGGAGGGTATGTGTTCCCGGGAGCCATAGACAAGGGTATTATGGCGGAGATTAAGCCGAACGGCACAGCCAAGGTTCGCCTGTACTCCCTGGACTACAACGCAGCGGCCGAATTCGGCCTTGAGGAGGTAGACAAGCCCGCAGAGGCGTGGGCCTGTTACATCTTCGGTGTGTGCCGCGAGACCATCAAGCGCGGCGGCAAGGTCGCCGGCTTCGACGCCGTGTTTGCGGGCGACGTGCCCCTCGGCGCCGGCCTCAGCTCCTCTGCGGCCCTCGAAAGCTGCTTCGCCTATGCAATCAACGACCTCAACGGCAACGGGATAGACCTGTTCGAACTCGCCCGTATCGGTCAGAGCACCGAGCACAACTACTGCGGCGTGAAGTGCGGCATTATGGACCAGTTTGCCTCCTGCTTCGGCAAGGCCGGACACCTTATCCGCCTCAACTGCAAGACTATGGAGCACCAGTATTTCCCCTTCAAGCCCGAGGGGTACAAGCTCGTACTGCTCGATACCTGCGTGAAGCACGAACTCGCCAGCTCCGCTTACAACAAGCGCCGCGAGTCCTGCGAGAAGGCCGCCGCTGCAATCAAGAAGAATCACCCGGAAGTTGACTTCCTCTCCGACTGCAAGCGCGTGTGGCTCGATGAGGTTCGCAGCGAAATCAGCCAGGAAGACTTCATCCGCGCCGAATACGTAATCGGCGAGGTGCAGCGCGTTCTCGACGTGTGCGACGCCCTCGAGCGCGGCGACTACGAGACCGTGGGAGAGATGATGTATCAGACCCACTTCGGCCTCAGCCGCCTGTACGAGGTAAGCTGCCCCGAGCTCGATTTCCTTGCCAAACTTGCCCGCAAGATGGACGTCACCGGCTCCCGCGTAATGGGCGGCGGCTTCGGCGGCTGCACCATCAACCTGGTGAAGGATGAGCTTTACGACGCCTTCGTGGCTGCCGCCAAAGAGCAGTACCGTGCTGCGTTCGGCCGCGACCTCAAGGTCTATGACGTAGTTATCTCCGACGGCGCCCGCAAACTCTAACGGTCTGATGCTGAAGCGTATTCCTGTCGTCCTGCTGACGGTTCTCCTGTCGGCCTTCCCCGCTGCCGCCCAGTTCTACAACGACGGCAACGAGCCGGCAGGAGTGCGCTGGCGCCAGATTACGACGCCGGACTATAAGGTGATATTTCCCGAGGGGCTCGATTCCCTCGGGCGCATATATGCCGCCCGGCTCGAAAAGGTGAAGACGCCCGTTGGCGCAACTGCGGGCTTCGTGCCCAATCAACTGTACCACAATCGTCTGCCGGTGGTTCTGCACCCCTGGACGGCGAACGCCAACGGAATGGTGGCCTGGACGCCCAGCCGTATGGAGCTATTTACAACGCCCTCCTTCTCGGAGCCGCTGCCGGAGCCGTGGATAGACCATCTTACCATCCACGAGTCGCGGCATGTGGCCCAGATGCAGTACGGACTGGACGACAAATACCGCTTCTTCAACATCTTCCTGGGCGAACTGTTCCCTGGGGCTATGGATGTGCTTTACTGCGGGCCTGCTTTCTTCGAGGGCGACGCAGTGGTGGCGGAAACCGAACTCACGCAGTCCGGCCGCGGGCGTAATGCCGCTTTCCTGGAGTACTACAGGGCCGCCTTCCGCGAGGGCGATACCCGCGACTGGTGGAAGTGGCGCTACGGCTCCTTCAACAAGTTCACCCCGGACCACTACACACTCGGGTACATCACCATTGCAGGAATGCGCAGCGTCTATGACGCGCCCGACTTTACCGCCCGCTACTACCGCAGGCTCACGGATACCTGGAATCCATTCCCGTTGCTGGTCTTACCCAAGACGGTCAAGGAAGTTTCCGGCGGCAAGAAGTTCCGGGCGGCGTTCAAGGAGGTGACGGATACCCTGCAGCATCGCTGGAGCCGCGACGAGGCTGCCCGTGCGCCCTTTATGCATTCTGAGCAACTGTCTGCCGGGCAGCGTCTGTATGCCGATTACAGCGGCACCTGCGGGCTCGACAGCCTGCTCTACAGCGTGCGCAGGGGCCTGACGAGCGCGCCCGAACTGGTGTGCCTGAAGCCCGGGGATGCGAAGGCGCGCGTTGTGCGCCCGTTCGCTTACAGCACGTCGCCGCTTAAGGCTGACCCCGTGAACCACCGCATATGGTGGAGCGAGATTGTTTCCGACGCCCGCTGGGGCCAGGTTTCCTATTCTGAAATCTGGTACCTGGACGCCTCGATGAAGCGCCATCGCCTTAAGCCCCGCACCCGCTGGTACAATCCGTCCGTTGCGCCCGATGGCGGCAAGATAGCAGTGACTGAGTACGCCTGGAACGGAGGGTACAGTATACTCGTGCTTGATACGCAGACTGGTAAGGAACTCGACCGCTTCGTTGCGCCCGACGGGATGCAGCCGGTAGAGACCGAATGGGTTGGCGGACGGATTTACGCCAGCGCCATTACAGCCGGCGGTCTTGGGGTTTACGATGCCGGCGACGGTTTCCGAAGGCTGCTGGATTGCGGTCACAGTGCCGTCAAACAGCTGTTCGTGCACGACGGCGCTCTTTATTTCACATCCGATCTCGGGGGCGTGGACGAACTCTACGCCTTCAAACCAGAGGCTGAGCAGGTATGCCGTATAACCAATACCGCCCAGGGCGCGCAGTCGTTCTGCTTCCTGCCTGATGGTGGACTGGTGTACTCGATTCTCACTCGCGATGGGCGCTACATCTACAGCACTTCCGCAGATGAGCTCCCGGAGCCGCAGGAGGCCGATTTTGCCGTCAACCACCGCTACGAGTTTGCGGAGGATCTGACCGCAGGTGGCCCCGGCGTCATCGATTCCGAGCTGTCGTTCCCCGTGGAACAATCCAAGCCTTACAGCCGCCTGGCCAACGCCTTCCGTTTCCATTCCTGGGCACCCGTGTATGTTGACTACGACGCCGTTGAGGACCTCAGTTTCGACGCTCTCACCAGCTCTGCCGGCATCGGCGCCATCGCGTTCACTCAAAACGAGTTGAGTACCCTGCAAGGCAGCATTGCATACAACGCGGGCTACAGTTCGGACCACTGGGTGCACAAGGGCGAGGCAAAGCTGACCTACAGCGGATTCTACCCCGTGATTGAACTGGGTGCGTCCGTGAGCAGCGAGGCCCCGTCGCGGTACTTCCTGCATCGTACTTTCAGCGATTTCACCAACATTATCAGCCTTACGCACGAACAGATTGAAGGAATCCCCTCCGTGAACGCGTCGGCCCTGATATATGTGCCGATGAACTTCTCTTCCGGCGGCTGGTACAGGGGCTTCGTGCCTCAGGTTCGCTGGAACGTGTCCAATAATACAGTCAGCAGGGGCAACCTGGCTCCGCTCAACCGGCTCTCCGCCAGCGTCCGTGGCTACGTGATGAAGGCCACGCCGACATCTTGCCTCTACCCCAAACTCGGCATCGGCGCCGAGACCGGCTGGAGCGGCCGGCCGGGCGTACAGAACATATTCAACTCCAACGCTTACTTCTACACCTATGGCTACCTGCCGGGATTCTTCGATACTCACGGTATGCGCCTCAGCGGCATCGTGCAGGTGCCGGTTGGCGACGCTCTGTTCGTAGAACGTTACGCAAGCGTGATGCCGCGCGGGATGGGGGAGTACTCCGACCTGGCAAGCAAATCGGGCCGCTATCCCGTTCAGAGCCGCGCTACGCTGGACTATGCCTTCCCCTTCCTGTCCATCGACTGGTCGGGTCTGGGCCCCGTTGCCTATGTGCGCAACCTCGAGTGCACGCTTCACGGCGACTATGCCTTCTTCGGAGGCTCTAAATCCCTGTCGGATATGCATCTTGGCAGCGTGGGGGCAGAACTTTGCGTGGTGCTGGGCAACCTGATCTGGATACCGAATGACACGCGTATCGGCGTGAAATATTACTATAATATGGGCATCCCGGACGGTCTTAATCCGCACTTTGTCGATATGGTCTTCAGCATAGATATGTAAGCCGTTTCCCAAAGATTGATTATCTTTGCCTTGGTATGAAGACAAGAGTAGCTATACTGATTGCAGCGGCGCTGGTGCTTTGCGCCTGCACCGGCGGCAGGCCCGGTGGCGGGAATAACAGCAGTGGGCACAGCGGTGCAGGTAAGGCAAACGCGGGAAAAGCTGCCGCAGAAGCCTCCTCACACCGCCCGTTTCCCGCGGTGAGCGTGCCGAGCGTCTATGGCAGCGAAACCGTCGAGGCGCAGGATTACGTGCTCCAGCACTACTGGGACGGCTTTTTCAAGGGCGATTGGAAGACCACGCCCGATGCTATCCTTGGCGTAAAAGACGAGGACGTGGAGCAGAACCTTGCCAACTATATCCAGGTTCTCAACCTAATGAAGCTGGCTTCCACCCCGGACGATATGTCCCGCTTCCGCGCCGCCCAGGCAAGCGTGAGCCATCTGTTCTCTCAGCTGGAAGCCCGCCAGCTTGCCGATACAAGCGCGAAGACCTACCTCCGTTTCACCGAGGTGGTTGCCAAATATCTCTACGACCCCAACTCCCCTATGCGCGACGAGGATTTCTATCTCCCGTTCGTGAAGGCGATGGCCGCCAGTCCCTGTACGCGTGACAATATGCGCGCCGCATACAGATACGAGGCCTCCCAGTGCGCCAAGAACGGCTTCGGCCAGCGCGTCCCCGACTTCAGCTACAAGGATGGCGCGGGCCGCAGGGGCTCGCTCTACAGCATCCGGGCCGATTACACGATGCTGTTCTTCAGCAATCCCGGCTGCCAGTCGTGCAAGGAGATTATTGATGACATCAAGTCCTGCGCCTGCATACGGCCGCTGATGGAGACCGGACGCCTCGCAATTATCAACATTTACATTGATGAAGAGGTGCAGAAGTGGCGCGACTACCTGCCCAACTATCCCCGCGAATGGATAAACGGCTACGACTATCTCTTCGTGCTGAGGAACGGCGGCGGATACGACATCCGGGCCATACCCTCCCTGTACCTGCTCGACGGCGGCAAGAGGGTGCTGATGAAAGACGCCCCCACGGAGTCGGTGCTCACTTACCTCGAAAACATCTACAAGCAATGAAGCAATATCTCGACCTCCTGCGGTACATCCGCGAGAACGGCACCATAAAGCAAGACCGTACGGGCGTAGGCACCCAGAGCGTATTCGGATACCAGATGCGTTTCAACCTGGCCGACGGGTTCCCGTTGCTGACCACCAAGAAGGTGCACCTGCGCTCGATTATCCACGAGCTGCTGTGGTTCATCGCCGGCGACACCAATATCGGCTACCTGCACGACAACAAGGTGACCATATGGGACGAATGGGCCGATGAGAACGGCGACCTGGGGCCCGTGTACGGCCACCAGTGGCGCAGTTGGGAGGCCGCCGACGGGCGCAGCATCGACCAGCTGGCGCAGGTCGTTGACCTCATCCGCCACAACCCCGACTCGCGCCGCATCCTCGTGTGCGCCTGGAACCCCGGCGACATCGACAAGATGGCCCTGCCGCCCTGCCATTGCCTGTTCCAGTTCTATGTGGCCGACGGCAAACTCAGCTGCCAGCTGTACCAGCGCAGCGCCGACACTTTCCTCGGCGTGCCGTTCAACATCGCCTCCTATGCCCTGCTCACGATGATGCTGGCCCAGGTTTGCGGCCTGCAGCCGGGCGAGTTCATCCATACCACCGGCGACACCCATATTTACCTGAATCACTTCGACCAGGTGGCGGAACAGCTCTCGCGTGAGCCACGTCCGCTCCCGGTGATGAAGCTCAATCCTAATGTGAAGGAGCTATGGGATTTCCGCTACGAGGACTTCACCCTCGAGGGATACGACCCCTGGCCTGCCATTAAAGCCCCGGTTGCGGTTTAATTGTTATTGTTATGCTCAAGTGCCTTATCGTTGCCATTGCCGACAACAATGGAATTGGGGTGAAAGGGGACCTTCCCTGGCACCTCTCAGAAGATCTCAGATATTTTAAAGCAGTTACTTCGGGTTACCCCGTCATAATGGGGCGAACCACCTATTTCTCGCTCCCGTTCAGGCCTCTCAAGGGCCGCAAGAACATCGTTCTTAACCTTGGTGGGGAGCCTATACCCGAGGTGAGTTGCGTTTACTCTTTCGACGAGGCGTTCAAGGAGGCGGAAGCGGCAGGAAAAGACAAATGTTTCGTAATCGGCGGGGCTTCGGTTTACCGTGTGGCGCTGCCGATGATGGACCGCCTGTACGTTACCCACGTGCATACGGTGGTGAAAGATGCCGATACTTTCTTCCCTGAGATTGACCCTTCTGTGTGGCACAAAATAAGCACATCCGAAACCCATACCGACCCGGAAACCGGATATGAATTCGAGTTCGTGGTTTACGAGCGGTAGAATTTTGTATATTCGTGATTTTTAACGATATTTGCCTCGTTAAAAGTTAGTTGGTAGATGTCCGCTCATAAACGGGAGAGTTTCGGTAGTTCCTTTACTTTCATATTGGCTATGGCGGGGTCCGCAATCGGACTCGGCAACATCTGGCGTTTCCCCTATATGGTGGGGGAGTACGGCGGTGCGGCCTTCATCATCGCATATATCATCTGCGGCGTATTCATCGCTATACCTTGCTTCCTGAGCGAATCCCTCATCGGCCGTCGCGGGCGCGGTTCCGTTTACGGCTCCCTTGAAAAGCTTGCACCCGCAACGGGCTGGAAGTATGTAGGATGGCTTTCCATCTTCACCTGCTTCGTCATCTTGTCGTATTACTGCGTCGTGGGCGGATGGTCCGTGGATTTCCTCGTGCGCGCCATCACCGGCCGGCTTGCGCCCGGCAATCCCGATGCGGCAGTAACCATTTTCGGCAGGATGGCCTCCTCGTCCTTGGAGTCAATTGCAATGCATCTGACTTTCCTCGGCGTCACCACTATCATCGTGGTGCGCGGCATCAAGCGAGGTATAGAACTGTTCTCGAAGATCACCACTCCGCTCCTTTTCTTACTGATGGTTGCGATGGTGATCTTTTCCGTTTCTCTCCCCGGGTCGGGCGAGGGCGTGAAGTATCTCATCAAGCCCGATTTCAGCAAGCTGACGATGGAAGGCTGGGCCTGCGCACTGGGCCAGGCGTTCTTCTCGATGTCCCTTGGTGTGGGCACAGTGCTCATTTACTCGTCGTTTATGAAGAAAGACGACAGTATCCTGCGCGGCGGCGTGATGACGGCCGTGTCGGATACGGGCTTTGCGCTGATTGCAGGCTTTGCAATTATGCCGGCGGTGTTCTCTGCGGGAATTGAGCCCGGAGCCGGTCCGTCGCTTGTGTATGAGACCCTGCCGTACATCTTCGCCAGGATGGGCGTAGAGGCTCCGGTTCTGGGATATATAATCACGATTATCTTCTTCCTGGCCATACTTATGGCGGCGCTTTCCTCCTCCATTTCCATCCTGGACGTGTGTGTTGAGCACGTGGTGGAGAGGCATCATATCAGCCGCCGCAAGGCCGGCCTGCTGTTCTTCGTGCTCGCAGCCGCGCTGGGAATCCCCTGCGCCCTGTCGTTCGGCAGTATGAGCGGGTTCAAAATATTCGGCAAGAGCGTCTTCGACCTCTGCGACTACCTCTGCTCCAACGTGTTTATGATGATAGGCGCCCTCGCCTTCACCCTCTTCGTTGGCTGGAAGATGAAGAAATCCGAAGTGCGTGAGGAGCTCACCAACAACGGCACCCTCCGCGTCAGCGGCAAACTCTTCCCCGTCCTCTACTTCATCATCCGCTGGATCATCCCCCCCGCAATCATCATCATCTTCCTCAGCGTCCTCTAGCGCCTGGTGGGGGGTGTCTCCACCCCATCCTCCCTCGGCTCTATATCGAAATCACGTTCCCCCCATCAACTACTACATCTTATCGGATTTCGATCAATCGTTTTCTGCATTTTATCGGAATTCTGATATCCGCCCCTTGTCACGAAATCCATCTGGATGCGCTCAGGTGTATTTCGCGACACCCAAACCCCCGAAAACGGCCCTTATTGTGTCACGAGATACATCAGAAGGCCTTCTGGTGGATTTCGTGACAGCCTTACCGGATTCGAAGACCAGTCAGAAGCCTTCTAGGATGCCTTTGCCCGCATATGATTGTTATCTCATAATAATGGGTGGTATTAGGTAGGGACTATCGTGAAATAGTCAAAAATTTATAACAAATTGATTGATAAATTGTTAGAAATTTTGTATCTTTGATAT
>DBYB01000016.1:40875-41349 GCA_002309995.1 Bacteroidales bacterium UBA1197
ACAAAAAGTTTGTATGGCGAAGATACTAAATTTTGCTGAGATTGCACCGAATCTGCCGTTCACGGAGTACGATTTTTATGAAGAGTACCGTGGCGCATTTGAATAGACTGATTTGGGAAGGATGAAGAGAATCCTCCCGCTGCACGAGATGGCCAAGAGCCTTGGGCTGGTAAGCGAGAGCCTGCGCCCCAAACGAGGTCGCCGGTCCTACTTCACCCCAGAAGGGAAAGTGGCGTTGATGTTCTTGAAGATGAAGACGCAAAAGAGCTTCCCGAAGTTGATGGAGGCGTTGAACGGGAACATCTTCTACCAGATGTTCTGCGACATCGTGATAGGCCCTGCCCACCCGTTGGCGAACTATAAATCGTTGGACGACATTGCCCTGGAGCTTGCAAGGAAGCTGAAGATCCAGGAATTGCAGAACGTGCTGGCCGAGATGTGGAAGCCTTACATGAAGGACCTGGACACGATGTA
>DBYB01000059.1:0-2540 GCA_002309995.1 Bacteroidales bacterium UBA1197
AACATCGACTCCGACAGCCGTCTGGCAATGACCGCTGCAATCCGCAAGCACTTCGCCGATTATCCCGGCCACTTCGATCCCCGCCAGTATCTCAAGCCCGCCCGCGAGGAGATGAAGAAGATGTACGAGCACAAGATCATCAACGTTCTGGGTTCCAACGGCAAGGCCCGTTAATCCTTTACCTTCGATAAAAAAATGTCCGTCAATTCGTTGGCGGACATTTTTTTTGAAAAAAATACTTACCTTTGCCTGCTTGTTCGAAGGTAACACAGTTTAACCCAGTTTAAAAAGGAAGGCAAGATGATCAGAATTTTCTACCGCTCCGGGGCTGAGATCCTTCTCGCCCAGACTGAAAAGCAACTGGCCGCCATCGGTAAGGACAACGTGCTCTGGATAGACCTCATCTCCCCGAGCGGGGATGAGAAGCGTGTCACGGAGAGTTTCCTGGACATTGAGATCCAAAGCCGGGCGGAGGCCGAAGAAATCGAAAGCTCATCCCGTTTCTCCGAGGATGACAAGGCCATTTATGCCAACACCAACTTTATGTCGCCTGCAGACGACGAGATGTTGATGGATCCCGTATCCTTCGTACTTCTGGACAAGACTCTGATTACCCTGCGCGAGGTGCCTCTGCGTTCCTTCGACACTTTACAGCGCAAGATTCAGGCCCTCCCTGAGCAGTTCCCCGACGGGTTTACCGTATTCGTGGAAATAATGGACAAGCGTGTTGACCTGGATGCCGATATCGTGGAGCTCATCTCCAAGGATGTGTCGCAGTTCAGCAAGCGCATCAACCAGCAGGAAGATATCAACGAGGAGTTCCTCCTGGACATCAACCAGTTGCAGGAAAACGCAATGTTCGTCCGCGAGAACGTGGTCGATAAGCAGAGACTCGTCTCCAACATTATCAAGAGCAAGCGCTGCCCCAAGAACTCCGACATACGCGAAGACCTGAGCGTCATACTTCAGGATATCGCATCCCTTATCAACCATACCAACTTCGCATTCGAGAGGCTGGAGTACCTGCAGGATACGGTGGTCGGTCTTATCAACCTGGAGCAGAACAAGATAATGAAGATATTCACGCTCATTTCGCTGCTCCTGATGCCGGCTACGCTGCTTGCCAGTTTCTACGGAATGAACGTTACCCTTCCGTTTGCAGACAAGTGGTGGGCATGGATAGCCATAGCCTCGCTGATGGTGCTGCTCGTAGTTGGTATATTCCTGATTTTCAAACACAAGAAAATGTCATGAGAAGATGGCTTCCCGTACTGGCGCTCGTGGTTCTTGCCGCCTGCGCCCGCTCCGCCAGTGTTAAACTGCTGCCGCAGTCGGCCTTCGAGACCGTCATCGACGGCAAGTCCGTATCGCTCTACACCATCGAAGGCGGCGGGCTCACGGCGCAGATTACCAATTACGGCGCCCGCGTGGTCTCCCTTTGGGCGCCCGACCGCGACGGATGCCTGCGTGACGTGGTGATAGGATACGGCAGCATCGGAGCATATGTTGACAACCCCGGCGAGCGCTTCCTGGGCTCGAGCCCCGGACCGGTCGCCAACCGCATCGGAGGTGCGTCTTTCGAACTTGACGGTGTCACGTACAACCTGGACGCCAACGACGGAAACAATACTCTTCACGGCGGTTTCAAGGGCATAGACCACCTGGTCTGGGACGTTGTGGAGCAGGATACGAGCAGCATACTGATGTCTGTCTGCCATCCCGACGGCCTGGGCGGATTCCCCGGCAACAAGACCATCAGCGCGCGCTTCACGCTCACCCCGGATGCCTCCCTGAAGGTGGAATTCGAGGCCACGACAGACAAGGCCACGCCGATCAACCTGGCCCATCATTCTTTCTTCAACCTGAAGGGGAGCGGCGACGGCGATATCCTTGGGCACGTGCTGACGATAAACGGCTACGCCATTTCTCCCGTCAATGAGGAACTGATTCCGGGCGGCGAGGTGGTAGCGGTCGATCATACCCCCTTCGATTTCCGTAAGCCGCACGCCATAGGGGAGAGGATAGAGTCAGATGACCTGCAGCTGCAGTTTGGCCACGGCTACGACCATAACTGGGTGCTGGATGTGGACGGAACCAAAAGCCTCAGCCTGAACGCAAGCGTTTTCGACCCCGTCTCAGGGACCTTTATGGAGGTGCTGTCCGACCAGCCCGGCCTGCAGTTCTACAGCGGCAATTTCTTCGGCGACGGCAAGACCATTGACAAGTATGGCCATCCGATAGTTTACCGTGGTGCGCTTGCTCTTGAGACGCAGAAATTCCCCGATGCCGTCCATCATCCGGAGTTCCCCTCCACTATACTGCGCCCGGGGGAGACGTATAAGCACACCTGCGCGTACCGTTTCAGCGCCCGGAAATAGCTTTTCGCTGATTCCCTGGTGTTTACGATTATCGACCTGGTCTCGGCGACCGGGCCGTTTTGCGTTATGGCTTGAAGACCTGACGGTTGAGGATGGAGCGGCCGAGGGTGAGGGAGTCGGCGTATTCGAGTTCGGCGCCGAAGCCCAGGCCGCGGGCCAGGG
>DBYB01000059.1:2559-2729 GCA_002309995.1 Bacteroidales bacterium UBA1197
ATGTAGAAGGCCGTGGTTTCCCCTTCGACGTCTCCTGACAAGGCCAGAATCACTTCTGTAGACGGCCCAACGCGTTCGGTCAGCTGACGTATGGACAGGTCTGACGGTCCAATACCTGCAATAGGGGAGATGATTCCTCCAAGTACGTGATACACACCGTGATACTGGCC
>DBYB01000059.1:2905-109377 GCA_002309995.1 Bacteroidales bacterium UBA1197
GGCAGCGAGCCGATGGCCTCGACCGCATCGCGCAGGGCCGAGGAAGGGTAGTTGTCGGACGGAATCATTCTTCGACGATCACCCCGTTCTTCTTCCAGTTGATGAAGCCCAGGATGCAGGTGACGATATAGAAGGAGTACATTGCCACCATAAACCATTTGGCCTGAGTGGCGAAGACTACGATAATCAGGGCGTTGGCGACTATCCAGAAAAGGTATTGCTCAATGTGCGACTGCGACAGCAGATATGCCGCCACCAGGCTGAGGACCAGGGAAGTGCCGTCCAGGAAAGGAGCCGGGTCGTGGGTGAAGGTAAGAAGCCACGACACCAGTGGCACGCCGACTGCTACTGCAACCGCGACGAAAATGATGCGTCCGCGGCTGAGCGGCACTATGTGGAGTTTGCCGCCGCTCTCGCCCTCCAGGGTGCGCCAGCGGAAGATTCCGACTATTGCCATTGTTATGAGATAGGCGTTCAGGATGACCTGAGCCCAAAGGGGAGCCCAGGCGCCGTTCTCAAGATTTGTGGAGGAAACGATGATGGCGGCGACTGATGCGGCGATGCTGAAATACCACATTATCCGCTTCTGGAAAATCTGCAGTGTCATATAGGTGACTCCGCAGATCATAGAGATAATCTGGATCCAGGAGTCGTTGGCCGCAAACCATTCCACGGCCTGGCTTATAAGTAAGTTATTCATAGCGCAAAAATACGAATTAAGTTTTCGTAAATCAAATAATTTGTATAAATTTGCAGGCTTTTGTCGGGAGGCATATCCCGCAGGCACAGGACATAATGTTTAATTACTAGTTTTTCAAAAGTTAGTTAAAATGGAAAATGAAGAAAAAGTAACCAAGGCCCAGATGCTGAATGCATCCATCGCTCCCGAGGAATTCGATTGGGAAGCGTTTGAGAGTGGCAAGGACGTGTACGGCGCCGCCGAGAAGGAAGAGATCGAGGCTGCGTACGACAAGACTCTCGGCCGTATCGACGGCGGCGAGACCAAGGAAGGCGAAGTGACCGCTATCAACAAGCGCGAAGTCATCGTCTCCGTTGGCGGCAAGAGCGAGGGTGTCATCATGGCAACCGAGTTCCGCTACAACCCCGACCTCAAAGTCGGCGACAAGGTGGAAGTTCTCGTCGAGTCTCCTGAGGACAAGAAGGGACAGATCGTCCTTTCCCACAAGAAGGCCCGCGCACTCAAGTCTTGGGACAGGGTCAATGAAGCGTTCGAAAAGGACGAGGTCGTCAAGGGTTTCGTGAAGACCCGCACCAAGGGCGGTATGATCGTGGACGTGTTCGGTATCGAGGCTTTCCTCCCGGGCAGCCAGATCGACATCAAGCCTATCCGTGACTACGACCAGTTCGTCAACCAGACCATTGACTTCAAGATTGTCAAGATAAACAACGAGTACCGCAACGTGGTCGTGTCCCACAAGGCACTGCTCGAGGCTGAGCAGGAGGCCAAGAGGGCTGAGCTCATCGGTAAACTCGAGAAGGGACAGGTCCTCGAGGGCGTGGTCAAGAACATCACCAACTACGGTGTGTTCGTCGACCTCGGCGGCGTGGACGGTCTCATCCACATCACCGACCTCTCCTGGGGCCGCGTCAATCATCCCGAGGAGATCGTCTCCCTGGACGAGAAGATCAAGGTCGTCGTGCTCGACTTCAACGAGCAGCAGAAGCGTATCGCCCTCGGTCTCAAGCAGCTTACCCCTCACCCCTGGGATAACCTCGATCCTAACCTCAAGGTTGGCGACAAGGTCAAGGGTAAGGTCATCCTGCTTGCCGATTACGGTGCATTCATCGAGATCGAGCCCGGTGTGGAAGGTCTCGTACACGTCAGCGAGATGAGCTGGAGCCCCCGTCTCCACAGCGCTCAGGAATTCCTGAAGCAGGGCGAGGAAGTCGAGGCCCAGATCCTCAGCATCGACCGTGAGGCCCGCAAGATTTCCCTCGGCCTCAAGCAGCTCACCGTCAATCCTTGGGAGAACATCCGCGAGAAGTATCCCGTCGGCAGCCGTCACACCGCTACCGTCCGCAACGTCACCAACTTCGGCGTGTTCGCCGAGCTGGAAGACGGCGTGGAGGGCCTGGTGCACATCAGCGACCTCAGCTGGAACAAGATCAAGCATCCTTCAGAGGTTGTGAACGCCGGCGATACCATCGAGGTGCAGATCCTCGAGTTCGACGAGGCAAACCACAAGCTCAGCCTTGGCCACAAGCAGCTCACCACCAACCCTTGGGATGAGATCGAGGCTAAGTTCCCCGTCGGCAGCACCGTTGAGGGTACCGTCGCTTCCGTCACCGACAAGGGCGCTATGATCACCCTCGAGGGCGACGTGGAAGGCTTCGCTTTCAACCGTGAGATCGTCAAGGAAGACGGCAAGCCCGCAGTTGCAGGCGAGACCCTTCCTTTCAAGGTTGTCGAGCTCCGTCGCAGCACCCGCCGCATCATCCTCAGTCACCTGCGCACCTATCAGGAGATCAAGGAGAAGGCCGCTGCCGCAGAGGTAGAGAGCGCAAAGAAGGCCGTCAAGAAGGTCAACGCCAACGTTGAGAAGGCTACCCTCGGCGACATCGATGCACTCGCAGCCCTCAAGGAGAAACTCGAGAAGGCAGGCAAGTAATGCTGTTCAGCGTCACGACAATGGGCACGGCTTCGGCCATGCCCATTTCCGACAGAAATCCAAGCGCCCAGATGCTCAATGCGAACGGGCGCTTGTTTCTTATCGACTGTGGCGAAGGCACCCAGCGCCAGATGCGCAAGTGCCATTTCTCTTTCGTGAAGATTGAGGCCATATTCATTTCCCATATTCACGGAGATCATCTTTTCGGTCTCTTCGGACTGCTGAACTCGATGGGTATGTACGGGCGCACGGCTCCGTTGCACATATATGGCCCGCAGGCCCTGGGCAGCGTGCTCTCTTTCTACAAGGGGTGGTTCGGCACCGAAGACCCATACGAGCTGTGCTTCCATCCGCTGCAGTCGAAGGGGCTTGAACTGATTCATACCTCCAAGCATCTGACCGTAAGCGCGTTCCCGCTCAAGCACAAGATAGACTGCTACGGATTCCGTTTCGACGAGACGGTCACCGAGCGCCACCGCCAGGAGAATCCGGCCTACAAGGCCAAGTCTTACGCCTACTGTTCGGACACGGCACCTTTTGACGAATTACCTGAATATGTAAAGGGCGTTACCTGCCTGTACCACGAGGCTACTTATATGGACGATATGGCCGACAAGGCTGCCGCCCGATTCCACTCGACCGCTTCGCAGGCTGCGACTTGCGCTCTGCGGGCAGGAGCCGGGAGGCTTATAGTGGGCCACTATTCCTCACGGATTGCGGATTTGGGCGCGCTTCTTGCAGAGTGTCGTGAGGTGTTCCCGGAAACCGAGGCGGCTTCCGATTGCGATATCTTCGATTTTTAGTATATTCGCATTTGTGAAAAATTTGTTGCTCATATTACTGGCCTCCGTGCTTGCAACGCCGGTGGCAGACGACGTTTACGTCAAATATATAGATAAGTATTCCTCCATCGCCGTAGCCGAGATGCGCCGTACCGGCGTTCCCGCTTCGATTACTCTGGCGCAGGGCCTCCTGGAATCATCCGCCGGCCAGTCCGTATTGGCCGTTCAGGCCAACAACCACTTCGGCATCAAGTGCCACGCCGACTGGAAGGGCAAGAAGATGCACCGCGACGACGATACCGCCGACGAGTGCTTCCGTGTTTATCCCACTGTGGAGGCCTCTTTCCGCGACCATTCAGATTTCCTGCGTTACCGCGACCGCTATAAGTCGCTGTTCGAACTCGACCCTACGGATTACAAGGCCTGGGCGAACGGACTCAGTAAAGCCGGTTATGCCACGGATTCCAAATATGCCGGCAAACTCATCTGGATAATCGAGGATTACAATCTGTCCCGCTTTGATGTTGATACCCAGGTGCCGGAAACCACTCCGGAGGCGGTCGAGCGTCCGGTCGAGGTCAAGCGCGTGCGTGTTCAGGAGGTCTATCGTTTCTCCCTCTCGCGCAAGGTCTATGAAATCAATGGCGTCCCCTGCGTATATGCAGTTGAGGGCGACACATACGCCTCCCTTGCTTCTGCAAGGCGCCTTTTCGAGAAGGAACTTCTGCGTTTCAACGACCTCACTGAAGACCGTCCGCTTGTGGCAGGGGAACTTGTGTACCTCAAGGCAAAGAAGAACAGGGCGGCCAAGGGCGCAGAAAAATTCATCGTCGGCGAGGAGCCGGTGACTCTGCGCGACATAGCCCAGCGCTTTGGCGTGAAGGAGGCTGCGATACGCAGGCTTAACGGGCTTGCTGCTGATTACCGGCCCAATGAGGGCGACACCATACTGCTTCGCCGCAAATGAAGACAATAGCCCGACTGCTTGCCATAATACTTGGCGCCGTTGCCATTTTCGTCGGGTACAACTGGTTGCGTGACAACCGTCTGCCCAACTTCTACGGCAAGGCCGAACTGTTCGTCAATGAAGGCGACGGCCCTGACGAGGTTATAGCCTCCCTGGGATCGCAACTCAGCATCCTGAGCGAGAAGCGCCTGCGCAAAGTGTTCAGTGCCAAGGATGTGGCATCATATATAAAGCCGGGGCATTATGTGGTGGATTCTAAGAGCAGCAGTGTGTATGTGGCACGTATGCTCAACAACGGCTGGCAGACTCCGGTGCGCGTGACGCTTGCCGGTTCCCTGCGCACACGTGAGGAACTTGCCCGCAAGGTATCACGCCAGCTGAAGGCCGATTCGCTTTCCGTTATCAAGGCAATGGACGATGCGGCTTTCCTAAAGCCTTACGGGGTAACTCCCGAGACCGTTTTCGCTGCGTTCTTCCCCTCAAGCTACGATATGTACTGGACCGAGTCTTTCGGCGACCTGCTCGATAAGTGCCGTAAAGCCTCCGACGCATACTGGACGGATGACAATCTGGCTAAGGCGGCAAAACAGGGGCTTTCCCGCAGGGATGCGGTCATACTGGCTTCTATAGTGAAAGGGGAGTCACGCTACAAGCCGGAACTCCCGAAGATAGCCGGGGTGTATCTGAACCGCCTCGACAGGGGTATGCGCCTCCAGGCCGACCCTACGGTGGCCTTCTGCTACGATTACACCCTGAACAGGATACTCTTCAGGCACCTCGAGTTTGATTCCCCATATAATACATATAGGTATGCAGGGTTGCCTCCCGGGCCTATCAACGTGCCCGACGCGGAGTATATCGACGCCGTGCTGAATCCCGACAGGGGAGGCGGCAACCTGTTCTTCTGCGCCAGCAAGAACCTGGACGGCACCCACGTGTTCGCAAAGACGGCCGCCGCTCACGGGCGCAACGCGCGTGCTTTTCAACAGGCATTGAAAAATAGAAAATAAATATTGCAAAACGATAAATAATTATTATATTTGCAAAGTATTAATTATTGTTACAATGAAGAAATCCTTAGTCATTTCTGCGCTCTTGCTCTTTGCATCTGTGCTTGGAGGCGCCCAGAACGTGCTTCCCAACGATCCCGCCGTTAAGGTGGGCAAGCTCAACAACGGCTTGACCTACTACATCCGGCACAACGACAAGCCTGCCCAGCGTGCCGAGTTCTATCTTGCAACACACGCCGGTGCAATCCTGGAAACTCCTGATCAGGACGGCCTTGCCCATTTCCTGGAGCATATGTGCTTCAACGGACTTAAGAATCTGCCCGGAAAGCAGATGCTGGAGTATCTTCAGAGCATAGGCGCCGAGTTCGGACGCAACATCAATGCCGCTACCGGCGTTGAGTCCACCCAGTATATGCTCAACAATATCCCCGTAACCCGCGAGGGTATCATCGACACCTGCCTTCTGGTGATGCACGACTATTCCCACTTCGTGCTCAACGAGCAGGAGGAGATAGACAACGAGAGGGGAGTCATCATCGAGGAGCGCCGCACCCGCCGCAATGCGAGCTGGCGTATGTACGAGCAGAACAAGCAGTATATGTACAAGGGCTCCAAGTTCGCAGACTGCAGCCTCATAGGCAGCCAGGAGAACCTCGAGACCTTCAAGAGGGAGAGCCTCGTGAATTTCTACGAGACTTGGTACCGTCCCGACAACCAGGCTCTTATCGTCGTTGGCGACATCGATGTCGACCAGATTGAGGGCAAGATCAAGGCTCTCTTCGCTGACATTCCCGCACCGGTCGATCCCAAGCCCAGGGATGTGATCAAGGTCCCCGACAATGTGGAACCCATAGTCGGTATAGTCACCGATCCCGAAACCCCCAGCTCTGAGGTCACCATACTCTGGAAGAGCGAACCCCTTCCCCGCGAGTATATGAATACCGACGTGGCTTTCGTGACCGATCTGCTGAAGGATGTGGTTGCTACCATTATGAGCGAGCGTTTCCAGGACATCACTTCCAAGCCCGACGCCCCGTTCCTCTCCGGTATGCTGGCCTGCACCGCTATCTGCGAGACCTGCGACGTTGTTTACGGCGCCGTTGGATTCAAGGAGGGGGAAGCGCTCCCTGCCCTCAAGGCCTACTACACCGAGGTTGAGAAAATGAAGCGCTTCGGCTTCTCCGACAGTGAGGTGAAGCGTGCCAAAGACGAGATCATCAGCCGCTACGAGAAGCGCGTCGAGGGTGCCGATTCCCGCAAGAACGCCGAGTTCGTGCAGCCGATTATCGGCAACTTCATCAACAACACTCCTTATATGGAGCCCGCAGCAGAGGCCAAACTGGCCAAGCAGATGCTCCAGATGCTGCCCGCAAAGGTGTTCAGCCAGACCGTCGCCCAGCTGATTACCGACAACAATATGGTAATCCTCTACAACGGTCCCCAGAAGGAAGGACTCGAGAATCCTACAGAGGCCCAGCTGCTTGACGTCATTGCTTCCGTGAAGGCCTCCGAGATTTCCGCCAACGCCGAAGACGAGATTGCCTCCGAATTCGTTAATCCTGCCAAGCTCAAGGGCGCCAAGGTAAAGAAGACCAGCAAACTTATGGCCACTTCCGATGTCTGGGATCCCGTCAATCAATGGACTGTCAGGAAGAATGTTCCTCTGAATGCTGATGTTACTGAGTGGACCCTGGCCAACGGCGTCAAGGTCGCCTGGCTCAAGACCGACTACAAGAAGGACCAGATTATGTTCCGCCTTGTGAAGGACGGCGGCACCTCCCTGATTCCCACCGAGGACCTGACTTCCTTCGAAGACAATATCTGGGCACTGTTCCTGAACAACGCCGGCGTCTCCAAGTATCCTTCCGCCACCGTGAGCAAGATGCTCGCCGGCAAGCAGGTGCGTGTGAGTCCCTATCTTGAGCAAATGACCCACGGTATCAGCGGCAACTGCCAGCCCAAGGACCTGGAGACGGCTCTCCAGCTGATGTACCTCTACTTCACCGATCCCCGCTTCGACGCCGATGAGTGGAACGTGGGCAAGCAGCAGATTGCGGCAGTCCTGCCCAACCTTATGCAGACTCCGAACTTCAAGTTCCAGCAGGAACTCCAGAAGACCATCTCCGGAGGCAATCCCCGCACCGTCATCCTCGATCAGGACATTCTCGACAAGGCCGATCTGGCAGTGGTTGAACGCAACTACCGCAAGCTCTTCAAAGATGCCGCCGGCGCAGTGGTTTACATTGTCGGCAATGTGGATGAAGCTTCGCTCAAGCCTCTGGTGGAGAAATACATCGGTTCCCTCCCGAAGGGTCGCAAGCCTCTCCAGTGGGTGGACAACGGCGAGAGGGTTCCGTCCGGAGAAGTTGTCAACGAGTTCAAGGTCGATATGCAGACTCCCAAGACCACCGTATTCCAGTACTACGTGACTTACGACGTGAATTACAGCGTGGCTGAGAAGGTGAACCTCCTTGCCGCCAACAACATCATCGATATGATCTATACCGAGACCCTGCGCGAGGAAGAAGGCGGCACCTACGGAGCCCAGTCCATGACCTCCTGCAACAAGTATCCGGTTGACCGTACAATGATCCAGGTGTACTTCGACACCAATCCTTCATCTGCCGACAAGCTCCGCAGCCTTGCCCTGGCCGGTCTTAAGAAGCTTGCCACCGAAGGCCCCACCGCAGAGCAGATGACCCGCGTGACGGAGAACCTCAAGAAGAACATTCCTGAGGACCGTATCCAGAACTGGTATTGGATGGATGTCATCAACTACTGGTACAGGTTCGGCCATGTCGATTACGATGCCGAGTATGAGTCCGCAGTCAACGCCCTCACTCCCGAGGGAATACGCGACGCCGTTGCCAAGATACTGGCATCCGGTAATACCGGCGAGGTGGTGATGAGCCCCGACAAGGCCGCCGAGCGCGAGTAAAAAAATGAATCCCTACTTGTTAATTCGAATTCAATAGACTAAATTTGCAAACCAAAACAACAAAAAGATTTATTATGGCTTACAAAATTTCAGCTGACACCTGTGTGGCTTGTGGCACCTGCCAGGGCGAATGCCCTACCGGCGCTATCAAGGAAGGCGATGTCTATTCCATCGATCCTAACGTGTGCATCGACTGCGGCACCTGCGCCGATGCCTGCCCCATGGGAGCAATCACCCCCGGTGAGTAAAAAATGAATATGAAAAATCAGGCGGCCCGAAAGAGCCGCCTGTTTTTTTGTCTTTTACTGTCGCTTAGTCCTTGACCGCTGCAAGTGCTTCCCGCACCTGGGCTTCGATTTCGCTGCAGAGTTCCGGATTGTCTTTCAGGATCTGCTTGCAGGATGCGAGTCCCTGGGCAATCTTTTCACCGTTGTAGCTGAACCAGGAGCCGCTCTTGTGGATGATGTCGAACTCGATGGCCAGGTCGGCGATTTCTGCCACGTGGCTGATGCCTTCGCCGTAAACGATGTCGAACTCGGCCTTCTTGAAAGGCGGAGCCATCTTGTTCTTCACCACCTTTACGCGGGTGCGGCTGCCGGTGGCTTCGTCACCGTCCTTGAGCTGGGTGGTGCGGCGCACGTCGATGCGCACGGATGCGTAGAACTTGAGGGCGTTGCCTCCGGTGGTGGTCTCAGGGTTGCCGAACATAATGCCTATCTTCTCGCGCAGCTGGTTGATAAAGATACAGCAGGTGTTGGTCTTGGAGATGTTGGCGGTGAGCTTGCGCAGGGCCTGGCTCATAAGGCGGGCCTGCAGTCCCACTTTGTTGTCGCCCATCTCTCCCTCGATCTCTGCCTTGGGAGTAAGGGCTGCTACGGAGTCGATTACGACGATGTCGATGGCTCCGGAGCGGATAAGGTTGTCTGCAATCTCGAGGGCCTGCTCGCCGTTGTCGGGCTGGCTGATAAGCAGGGTCTCAAGGTTGACGCCGAGAGCCTGGGCGTAGCTGCGGTCGAACGCGTGCTCGGCGTCGATCATCGCGGCTATTCCGCCCATCTTCTGGGCTTCTGCGATAGCGTGGATGGCAAGGGTAGTCTTGCCGCTCGATTCGGGTCCGTAAATCTCGATGATTCGCCCCCGGGGGTAACCACCGATGCCAAGTGCGTGGTCGAGCGCGACGGAGCCGCTCGGTATCACCTGGACATCCCATTGTGGCTGATCTCCCAGCTTCATAATCGTTCCTTTCCCGAAGTCCTTCTCGATCTTGTCGATCGTCGCCTGCAATGCCTTCAGTTTGGCGGCATTGGCTTCAGGGGCCTGTGTTTCCAATTCTTTAGCCATAACGTGTGGTTTTAATTATACAGTCACAAAGATAAAAGAAAAATCGTTATTTTTGTAATGTGAAAACGAAGTTGCTCGGAAAAAATCCGGACGAGTTGGTCGCCCTCTCTGCAGACTGCGGGCTCAAGCCTTTCGTAGGCCGTCAGCTTGCCGGTTGGCTGTATGCAAAGAAGGCCACGGACTGGGACCGTATGGTCAATATTTCCAAGGAATCGAAGGCCCGGCTCCAGGAAAATTACGAGCTTGGTACCTCCGCTCCGGTAGGCTCCGCAAGTTCTTCCGACGGCACTGTCAAGTACCTCTTCAACGTCGGACCAATGAGAGAGCCGGTGAGCGTAAGCGAACGTCCGGCCATCCCCCTTGAGGGGGTGCAGGGGGTGGGATTGCCAGACAGATTTGTCAGAGAGCCGGTGAGCGTAAGCGAACGTCCGGCCATCCCCCTTGAGGGGGTGCAGGGGGTGGGATTATCAGACAGATTTGTAGAATCTGTCATGATTCCTGATGAGGACCGCAAGACTCTGTGCGTGAGTTCCCAGGCCGGCTGCCGGATGGGCTGCCGCTTCTGTATGACCGGCCGGCAGGGCTGGCACGGCAACCTCGACGCGGCCGATATCCTAAACCAGTTCGTCAGCATCCCTGAGGCGGACAGCCTTACGAACGCCGTGTTTATGGGTATGGGCGAGCCGCTCGACAATTACGACGCCGTGAGCCGGGCCATCAGTATACTGACGGCTGAGGACGGTTTCGGCTGGAGCCCCAAGCGCATTACGCTCAGCACGATTGGCGTTCTGCCTGTGCTCCGCCGTTTCCTGGACGAGCATCGTTGCCATATAGCGGTCAGTCTGCACAACCCCTTCCCGGACGAACGCCTGGAGATGATGCCCGTGCAGAAGGCCTGGCCTTTGGAGGACATAGTCGCGCTGCTGCGGCAGTACGATTTCACCGGCCAGCGCAGGGTGAGTTTCGAGTACACGATGTTCGCCGGATGGAACGACGACAAACGCCACGCTGACGCGTTGATACGCCTGCTCTCCGGCCTGGAGTGCAGGGTGAACCTCATACGCTTTCACAAGATACCCGATTTCCCTTACGACTGCTCTCCCGCAGTGCGTATGGAGGAGTTCCGGGACAGACTGAACAAACACGGAATAGTATGTACGATAAGGGCTTCCAGAGGAGAAGACATACTGGCCGCCTGCGGAATGCTTGCAGGGCGGCGCTCGCAGCAGTAGCGGCGTTTCTCCTGCCGCTTGCCGCTTCTGCGCAGGTCCACGCCAACGGACTTGCAGTGGAGAGCGTTAACCCCCTGGCCGACTCCCTGGCAATAGCCGGGATGCGGGCTCATATGGACAGGATACACACCGAGCTGCACCGCCCGACCGTGGGCCTGGTGTTGAGCGGAGGCGGCGCCAAGGGTGCTGCCCACGTGGGTGTTCTCAAATATCTGAAGGAGGAGGGGATACCTGTCGACGCCATTTTCGGAACCAGTATGGGCGGCCTTATCGGCGGCCTTGCATCACTTGGATATAGCCCTGAGTACATGGATTCGCTCCTCCGTGTGCAGGACTGGGGCGTAATGCTCACGGACAACATCGACCGCTCGTACTTTTCGTATAAGCGCAAGATGTACCTCGAAACCTATCTGCTGTCTATCCCGTTCCATTATACGGACAGGGACTTCCAGAAACGTGTAGAAGAGCAGGCCAGGTACGTCAACGGCACCAACGCCGGCGAGTTCGGCCGCAATTCCTTCCTGAGTTCACTTCCTTCGGGATATGCATACGGCTTCAACGTCAACAATCTGCTTTCCAGCCTGGCAGTGGGTTACGAGGACGACATGGATTTCTCCAAGCTTCCCATTCCGTTCTTCTGCGTGTCTGCCGATATGGTCTCCGTGAAGGCTCAGTACTGGACCTACGGCCAGCTCAAGACCGCAATGCGTTCCACAATGAGCATCCCGGGCCTGTTCCGGCCGGTTCGTTCGAAGGGTATGGTGCTTGTGGACGGCGGGGTGCGTAACAATTTCCCCGTTGACCTGGCCAGGGCGATGGGCTGCGATATTATAATAGGCGTTAGCCTGTCGGACAAGGACCTGAGTTACTCCCAGGTTAATAATGTGCTTGATATCATCAACTGCCTCATCACTATGCTGGGCAGCGAATCGATGCAGCAGAACAAGGGCGCAGCAGACGTGTTCGTAAAGCCCGAACTGGACGGCTACAATATGCTGAGTTTCAACGCTACAGCCATCGATACCCTGATTCACAGGGGATATGCTGCGGCGAAGGGGAAAGCGAACGAGTTGGCGGCCGTGAAGGAACTTGTGAAAGATGCCGCCCCGTACCTGAACTCGGCTCCTGCAGTGGATATCAGCCGTACTCCCGTGAAGATTTACGCCATAGAGTTCCAGGGCCTGAATAATTCCGAGTCTCGCCAGATGCACAGGAAAATCAAACTTAAGGCGGGTTCTTATGTTGACAAGGCTGAAATGGACAGGATAATGTCCGTTATCGAAGCCACCGGATGCTTCTCGACAGTATCCTACAGCATACTTGGCAAGGAGGAGCCTTACAGGCTGGTGTTTGATTGCGTCAAGGCTCCAATCCATCAGTTCGGCGTGGGTATGCGTTTCGATACTGAAGAGTGGGCTGGATTCCTGTTCAACCTGGGCCTGAACGCGCATAGGCTGGACGGCTTCAAGCTCGACCTCACCGGCAAGCTCGGCCGTACCCAGAAAATAGCGGCTACGGCCTCGCTCGACCTGAGTTTCCTCCCCACCCTGAACCTCAGCGCCGGTGCCGAGAACGTATCTGCGTCGATGTATCACGGCCTTGAAGGAGCGCCCGAAGAGGCATTGTGGACGGTCCATTCCGCCAGCCTGTACCTTTCCAACATCAGGTGGAGGAACTTCGACATAAACCTGGGCGCACGGTACAGGTACAGCGGACTTTCGCCCAAGAGCAAATTCGGATACGACGACTTTATGGCCGACCCGACGCAGACCAGGGGCGGATTCCTGGGCGCCTTCGGCAACGCTACCCTATATACGCAGGACAGGTCTTTCTACCCGTCCAAAGGCGTGAAACTGTCGTTGGGGGCTGATTACGACTTCCGCAAGAGCGGCGGGGAACCTTTCGACCCTCTCATTACCGCGCAGATTGGCTTCAGCGGAGTGATTCCTATGGGCGACGTTTTCTCTCTAGTGCCTGAATTCTATGCCAGGGCCATCCTGGAGGAAGACCTCTCCCTTTCAGTTTACGACAGCTCCAACCCTCCTTACCTGATGCTCCATAAGAATTATATCGGTGGCGTTATGCAGGACAGATACATAGAAGGCCAGCTGCCTTTCATCGGCTTCGGAAGGGTTTACCAGGCCGGACCGCTGGTGGGCGTTGCCCAGATGGGTCTGCGCGCTAAGGCTGGCAATTTTTACGTAACCGCTACGGGCGGATGCTTCAAGGATTGTTACGACCTCCCGGACTCGCCGCTTCCCACTTTGTGGGGCGCCGGTCTTGAGATGGCGTACGTCACTCCTCTGGGCCCGTTGAAGATACTCGGCACCTGGTCGCTCCGCAACCACGTCTTCGAGCAGGACGCTGGACTTTACATCTCACTCGGATTCGATTTCTGATATGGACTCTCAGCAGAAAAGCATACTCGACCGCCTCGAGGCCCAGTGCTCCAAACGGGAGTACTGCTCAGCCGATGTGCGCCAGAAGGCCCGCAAGGCCCTGGAAGGCGATGCCGCCAGGGCAGAGGAGGTGGTGGAGAGCCTGCTTGGCAACGGCTTCGTGGATGACGCCCGCTATGCCGGCGCGTTCGCCCGCGAGAAATCGTCCCTGGACGGTTGGGGCCCGGTAAAGATACGGTATGCGCTGAGGATGAAGGGTATAGCAGATGCCGCCATAGGGGAGGCCCTCGACGGCGTGGATACAGACAAGGCTGAGGCAAGGCTCTCGAAACTGATAGAGGCAAAGCGCAAGAGCCTGGAGGGCGATCCGCAGATTCGTCTGAAACTGATAAAGTTCGCTCTCTCAAGGGGCTACGAATACGATACGGTAGAACGATACATATAATGGAAAAGCGACCTTTGATACATCTCTACACCGACGGCGCGGCTACGGGCAACCCTGGGCCGGGCGGCTGGGGCGTGGTGCTTTGTTGCGGTGACCTGCGCAAGGAGATGAGCGGGGGATATGCTCTTACCACCAACAACCGTATGGAACTAATGGCCGTTATCAAGGGCCTCGAGGCCATACGCTGGCAGGGTGCTGAGGTTGAGGTGTGCAGCGATTCCCAATATGTCGTGAAGACACTCACGGAAGGTTGGAAAAGGAAGAAGAACGGCGACCTGTGGGAGCGCCTTGACGCCCTTGTGGCCAGGTTCAATGTGAAGTTCGTTTGGGTAAAGGGCCATGCAGGACATCCCGAGAACGAGCGCTGCGACAGGCTTGCCGTCGAGGCTTACTCGCGCCCCGGCCTGCCGCCAGATACAGGATATGAAGGATAAACAGACATCAAACAGAATAAGTATGCATAAGAGAAAACCCATAGTAGGAATCACGCAGGGCGATTCCAACGGCATAGGATACGAGGTCATTATCAAGGCCTTGTCGGACCCCAGGGTGCTGGAGTTCTTTACCCCCGTGGTTTACGGATCCTCCAAGCTCTTCGGATTCTACCGTAAGAGCATCCCTGAGATCGAGCAGTTCGACACCAATTTGGTAAATGCCGCCGAGGAGGCTAAACCCAAGCGCATCAACATTCTCAACTGTCTTCCCGACAGCGTCTTCGCCGAACCCGGACAGGCTACTCCGGAATCTGCGAAATCCGCTATCATCGCGCTTGACAAGGCTGTGGCCGACATCAAGGCCGGCAAGATAGACGTGCTGGTGACGGGCCCCATCAACAAGAAAGCTATGTCGGGCCAGGGCTTCGGATTCCCGGGCCATACCGAATACCTGCAGAAGCAGTTTGGCGTAAATGACGTGACTATGCTTATGACCAGCCACCGTCTGCGCCTGGGCGTGGTGACGGGCCACATCCCTCTCAAGGACGTTGTCGGCTCCATTACCAAAGAGAAGATAGTCAGCAAGCTGAAGCTTATGACCAAGTCGCTCAAGGAGGACTTCTGCATCGATCAGCCTCGCATCGCCGTGCTGAGCCTCAATCCGCACAGCGGCGACGGTGGCCTGCTTGGCACCGAGGAGCAGGATATCATCATTCCGGCAATCGCGGAGGCTACAGCCGAGGGAATACTCGCGTTCGGTCCGTATTCTCCGGACGGCTTCTTCGGGCTTGGCCATTACGAGAAGTTCGACGCTACGCTCGCTATGTATCACGACCAGGGTCTCGCTCCTTTCAAGGCACTCTCTTTCGAGGACGGAGTCAACTATACCGCCGGCCTGCCGATTGTCCGTACGTCGCCCGACCACGGTACCGCTTTCGAGTTGGCAGGGCGCGATCTTGCCGACCCTCATTCTATGCGTTCGGCAATCTTTGCCGCCGTGGATATCTTCAACGCCCGCAAGGACTTCGAGGAGTTGCAGGCCGGCAAGATGGAGGAACGCCATCTGGAGGGCTCAGACCGCCGCGAACGTAACGGCAGGCCGCAGATTGCCTGAGTATGCTTCGCAGGGTCTCCGCCGTTCTTGTTTTCCTGTGCGTTTGTCTGAGCGTGCGCGCCCAGTTCCTTCCGGATGTGGAGGTGCGGCGTGTGGTGCAGGACGACATCCGCAAGGGTGCCGCTTTCCTCGACCTGGGTTCGGTGACGCGTTTCGTGCCCTCAGCTATGCATATGGGCCTTGGGCTCGTGGGCGTGCCATCCAAGCACGCGTTTGTCGACAGGGCGATAGAGGAGACTATTGCACATACGGTGGGGATTTCTGCCGGCTACGGTCTCAAATATCTTGTTAAGCGCGAACGCCCGGATGGCAGCGATATGCGTTCTATGCCTTCGGGGCATACGGTGTTCGCTTTTACGGGTGCTGAACTTACGCGAATGGATTATGGATGGGGCTGGGGAGGCGGCGCATATGCCGTTGCTTTGTTCACCGGCGCCGAGAGGATCTGGGGCGACAAACACTGGCTCACCGATGTTCTTGCAGGTGCCGGTATCGGTATCCTGTCAGCCCATATTGGCGGCTGGCTTCTGGAACCGGTAAAGGACCTCTTCGGCATTCCGACCATCGACTGGGACGGCCTCGGACACACTCAGCTCGCCTTCGCCCCCGTCATAGATCCACTTTCCAGCAGCTACTTAGCTACTATTGCAGTAACCTTCTGAATCAGTCAGTGTAGAAGCGGATGATGCGTTCGATGGCGCGGCGGCAGACGGGGCAGAAGCCCGGGGCGCCGTTGGTCTTCATTCGGCAGTCGGGGCAGGCACGCCAGACGCCTTTGCTCTTGTAGCCGCCGCCCTCGTACAGGCTCACTCCGTCCTTCCCCATAATGTCTTCCCACTTGCTGCCGAAGTCGGCCATGGTGGTGATGTTCTGCTCCCACGGCTCGGTGTCGGCGGGGTAATAGTCGCCGTACTGGTCGTCGTAGAAGTACTCGTCTGCGAGCCCGGCGAAGCTGTGTCCGAATTCGTGGGCCACCACAGGGCGGAACTGGGCGTGATGGGTTGTAGTCAGAGTGTAAGAACCGTAGATGCCACCACCGCCGTAATTGTCTGTGTTGGCGAGGATTACGATGTGCTCATAGGGGATTCCTGCGAGGACGTCGTGAAGGTCTCTGACGTGCAGCGTCGTGAGGTAACGGTCTGAGTAGAAAGTATTGAAGTGGGAGTGCAGGGGAGTGTCCAGCCAGACGCCTTTGCCCGGTATGCTCACTCCGCTTACGGAGGATGCCGGATGCACGGCCCGGAAGTTGAACCTGTCTTTCATACTGCCGAATGGCTCGTACGACAGGATGGCGTCCATTGCCGCCTTGGCGTCCTTGCGGAACAGGCCGGCTTCTTCTGCCGTGTAGCCCTCGGCTACGATGACCACGTCTATGCATTTGTCTGCCGGCCCGTTTATCATCAGATCTTCAGAGCAGGTGCCTGAGACGCCAGGGCGGATGAGTATGTCTGACGGATCTACGGGATGCGTGAATGAGGCCGCGACCTTTCCGTGGGTGTCGAACAGCTCAACGGTCACCAAGGCCTTGCATTCGGGCATAGGCACAAGGAACACGTTCTCGAAACTGCGGCTCATTTGAGTGGCTTCCTCCGTGGTCTGCCACTCCTGGAAAAGGGAACTGAACGAGGTGCGGTACAACACGGCGCCGGCCTCATCGCGCACAGTAACCTGTCCGTTGCCCCTCAGAGGAAGTTCGTCCAGGCGGGTGCGGCGGCCGGCCCAGCCGTCGAGGCTGCGGAGCTCGGCCAGTGCTATGCCGGTTTCTTTGTCGTTGCCGTAGAATATGTAATCAAGGCGCAGCGTCTTTTCCTGTCCGGCCAGAAGGAGGGAGGAAAGCAGGCTGCATGATAAAAGAATAAGACGTTTCATGATTGGCAAAAATACAATTTTTATTGTACTTTTGTAAACTATATATTGCTAAACCGCTATGCTGAAAATCCGGAGTCGTGCCGATCTTATAGACTATTGCCTTGACAATCAGGTAGAAATTCTCAATTTTCATTACTGCGGCTGGGACGGCCGCCTCAAGACCCTCAATTTCGTAATACGTGACGAAGCCCATCTCATCAATATCCTGGAGGCGGGCGAGCGCGTTGACGGTTCCAGTCTCTTTCCCTTCGTGGAGGCCGGTCGCAGCGACCTTTACGTCGTGCCGCGTTACCGTACCGCTTTCCGCAATCCCTTCTCGCAGGTGCCTGCGGTGGATGTAATGTGTTCTTTCTTCAACCGCGACGGCGAACCGTTCGAGAGTTCTCCGGAATACGTTCTGCACAAGGCGAATATGGTTTTCCGCGAGAAGACCGGTCTGGAGATGCAGACGATGGGAGAGTTGGAGTATTACGTGATTGCGGACGACGACGGTATGTATCCCATCGAGGACCAGAAGGGCTATCACGAGAGCGCTCCGTTCAACAAGTTCGAGGACTTCCGGGTAGAGGCCATCAGGCTGATAACCCAGGCCGGCGGAATGGTCAAGTACGCTCACAGCGAGGTCGGGAACTTCCGTATGGACGGCAAGGTCTATGAACAGAACGAGATAGAATTCCTGCCGGTGGATATAGAAGAGGCCGCCGAGCAACTTATCATAGCCAAGTGGATAATGCGCCAGCTGGCTTATGATTACGGTGTTATTGTGACCTTTGCCCCCAAGATCACCGTCGGCAAGGCGGGTTCCGGTATGCACGTGCACTGCAAGTTCACCAGGGACGGCAAGAGCGTGATGTCGGAAGGGGGAGACATTACCGATATTGTACGGCAGGCGATTGCGGGCTATATGGACGCCGGCACTTCGCTTCCCGCCTTCGGCAACCCGCACCCTCTTTCTTTCAAGCGCCTGGTCCCCAACCAGGAAGCTCCGACATCACTCTGCTGGTCGCATTCCAACCGCAGTGCGCTGGTGCGCGTGCCTCTCGGATGGAGCAGCACGAAGGATATGTCGGCCGTGTGCAATCCCCTCGAGACTCCGGAAGAACGAGACTTCTCCGACAAGGCCACTTTCGAGTGGCGCGCTTCGGACGCGACCTGCAACACCTACCTCCTTATGGCTGCCCTTTGCTGCGCTGCCCGACACGGTTTCGCTATGCCTGACGCCCTTGAGGTCGCCCGGAGGACTTATGTCGGACTTGGCGTGGATATACACGCATCGGACAACGCGTCCATACTGCATTCACTTGAGCAGCTGCCGGCTTCTTGTGCTCAGGCAGCCGATGAACTCGACCGGGACAGGCTCATCTATACCGGCGACGGAGTGTTCTCCGACGCAATGATAGATTACCTCATCAAGACCCTGAAATCCTTCCCGGAGGAAGACGGCCTGCGTGATTCCTGGCTCCATCTGGCTTAGTTTTGTTTTAATACCGTTATTTCGTACCTTTGCAGGATTAAGACTTCTTTATGCCTAAGATAATTGACAATCAAATGAAGCGCCTGTCGGCGAAGTATCTCGACTCGCGTCTCATTATGGTTATGGACCTGTTCCTGTCGTTTCTGGTATCGGCACTCGTCCTCCTCCTTGCCTATACTTTCAGGCACGGCTCTTTCGCTCACGTTACTAGTTTGAACCTGGTCTGGATGGCTTCTTCCGTCGTCGGAAGTGCCGTTATGTTCTGGCTTCTCAAGACATATACCATCATCATCCGGCATACCGGTTTCAAGGATCTTGTCAAGTTTACCCTGGCATCGGCAGGCAAGGCGGCGATAATGCTCGTCGCGCTCGTGCTGTTCTCCCTCTACAGCCCCTATACGCCATATATGCTTCTGGCCGATATGCTGATGACCCTTGCGTCCATAGTAGGCGTCAGGCTGGTGATGATAATAGCGTACGACCGTTACAAGTCCAGCGTGCGTAATATCCAGCAGGTGCGCCGTGTTATGGTTTACGGCACTTCCGACAAGTCCGAGGCCGCTATTCTCCGCTTCAACCACTCTACGCACTATAACCCGGTTTGCGTTATCACTCCGGACAAGAGCCTCAACGGCAGCCATATCGCCGAGAAGCCGGTGTATTCCTTCCAGACCTTCGAAGATCTGGACAGGTTGGCCCTCAACCTTTCCTGCTCTGCAGTGCTGTTCACAAGAATTGCCGACGCCCGCGATGAAGACGAGCGCGTGGTCAAGTATTGCACGGATCTCGGACTGAAGGTGCTCATCGTTCCTGAGGTCGGCGAGTTCGACGGAGAGGTGAATACGATGGTGCGCGACGTGAAGGTGGAAGACCTGCTCGGGCGCGAGGAGATTCGCGTTTCCGTTACTGAAATCCGCAACGGTTTCTCCGGCAAGGTGGTAATGGTAACCGGTGCTGCCGGTTCCATCGGCTCAGAGTTGTGCCGCCAGCTGGCATCTTTCGGAGTTTCCAAGCTTATACTGTTCGACAATGCGGAGACCCCTATGCACGAGCTGCGCCTCGAACTCGAAGACCATTTCCCTGGTCTCGACTTCGTGCCTGTCATCGGCGACGTGCGAATGCCTGCACGTCTTGATTTCGCCTTCCGTTGCTATAAGCCACAGGTCGTTTTCCACGCTGCCGCATATAAGCACGTGCCGCTGATGGAGGAGAATCCGTGCGAGGCTGTGCAGGTGAATTTCGTAGGCACCCGCAACGTGGCCGATAAGTGCATCGAATACGACGTTGAGAAGATGGTGATGATTTCCACCGACAAGGCTGTGAATCCCACCAACATAATGGGATGCAGCAAGCGTTTGGCGGAGATTTATATCCAGAGTCTCGGTCTTGCAATCGAAAAGGGCGAGCACGAAGGCCGTACGCGTTTCGTCACCACCCGTTTCGGCAACGTGCTGGGCTCCAACGGCTCGGTGATTCCCCGTTTCCGCGAGCAGATTGCCCACGGCGGCCCTATCACCGTTACCCATCCCGACATTACACGCTTCTTTATGACCATTCCCGAGGCCTGCCGCCTTGTTATGGAGGCCGTTATAATGGATACCGCCAACCGCATCTGCGTCTTCGATATGGGTAAGCCTGTCAAGATCGACACCCTCGCAAGGCGTATGATAGAGCTCTCCGGACTCAAGGTGGACAAGGACATCAAGATTGAGTACTCCGGCCTGCGTCCCGGCGAGAAGCTCTACGAGGAGGTGCTCTCCACCGTGGAGAACACGGACGCTACGAAGAACGACCGTATCCGTATAGCCAGGGTGCGCACCTACTCCTACGAGGACGCGCTCCATTACGTTGAAGAGATGAACAGGCTGAGCAGTGCCGTGGAAATTCCCGAGATGGTGCAGATGATGAAGCAGGTGGTGCCGGAGTTCATCTCCAAGAACTCCAAGTTCTCCATTTATGACGCCAAATAGCGTCAGCGTGGAAGAGCGGCACTGGTACGTTGGCTGCGTGCGCAGTTGCCAGGAGAAGAAAGTCGCACAGGCCCTCGAGGCCCGTTCCATAGAATATTACCTTCCCCTGCGCCGGGAGTTCCGCAAGTGGAGCGACCGGCGCAAGCTGGTGGAAACCACCGTCATACCCCGGTTCATCTTTATCCGCTGCCGCAATTCGGAACGCCCTGCCATACTTGCGGCCGAGCCCCGCATATGGCGTTTCCTGCCGCAGGACGGCAAGGCTGCCGTGGTGCGCGACGCTGAACTGGAGTCTTTCCGTAATATGGTTGAGAGGGGAGGACATCCCGTTAGTTTTTCGGAGGAGCCGCTGTCACCGGGCGAGCGCGTGCGCATAGTAAGCGGCCCGCTGGCCGGTATGGAATGCGAACTGGTGACGCTCAGCGGCAGCCGCTGCCTTGCAGTGCGCCTGGGCTCCCTCGGTGCCGCCACTATGGACCTTGATTTGGAAACAGTAGAAAGATTATAGAATTATGCAGCAAGGAATCTGGACGATAGTCCTGCTTGTTTTCTCCAACGTTTTTATGACATTCGCCTGGTACGGCCAGCTGAAGCTTCAGGAGATGCATATCACCACCGACTGGCCCCTGATACTTATTATTCTGGCATCCTGGGGAGTGGCCCTGTTCGAGTATTGCTTTATGGTTCCTGCAAACCGGATCGGATCGACCATCAATGGCGGACCTTTCAACCTTATGCAACTCAAGGTGATACAAGAAGTCATCTCGCTCACTGTCTTTACGGTGATAGTGGCGCTTGTGTTCAAGAACCAGCCCATACAGTGGAACCACATCGTGGCCTTTATCTGTATGGTAGCCGCCGTATTCTTTGTATTCCTCAGGTAGCGCCTGATTCCGGTAAAATGATTATATTTGCTTGAAATACTCCGACTTATGAAACTACACGAAGAAGCCGCGCGCTGCCTGCTCTGCCAGGATGCGCCTTGCACCAAGGCCTGCGGAACCGGTGACCCCGCCAGGGCAGTCCGTGCCATTAGGTTTGACAATTCCAAACTCGCAGCCGGCTGGCTGCAGGGTTGCACCGCCGAAGACCTGGAAAGGGCCGAGAAAGCTTGTATACATTACGATATGCCTATCAGGCTCAGGGAGATAGCCAAGGCCC
Organism: Bacteroidales bacterium UBA1197; assembly: GCA_002309995.1. GTDB lineage: Bacteria > Bacteroidota > Bacteroidia > Bacteroidales > UBA932 > Cryptobacteroides. The sequence goes on from DBYB01000059.1 coordinate 24,672, forward strand.
TGCCGGAAGCCCCGGCGGCCGTTAAGGCCCCCCTGCCGTCGCTGGCCATTGATTTCTGCGGCCTGCACTGCGAGAATCCTTTCTTCCTGGCGTCATCCGCCGTCTGTACCAACTACGAAATGGTTGCCCGTGCCTTCGAGGCCGGCTGGGGAGGAGTCTTCTACAAGACCATCTGCCTGCAGGATATCAATGAGGTATCACCCCGCTTCGATGTGGTGAGGGAAGGATCGTCCATCATCGGCTTCCGCAACATGGAGCAGTTGAGCGAGAACCCTGTCGATGTGGATTTCGACATACTCAGGAGACTCAAGCAGAACTATCCGACCAAGATCGTCGTGGCCTCCATTATGGGCCAGACCGAGGAGCAGTGGATAGAACTCGCCAAGATGGCCGAAGCGGCAGGATGCGATGCGGTGGAACTCAACTTCTCCTGCCCTCAGATGCGCGAGAGTGGTATGGGCAGCGACGTCGGCCAGGATCCGGAACTCGTGACCTTCTTCACGGCATACGTCAAGCGCAGCGTGAACATTCCCGTCATCCCCAAGATGACTCCCAATATCGCCCATATTTCCCAGCCGGCTATGGGAGCCTATTTTGCAGGGGCCGACGCTATTTCCGCTATCAATACCATCAAGAGTGTCACCCTTGGCGAGGGCTCCGAGGTTAACGGCTGCCAGACGGGCTCCGGATACTCCGGCAAGGCCGTCAAGCCTATCGCACTAAGGCATATCCTCGCAATGGTCAAGAACCCTATGATGAAGAACATACAGTTCAGCGGCATAGGTGGAATCGAGACCTGGCGCGACGCTCTGGAGTTCATCCAGCTGGGCTGCTGCAACGTGCAGGTGTGCACCGCCGTTATGCTTTACGGTTACCGTATCATAGACGATCTGGTGTCTGGCTTGCAGAACTATATGGCAGAGAGGGGAGTGGACAATCTGGCCGACCTCGTCGGCGAACTGCTCCCCAAGTTCTATCTGCCCTCCGACCTCGATCGTACGACAGTGGTGTTCCCCAAGTTCGACGCGGAGAAGTGCCTGGGCTGCGGACGCTGCTATGTATCCTGCGCCGATGGAGGCCATCAGGCCATAGCCTTCGATGAGGAGACCCGCCGGCCGCGTCTGCTCGGCGCCAAGTGCGTGGGCTGCCACCTCTGCCGGCTCGTCTGCCCTGCCGGCGCCATCGGCCTCAGCAAGAGGGTAAATAAGAAGAAATAAGATCCTGGAATTATGGATGCACAAACCCGTACACGCTACGTCAAGTTGCAGTGGAAGACCCTGATCATCCTGATGGTCGGGTACATCTGCTATTATTTCCTCAGGAAGAATTTCAGCGCCGCGATTCCGGCTATGGAAGCCACATTGGGCCTGTCCAAGGTTCAGCTGGGTACTTTCCTTACGCTGAACGGCATAGTGTATGGCCTCTCCAGGATGGTGAACGGCATACTCGCCGACCGCTATTCCAAGAAGGTCCTGATGTCGCTCGGCCTGGTGCTGTCCTGCATCATCAACCTGGTAATCTGCTTCTCTCCCAAGATGAACGGCTTCCTTGACCTGCTGGACGGGGAAGGGAAGGCCACTCTTGGGTTGGTATATCTTATCGGCTCGCTCTGGGTGATAAACGGATACGTGCACGGAATGGCTTATCCTCCCATAGCCGCAATGATGGCTCACTGGTTCCGCCCTTCGGAACTGGCAACCAAGCAGAGCATCTGGAACGCCTCGCACTCCATCGGCGCCGGCGTCGTAATCGCCCTGTGCGGATGGCTGCTGGCCCGCTTTGGCTACGGTGCGTGGAACCTCTGCTTCATCGTTCCGGCCGTCATAGCCTTCCTCGGGGCCATATTGATGTTCACATCGCTCAAGGATTCCCCGGAAGACTATGGATTACCTCCGGTGGAGGCCTTCGATGCAGAGACCGGTCACGCCGATTCCGGTAAAACCGTTTCCGAGGCCCCGGAAGCCCAGCTTACCGGCGAGCGCCTCAAGAAGTTCATCTCCAGGATGGTCTTCAAGAATCCCTATATCTGGGGCATCTCCATCGCTGACTTCTGCGTCTATGTGATACGTTTCACGATTCTGGAGTGGGGAACATCCTTCCTCACCCAGTACAAGGGCTTCGACATCGCCCTTGCGGCAAGTATAGTTGCGGCCTCCGAGCTGATTGGCGGCGTATTCGGCACTATCGTGGCCGGATGGATTACCGACAAGTTCCTGGGGTCCCGTACGCTGCGCACGAGCGCCCTGTTCACCCTCGGCGCCACCTTGAGTTTCACGGCCTTCTGGCTGATTCCTCACGACGCGCACTGGATCTGGAGCGCCATCGCCATCGTGGCCTCTGCGTTCTTTATCTACGGGCCTCAGGCCCTGCTGGGCGTGAGCTGCTCGCAGTACGCCACCAAGCGGGCCAGCGGCAGCGCCAACGGCTTCTGCGGCGTGTTCTGCTATGCGGCCACCATCATCTCCGGCATTGGCTTCGGCTTCCTGGCCGACCGTCCGGGAATGGGCTGGAATGCGGTGTTCATCGTGGCCATCGCCTTTGGCCTCCTTGGTACCCTGATCCTCGGCACCTGCTGGCGCGCGCCTGCAGACGGATACGCCAAGGCAAAAGAAGTACTTGCAATATTATAACGGATGTACACCGCCGCCAACAAAGATTTCCCCGGCTCCGTCAAGGTCTACGTACTCGCCCTCGACGGCCACGCCCCCGAATTCACCCAGGTGCTGAGGTAATCGATTGCTCCTCCCATCCACAAATTTGGCCTTATTTGTGGACAAAACGCTCAAAAACACTTATTCCTCCACAAAACGGGCCGAAAATGTGGATAAAAACTCACTACCGCAATGGAAACATCGAAAGTTTACTACACCGATTTCAGGACTGCCGCGTTCGGAGAGAGCCTGCCTGCAAAACTAAAGCGTCTTGCCCGCAGGGCCGGCATTGCCGACATCGATATGGACGGTAAGTTCGTCGCCATCAAGATGCATTTCGGCGAGCTCGGCAATATCAGTTACCTTCGGCCCAACTACGCCAGGGCTATTGTTGACCTGGTGAAGGAACTGGGAGGCAAGCCTTTCCTGACAGACTGCAACACAATGTATCCGGGCTTCCGCAAGAATGCCCTGGAGCATCTGGAGTGCGCCTGGGAGAACGGCTTTAATCCGCTCACTGTAGGCTGTCCCGTCATCATTGCCGACGGACTCAAGGGCACGGACGACATAGCCGTGCCGGTTGAAGGCGGCGAGTACACCACGGAAGCGAGGATAGGGCGCGCCGTAATGGATGCCGACGTATTCATCAGCCTTACCCATTTCAAGGGGCACGAGATGACCGGCTTCGGTGGCGCTATCAAAAATATTGGAATGGGCTGCGGCTCACGCGCCGGCAAGAAAGACCAGCATTCCGCCGGCAAGGCAGTTATCGATGAAGAAAAGTGCCGGGGTTGCAAGCGCTGCCTGAAGGAGTGCGCGAACGGCGGGCTCGTTTTCGATGAACTCAAGCGGAAGATGCACGTCGATGCAGGCAACTGCGTCGGCTGCGGCCGCTGTCTTGGGGCTTGCAACTTCGATGCGATAGACTTCGAGCGCGATCAGGCAATCTCCATCCTCAACTCCAAGATGGCGGAATACACCAAGGCGGTCGTTGCCGGGCGCGACTGCTTCCATCTCTCACTTATAGTGGACGTTTCGCCATATTGCGACTGCCACCCCGAGAACGACGCCCCCATCATCCCGAATATAGGTATGTTCGCATCAAAGGATCCCGTGGCCCTGGACCAGGCCTGCGCCGACGCCTGCCTCGCCGCCACGCCCATCCGCAACTCGGTTCTGGGCGACCATATGCACGAACCGGGATTCCACGACCACCACGACCATTTCCGCAACACCACCCCCGAATCCGAGTGGGAAACCCAGCTCATCCACGGCGAAAGAATCGGCCTCGGCTCCCGCTCCTACGAACTGGTGTTTATGAAATAAAGCAGACTAACGCTATGGCAGAATCAAACTTCATCGATTTCGTAAAGATTTACTGCGCTTCCGGGCACGGCGGCGCGGGAAGTATGCATTTGCACCGGGCAAAGTATATCCCCAAGGGCGGGCCTGACGGTGGCGACGGCGGGCGCGGCGGGCATATTATCCTGCGCGCGAACGCCCAGTTCTGGACGCTCATCCACCTGAAGTACCGCAAGCACATAAAGGCTGATGACGGCGAGAAGGGCGGCTCTGCCCTTCGTACAGGAAAGAACGGAACCGACATCGTGCTCGAAGTGCCCGTCGGTACGGTGGCGAAGGATGCCGAGACCGGTGAGCAACTGTTCGACCTTAACGAAAACGGGCAGGAGTGCATACTCTGCCGGGGTGGTAAGGGCGGCTGGGGCAACGACCACTTCAAGACTGCCACCAACCAGACTCCGAGATACGCCCAGCCCGGCGAGGACGGTGAAGAAAAGGTCGTCATCCTCGAGTTGAAACTCCTAGCCGACGTGGGACTGGTAGGATTCCCCAATGCCGGCAAGTCAACGTTGCTCAGCACCATAACCTCCGCCAAGCCGAAGATCGCGTCTTATGCTTTCACAACCCTTGAGCCGAATCTGGGAATAGTGCGTTACTTCGACGACCGTTCCTTCGTAATGGCCGACATTCCCGGCATCATCGAGGGAGCCCACGAGGGCAAGGGCATCGGAACCCGTTTCCTGCGTCACATTGAGCGTAACTCCGTGCTGCTCTTTATGGTAAGCTGCGAGGAAGACAACATTGCCGCAGGCTACAAGACGCTCTTGAACGAGCTCAAGCTCTACAATCCGGAACTTCTGGACAAACAGCGCGTGCTGGCCATAACCAAGTGCGATATAATCGACGAGGATATAGAAAAGGATCTCGCGCGCCGGCTCCCCAAGAAGGTGCCTCACGTCTTTATCTCCTCTGCCTCCGGCGAGGGCCTGGACAAACTCAAGGACGAACTATGGAAGGCCTTGCAGAAATAGTCAACCTCGACAGGAACATCACCCTGGCCATCAACTCCTGGCACAATCCGGTGACCGACGCCGTGTGGCAGTTCTTTTCGCACGTGCAGATTTGGTACGCGATGTACCTGATAATCATCGTGTTCGTTTTTATCCGGCTGGGCTGGAAGAAGGGACTGGTGGTAACGGCGTCGTTCATCCTGTTTATAGTTGCCTGCGACCAGTTGGCCAACCTTATAAAACACGCCACCTGCCGCCTGCGCCCGATGGAGGACGCCGATATGCTGGCGCGCGGCCTGCACGTCCTCGAAGGCCACGGCGGCCTGTACGGCTTCTTCTCCGGCCACGCCGCCAACTGTTTCGGCTTTGCAGTCTGCTCCACAATGGGCTTCCACAACGACAGGCGCCGCAGCTACAGATGGTATTCCATCTTCATCTTCACCTGGGCCATCCTTGTCGGCCTCAGCCGCATCTTCGTCGGCAAGCACTTCTTCGGCGACGTCCTCGTCGGCTTCGCCGCCGGCGCCCTCATCGGCTTCCTCTTCGGCTGGCTGGGACAGCTCATCTGCCGGAGACTGTAAACAAACTATCGTTTTATTTGGCGGTTAGGATTTCTTTGTATCGCCCGTATCGGGTGCGATACAGGCGATACGGTGCGATACGGGTTGTCCGCTACTCGGCCAGGAGTTTTTCTATCTGCATCCAGTAGAAGAAGGCTTCGGGACGGAAGATCTTGATCTTATTTATAGCGGGATTGATGGGATCACTCAACTTTACGGGGCGCAAGTCGAAGGCGGGATCGTAGTGCTGGATTTCGTTGATGCCCTTTTTGAGCAGGACGGAGAGGTATGCCGCTTTGGAAGCATTGACTATAGCCGAGTAGTGGTTGTACTTTTCGCTGATAATCAGGGACCTTATCTGGTTGATGCCACGAACTAACTCCTGATATTCGAAGCTCTGGTCATTGTTGTAGATGCCTGTGCAGATAAGTTCGGAGGTCTTGTAGATATCGTCAAGGATGGGCGTGAGGTATCCGCTATCCATCCGTCTGTAGTCCAGTTCTATGGGAGCGATCTTCTCAAAGGTGGACCTTACTGTGCTCAAATCGTCAATCCGGTCGAACAGGGAGGCGACATCGAAGAGCTGCTTGATGATTTCCATTGAGCAGTGGCGTTCTTCCGGGAGTCCTCCTCGACCGATGACTGTCTTGATATAAGGGATACCTGTCGTGTTAGGAGCAAAGGCCGTCAGCTTATCACCCAGCAAATCATCCTTACTGGGAAGGTTTACCGTCAGCGGTTCGCCGATCATCGTCAGGAAGGGGCTGACGATGGGCAACAGCTCGATGCGCGAATACCAGTTTTCCTCAAACAGGACGTCCAGCAGAATCTTTTCCGTGGCGGTGTTGGTGACATAGGAGACTTGGTAGAAGCACTTGGCGTGGGTCTTGGGGACATTCGTCCGGGAAACGCGGTCGGATGGCTTTCTCCATCAGCGTGGGGTCACTCACTTTGTTTATGCGGCAGGATTCAAGGATCCATTCCAGGCTTCTGCTTTTCGGGTCAATCATAGCATTGTCGATTCTATCAGTTTTGCAATCTCTTCCTTCTTGCCACGGCGGGTGGCGTAACGGAGCATGGTCTTTTTGCCGATGCGATACATCTGGTCGGCATTCTCAAAGATAGTATAAAGTTCGGAGCCCCGAGCAAACTCAAACTCGGGTGCAATGGTGACATCGACCAGAATCTTCTCCAGCGTGGCCGTGGTCACATCGTCCACCTGTATGACGGGAGCCTCCGAAATCAAATCCCTGACCAGCAGCGACGGCGCACCGGAAGCGTACAGCCGGTATTCTTTCTCCGTGGGCCGCAGCAGGACGGTCCGACCGGCAGCCATTTTCCGGACATCTTCATACACGGCCTCAGCCGCCGAGCGGTCCGTTTCCAGAATCAGGACATCGATGCCGGGGACGTGCTGCATAAATGAAGACACCGCCCTGGCCTGCCAGATGCAGAACCCGGCATAAGGGTATCGCTCCTTGATGCCGGAAAACAGCGTCTTCATTTCCGGACTGACAACCGGAATATATGGCGGCTTGACATCGGAATGAAGACGGAACCGCCCGTAGCCTGTCCGTTCCAGCACTCCTGCAGCGACCATTTGCCGAAGTTCGGTATCCATACTCCGGACCGATCCGCCCGGATGGGCAGATTCAAACCAGGCCATAAAGTCCTTCCTCACAAGGATACCCCCGTGAGATGCCGCATGGTTCAATATGATCTCAGCATTCGTCATACGGCATCAAAGGTACAATGATTTCGGCAAAAAATCAAATTATTGCCAAAATTATCGTAAAATGTTCTGTTCCGTTCCACCCCCTGTGCGGAACGAGCGGAATCTTATTTTTTATACCAAGTTCACGCAAGATTGAGGGATAATGTGTATTTTTGTAGTGTAAAGGCGTTTGTATTATGAAGATTAAGTTCCTGACTATATATGCGGTTGCCGGGGTTGCATTCCTGGCGGTGTCGCTGTGGGCTTTCCTGTCGGGTGGCAAGAGCGCAAAGGCGCTGAGGTACAAGTACAAGCTGGGAGGCATAATGCTTACCGCGTGGGCGATGATTTCGGCGGCTTCGTGCGAGGGTGTTATTCCGACCGTTACGTGCTACGAGCCTGCGGTTATGTGCTATGATCCCGTGTCTCCCAACTATGTAGAAATATCGGTTAAGGGCAATTTTTCTTCCGACAACATAAAGGCCGGGGACGTGCTTGAGATTCAGGTTGAGTCCGTTGCCTGTGAGGAATATGCCGTAAAGATTATCACCGAAGACGAGAGCAAGACCGTCTTGCAGACCGCTTCGTTTGCCCCGGGAGAAGACCAGCATACTGTTCAGTATGAGTTGACCGTAGGCCAGTTTGATTACAAGGGTGGCGTAAGAGTCGTCGTGTTTGGAGTTTACACTGACGAAAACGGAGTAAAAACGGAAGGCGGCCAAGTGGGCGGGAGGGTATTCAACCTTATCTGATGGCCCGCACACATATAGGCAACATAGTCTTTGAACTGACGGAAGCCTGCAACCAGTGTTGCAGGTTCTGTTATAATTACTGGCGCGACGGCAGCACGCCATTGCCGCCTCCCGAACCAGGGCAAACGCGACAGACACTCAGGAGGCTCCTCTCCCAGGCAGATGTAGATACGATATCCTTCTCCGGAGGCGAGCCCCTGCTTCTGCGCAACGTGCACGACCTGGCTCTGGCCGCCCGCTTCAAGGGCAGCCGCGTGAATGTCCTGACCAACGGAACAATGCTCACGGAAGACGCACTGACGAACTTTGTGAGCCTTGGGGTCGGAGCCATACAGATTCCCATACTGAGCGCCGATCCTGCCGTTCACGAATACCTGACGCAGTTGCCGGGCTCCTGGGCAAAGGCCACCGATGCGCTCCGGCGCGTTGCTACAGTTATGCCTGAAGGTGCATTCGCCGTACTGGTTATCACCGCCGTCAACGCTCCCGGCGTGCCGCAGACGCTCGAACTGATACGCAGCCTCGGCGTGCGCAGCGTGATGGTCAACCGCTTCAATATCGGAGGGATGGGCCTCAGGAACTGCAAGGAACTGGTATTGGACGCGAAAGCGCTGAAGAAGGCTTTCGCAGACGTGGAGGCCTTCGCCTGCAAGCACACCGAAATGCACTTTGTCAGCGGCGTCTGCACACCTCTTTGTATACTGGACGCGGCTCTTTATCCGCACGTTCAGTTTACCTGGTGCAGCACCGACTTTGCCCGCCGCCCCGTCACCGTTAACTACAGAGGCGACGTGCGTTTCTGCAACCATTCCCCGTACGTCCTGGGTAATATTTGGGAGCGCCCGATTGGTGAAATCCTGACCGACCCCGCAACCATCGAGCGCTATTCCGGTATCCCGGAGCGCTGCGCCGGCTGCACCTGGCTCAAACGCTGCAACGGCGGCTNNGCTGCCGCGCCGCCTCTGAACAGGTCTATGGCAGTTTTAATCAAGCCGATCCGGTCATATCCGCAGATTTTTCATAAAAATTGTTATTTTTGTGAAAGTATGACTGATAACCTGGAAAGATTCGACATGGCGCGTCCGCCTATCCGGACCCGCTGGTATCTGCGGCCGATAACCTGGCTGCTGAGCATATCCGACGTGCTCGCGCACAAGACTCAAATCCATTATGAAGGAACGAAGGATCTCAAGCCGCCGTTCCTGTTGCTGAGCAACCACAATGCCTTTATGGACTTCAAGGTGCTCACGAAGGCCATTTATCCGCGTCGCGCCAACTACGTGGTGGCGATCGACGGTTTCATCGGCCGCGAGTGGCTGCTGCGCAACGTGGGCTGCATCTGCAAGCGCAAGTTCACGTCCGACGTAACCCTCATACGCCAGCTCGCCCGTGTGATTGATAACGGGGATATAGCGGTAGTCTACCCCGAAGCCCGTTATTCGCTCTGCGGCACTACGGCCGTGTTGCCAGAGGCTCTGGGTAAACTCTGCAAGATGTTCAAGGTGCCTGTGGCTACTTTCATCTGCCACGGCCATCACGTCAATTCGCCTTTCTGGAACCTTCATCCCAGGGGCGTCAAACCCACTGAGGCAGACTTCAAACTCCTCTATACTCCTGAGCAGATCAAGTCGATGAGCGTCGATGAAATCAATGCAGGCCTTGTGCAGGCGTTCCAGTACGACGACTTTGCCTGGCTGCGCGACAAGGGCCTCGAGATGCATTACGACAAGCGCGCCGAGGGGCTCGACCGCGTGCTCTACCAGTGCCCCCATTGCGGCGCCGAGTACGAGATGGGGTCAGAGGGCAACGAACTGTTCTGCAAGCACTGCGGCAAGCGCTGGACAATGGCGCCGAACGGCGTGCTGAGCGCAAAGGAAGGTGAGACCGAGTTCTCGCACGTGCCCGACTGGTACGAGTGGGAGCGTGCCCAGGTGCGCAAGGAGGTTGAGGCCGGAACCTATTCCAGCGGAGAACTCCCGGTAGAAGTACGCTCCCTGCCCAACTCAAAGAAATTCATCCCCCTGGGCAAGGGGACAATGGTGCACGATATGAATGGATTCCGCGTCAGCGTGAAAGACCTCATTGGCAAGGAATACTCGATGGAGATTCCCGTTCCGTCCGCCTACTCGGTGCATATTGAATACAATTACCTTGGCAAGTGGGGCGACTGCGTCGATCTCAATACCCTCACCGATACCTGGTACACTTATCCGAAAGTACAGGCCTGTTCCGTCACCAAGATGGCCCTGGCAACCGAGGAACTCTATTTCGCGTACCGCCGTTCCATCGGCAAACCCTGCCCTCCCGGACTTGCATAATCAAACCATATCATATGAAAAACATCTACAGAGTCCTGATTCTCCTTCTCATCCCGTTGCTCATCTCCTGCGAGAAGCCCGACGGCGGGAACGTCGTACCTCCGCCACCGCCGGACCCCGGCACCAACGTTGATCCGGATCCCGAAGACCCCGAAGATCCCGATCCCGAGGTACCTTCGAACGGGACCTATATTATTGTAGGTTACGCGACCTACTGGGACAAGACGATGCCCGACCCGTCGCTGCTTACGCATATCAACTATTCCTTCGCCCACATCAAGAGTGACTTCGAGACTCTTGACATCAAGACCGAGTCGCGCCTGGTGAAGATTGCCGCGCTGAAGAAGACCGCCCCGGGACTCAAGGTGTTGCTCTCCGTAGGAGGTTGGGAGGCAGGCAACTTCAGCGAGATGGCCGCAGACCCCGGCCACCGCAAGAATTTCTGCGCCAACTGCCTCGCCGCTTGCAATAAGTACGGCCTCGATGGTATCGACCTCGACTGGGAGTATCCTACCAGCAGCGCCGCCGGCATCAGTTCTTCGCCCAACGACACCAAGAACTTCAACCTCCTGCTTGCCGACCTCCGCGAGGCTCTGGGCTCCGCCCGCCTGATTACGATGGCCTCATCCGCAAGTGCCAAGTACATAGACTTCAAGACTGCCATACAGTATCTGGACTTTGTGAACATAATGACCTACGATATGGGCAAGCCGCCGTATCACAACGCCGGCCTGTACAAGTCCTCCAAGACAAAGCGCAGCTGCGACGAATCTGTGACCCTGCACCACGATGCCGGCGTGCCTTACGACAAAATCGTTCTCGGCATACCTTTCTACGGCCACGGCAACGGCACCAACTTCAGTGCCGACCAGGTGGATTTCAACGAAATCAACTACACCGGCTACAAGCAGTGCTGGGACGACGTTGCCAAGGTGCCCTACCTGACCAACTCATCCGGCGATATGGTGCTGAGTTACGACGACGAGACCTCCGTGGGTCTCAAGGCCGACTTCGTGAAGAAGAAGGGCCTCTTGGGCGCGATGTACTGGAACATCGAGGCCGACGACGCCTCCTGGACCCTCTCCAAGGCAATTGCATCGAGGCTTATGCCGTCGGGTGACCAGCCCGAAGACCCCAATGCCTTCCTTGCCACCAATCCTTACATAGAGAAGTATCTGGAGGAGGTTGATTATACAGAAGCCATCCAGCAGCATCCTTACGGCGACGATAGCGATCGCGGGGCATATTCCAAGGTCATCGGTTACCCCGGAGGCGGTCCCAGCAAGGACAATATCGAGATTCCTCCGACCTGCACCATAGAATGGACCGCATCATCCAGCGCCCAGAAACTGACCGTCTGGGAAGGCAGCTGGAGCCGCGAGTATTCGCTGGCTGCCGGCGTAGGCAAGCAGGATATCACCAACCTGGTGCCCAGGACCACATATAAGTGGCAGGTGACTTCAACGGCCGACAATTCCGTCGTGGCCAGCGGCAGTTTCCCCACGAGGGGCAGGCTCCATCAGGTGTACTTCACCCCCAACGTCCGCAACGGACGCGACCTTGGCGGATACAAGGGCTACGGCGGCAAGACCATCGTGTACCACAAGCTCTACCGTGGCGGCCGCGTGGACGGCAAGTATCTGAACAGCGACGGCAAGAAGGAAATGCTTGCCGAGGGAATCAGGGCCGAAGTTGACCTCCGCGAGGCCGGGGATGTTCCTTCCAAGTCGCCGATTGGTGACAACGTGGACTTCTACGCTCCCGGATTCGACAGCGGCTACAACCATATGGTCCGCGACAACAAGCCCAAGACCAGGGATACCTTTATGTGGGTTGTGCAGCGCCTGCGCGAGGGCAAGCCCGTCTACTTCCACTGCGCCGCAGGCCGCGACCGCACCGCAACCCTGGCCGTTCTGCTTGAAGGCGCCCTGGGTATGAGCGACAGCGATATGGCCAAGGATTACGAGCTTACGTACTTCACGCCTGCCGACTGGGGTATGTCGGAGAACGGCACCGTGTACAAGCACACCTGGGACAACTACAGTTTCTCATCCATACGCAAGACCGTCTTCAACGAGACCGACAGCGGCACCTACGCCGAGCGCATAGTCAAGTATCTTCTCAAGATTGGCGTGCCTCAGCAGGATATAGACGACCTGCGAAGCATAATGCTCCAGTAGTACAGAAAGAAAAAGGCCCGGAACGAAGCTTTACTTCTTCCGGGCTTTTATCGTGACGCCTTTAACGTGGAGTATAACCGGCCGGTCGAAGCCGGAAAGATATACGTGAAGGGCCTTGTCGAAGGGATAGGGCCCTTCATCGTTGGAATAACTCACTTCTATCGTGCCCTTTGCTCCGGGTGCTATGTCTCCCTTTGTCCAAGAGACCTTGGTGCAGGAGCAGGTGGTGGTGACAGCAAAGATATTGAGAACTTCCGAGCCGATGTTGGTCACCTCGAAGGTGCAGTTCAGCGCACCGTCCTTCACGTCAACCGTGCCGAAGTCGTGCATGGTCTTGTCGAAGCGCACGGTGCCACCGAACTCCCTCTGCGCCGCAGCGGGCAGCACAGCAAGCAGCAGAGCACTCAGTATGACCGTAAGTTTTCTCATACCTTCATTCACGATTCAAATATAATACCATTCCACGATAATAAAAAAAGAAGGTGACTAAAAGTCGAAAGACTGATAGTCACCTTCAGATTGGAATTGATTATCCGACGGTTACTCGATGTAGGGGAGACCTGCGCCGTTGAGGCTCCAGCCCAGGAGGGGGTAATCCTCGTAACCGGGAACGAAGCCCTCCATCATGGCATAGGCTAAGTCACCGAAGTCGGCCTCATCGAAGGAATCGTTGTCCTCGAGGACGACGCTCTCGCCAATGTTGTTGCAGAGGGTGAGCACGCCGTCGTTGATATATGCGCAGTTCTTCACGGTGATGGCCTTGTTGGGAATCATACCTGCGATGGCACCTACGCTGGGCAGGGTTGAAGGCACGGGAGAACCGTTGACGATGATGCCCGTAGCCTTGAGGTCGGTGCAGAAGTTGGTGATTTCCGCAGTGCCTGCAGCGCTGAGGGATATGTAGCCGACGGCTGCACCTACGGAAGGATGGGCCATGTCGAGCTTGCACTCGATGGTGCTGCCTATAGCGTAGCAGTTCACAATCTTGAAGCTGCTGGCCGAATCAGAGCAGCGCATCCAGCCGCCGATAAGGCCGGACATACTGTCGCCGGAACTGGCGTTGCCGCCACCGTCGCAGGACTTTGCAATAACTGCAATATTCTCTACGCCGCAGTTGTAGATATCTACAGGACCGTTCTCATCGGGGTAGGCATAACCGACTATGCCGGCTGCGTCGTAAGCGGCGCTGACCGTACTGTTCAGCACTTTGCAGTGGTCGATGATGTTGGAGGTGCCGTCATTGGCGATTGCGCGTCCTACGATACCGCCTGCATTGCAGGAAGAAGATTCAATCGAACATCCACCTTTCACGGTGCAGTCCTTGATGGTGCCGGTATTCAGCCAACCGGCAATACCGCCAATGTCTGTGGAACTTCCGATCACCTTGGTGCCGCCATCGAGGATGCAGCCGGTGATGGTGATGATGTCGCTGTTGCCGACAATGCCTGACACCTTGGTGCTGCCGGAGATGGTTGAGCCGGTAACCGTGCAATTCTCAACGGTTGACGCTGTTACTTTGCCATATCCCATTACACCACCGATGCCTTCGGCCGTTCCGGTGACCGTGCATCCGGAAACTTCGCTGCCGGAAACTGTGGTCTCTTCAGCCAGACCGGCTATGCCTCCTACGTAGTTAGCACCCGATATCGTGGTGTTTATGGCGTTGCAGTTGCTGATGGAAGAACCGGTCTGTATCCATCCGGCTATGCAGCCGACATCATCCTTCGTACCGGTAACAGTTGAATTGGAGATAGTGCAGCCGTCGACGTTAAACCCGGTCGTGACACGAGCAACAATGCCGCCGACCTCATAGGCTCCGGAAATATTAGTATTGCCGCTGACTGTGCAGTTCTTCACTGTGCCGCCCGCAGGACCATATGCCAGGATGCCGGCAGGGAAGTTTGTGCTTGTCGATATATTGGATCCGGATACAGTGCAATTTTCAATCGTACCTCCGTCAATTTGGGCTGCGATGCCGGCTGATACATGACAGACAGAGGATACAGTTGCATTGATGGAGGAGCAGTTGAGGATTTTCGCGCCGGGATCCTTCAGGTATCCTGAGATACCTCCAGTTCCAAGCCAGGAAGTATAAGCTTTCTTGGTATTGGAGATGGTTCCGTAATTGGTGCAGCCCTTGATGGTAACAGCAAAGGAACTGTTTCCTAGGATTCCGCCAACCCATTTTACATAGGAGTTCTTATTTGTCACAGTTCCATAGTTGGTGCAATTTTCAAAAGTGGCTGCTACGTCACACTGACCTACGACACCGCCGACAATGCTGGTTGCAATGGTCGTGGTGTTTTCGTCTTTCTGACCGGTTGCGGAAGCGCTGTTTACGATTTCTCCGTAGTTCTTGCAATTAATCATTGTGCCGGTGGAAGCCCAGTTGCCGCAGACGCCTCCGATACGGGTCTTGCCGGTGGATCCTGCTGCGACTTCCACTTTGGCGAAGTTCACCACATTGTCCATTTTGGTCGAACCCTGAGGCTTGGCAACAACACCGACATAGTACCAGGTGTATTTGTTGGCGGAAGATGAGTGGGTAAGGCAGCTTACGCCATCCCAGGTGAGACCGTCCTTGGTTCCGAAATACAGATTGCGGATTTCGGCATACTCGGTGTTGCTGGTCGTTCGGATAAGACCGGCGTACTGGTTTGTGGTATATACAAAATTGTAAATCGAATGGTTCTGGCCGTCAAGGACGCCTGTGAAATCGTTGCGCTGAGCCCACTTCTGGTCGGTCATATCGATGTCTGCACCAAGGTAGGTGAGGTCGGTAGCTGCAAAAGTGGATGCATTCCAGGCCTGCAGGTCGGCGGCGTCGAGGATGAACCAGCAACGCTTTTTGATTGATGCCACGGTGCAGGAAGCTATCTCAATGCCCTTGTTGCGCACGAAGGTGGTCTCGGCAGAAGAGCTGCGGTAATACGACTGGGCCTCTTCGCTGCGGCGGAACACGACCTTGAAGCCCTGCGCAAGTGTTTGGGGCAGGACTGCGATGTCGTAAGTGCCGGGAGCGAGTGCGCTGCCGTCTGAATTCTTGAGCGTGACAGTGGTGTTGCGGCTCTCGCAGGTTACGCTGGCGTTTGCAGGATTGATGGAGACAGGGCCTGCAAGAGGAGCAGCCAGGGCCTCTCCGTTGGCGTTGCCTTCAACGGAAACGGAAACCACGTCGCTGTCGGTGAATGTGAGTCGCACGAGGCTGAACTCATTGGCAAGGGTAACACCTGCCTCAAGGGCTGCGATGTCATCTGCCTGGCCGCCTGCGAGGAGCGCTGCGGGATCGGCATTGTGTGCGCCGGGGTGCTGCTCGGCAGGGAATACGGTGTCGATGAGGTCGCCGTTGGCGGCTGCATCAGCGTTGTAAGGATAAACGATGAGGAACGGACCGGAGGCGGTGGGATCAATCTCTCCCGTGAATTTGGCCATTACCGGGTCGTAGGTGAACTTTGCGTTGGTAGTGCCGTAGCAGACGGAAACGGCATCTCCCTCTTCCCACTGGAACTCATTCCCGTCGAGGAAAGACTTGGTCATCTCCCTGGAAGCGGAGAAGGAGAAGGGAACGGTCTGGGCGTTGAGCCCGCCTTCCGGATTAACTTCAACAAGAATGTCCTTGTTGCAGGAAACCATCATCGCCATACAAATGGCGGAAGCGATAAGAACGTACTTTTTCATACTGCAATCCTCCATTTTAAGCATCCCAACCGTCGAAGGGGTCGAATCCTCCGAAGTTTTCCTGGTTAACATCCGGACTCTGGCAGAGGAGCTCACTCGGAGCGGTGCCAGTAGCTTCGCAGAGAGGCGTTGTGTACGCTTCCCTGCATTGTGAAATTGTTTTTTTAACCATAGTATTAAGAATATAGACTAGTGTCACGAGATTTCTACCGTAAGGCCCTTGGCGCTTTCCAGGAAACCGCTGATTGCCTTTTCTACGTTTTTCTGGCGTATGTGCACCCTGACCTGGGCAACGGACTCCGTAAGGGAGAAAGAATGAATGTCCATTCCCAGCTGCTTCATAACATTCATAAGCTCAACCAGTTTGGCGGAGGAGACGGGGGAGATGGTGAGTTCCACCGATTTCTCTCCGTAGTGGCGGGTGATGAAGTGCATAGTCTCAAGGCAGAGCACGGCCATAAGCGTAGCTGCAATGGCTATCACGTACATACCTGAGCCGCAGGCGAGGCCGATGGCGGCTGCCACCCAGAGGCCGGCGGCAGTAGTGACTCCGCGCACCACATTCTTCTGGAAGATGATGACGCCGGCTCCGATGAAACCGATGCCGGACACTACCTGCGCGGCGACCCTGGAGGCGTCGAAGCGGCCAGTGAAGGCGTACTGGGATATGAGCATAAAGAGGGCGGCGCCGAGGGCGACGAGGAAGTGCGTGCGCAGTCCGGCCTCCTTGGCCCTGAACTCACGCTCCAGGCCTATCAGTCCGCCAAGCATCCCGGCTGCGAACAGCCGTAGTATGAAATTCCATTCAATGGTCATTGTGCGAAATAATTATTTCCAATTCTTGTAAGGATTGTTGCGCAATGCGGAATTGTAGTACCTGGGGTCGCCGGTTACTTCTTCTCCGAGCCAGTCCGGCTTGTCGAAGGGCTCGTCTTCGGCGCCGAGCTCTATTTCGGCCACGGTAAGGCCTTCGTTCTCGCCGTAGAATTCATCTACCTCCCAGGTATGTATGCCGTCGGTGTTGCGCACCAGCCGGCGGCACTTGTCGATAACGCCAGGGGTTGCCAGGCGCAACAGTTCGCGGGCCTCGTCTGCCGGAATCTCTTTTTCCCATTCGTAGCGGGACATACCGGCGGCGTTGCTCTTGCCTTTTATGGTGATAAAGCCCTGGTCGTCACGGATGCGGACGCGTACCGAGCATAGCGGAGTATGCGCCAGATATGCCTGGGTGATGTGCATCGCCTTGTAAGCTTCCGGTTTGTAGTCTCCTGCAACCAGGAATTTTCTTTCCGTTTCTAGAGCCATGGCTGTTTATTATACAAAGAGCAAAGATATAAATTTTATTCCGTATATTTGCACATATGATGATATTGCAGACAGTCCCGTACACTCCCTCTCCGGAGGAGATAACCAGCAAGGTTGATTCCGCAAAGGTCGCCGCTGCCGGTTTTGCCCAGGCACTTGCCACAAACCCTTCCGAAGCCCTTCGCCAGCTGGGTATCGATATGCTCCATTTCGGCCTCAAAGTGCTGGTGGCTATACTTATTTATATTGTAGGCGCCTGGCTCATCAGGGTCGTGAAAAAGAGTATGGTGAAGTCTTTCGAGAAGCGGAATACAGACAAGACCGTTGCCTCGTTCGTCACCAGCTTTACCACGGTTGCCCTGACGCTAGTGCTCATAATCCTGACTATCAGTACGCTCGGTGTCAATACTACCTCGCTAGCGGCCCTGCTGGCCGGCGGTGGAGTGGCTATCGGTATGGCCCTGAGCGGCACCTTGCAGAATTTCTCCGGCGGCCTTCTTCTGCTGGCCTTCAAGCCCTTCAAGGTGGGCGACTTCATTGAGGCCCAGGGCTACGCAGGAACTGTTGAGGCAATGTCGATAGTCAGCACACGCCTCAGCCTTCCCGACAACCGCACCGTTTTTATCCCTCACGGCATCCTTGCCAACGGCAACATAAACAACTATTCCCGCAAACCGGTGAGGCGCCTGGAGTGGTGCGTGAGCCTCGCTTACGGCACCGACTGCGATGCCTGCAAGGCCAAACTGGAGGAAATCGCAGACGCCGAGCCCCGTATCCTGAATTCCAATACGCCCGGCGCAGACAACCGGTTCGCCACCGTAAAGCAGTTGTCAGACAGTTCGGTGGATTTCATCCTTCGCGGATGGGTGGCCAAAGACGATTACTGGCCCGTGTATTTTGCGGTAAACGAGGCTATCTACAAGCAGCTCCCCGAGGCTGGATTCAGCTTCCCGTTCCCTCAGCTCGACGTTCACGTCAAGGCCTGATATCTGCGTCGAAACCAATACTCTGGCCCTCGACCAACCGGTCGCAGGCGATGCTGAGCACCGGCGAGCCGGAGACATCCCTGTCGGCAATCTTCACCACAGCCTTTTCTCCCGGCATAAGCGCGCGGAGGTTGTAATCCCCGCGCTTGCCGTCCACGCATACGAACGCGTCGTGATAAATTGGCGCCACGCCGGTATTCTCTATTTCCACCCTCGAGCCAACGCCTTCGCATACTCCGAATGCGTTGATTCTGAAATGGTAGCCCATCGAGCGTGAGGCCTCAAGAACGCGCTCGCGCTTTTGGTAGCCAGGCTGGTCGTTGCCAATGATGAAGCTCATATGGAAGCGCGCGACCTCGTCTTCGAAGCGCCTGCCGTGTATGCCGGCCGGGTCGAGACAGTGTTTCTGGTCGTAGTCGGTATAATAGCTGAATTCCCCTCCGAAAGGCGCACGCTTGTAGCGCTGCGTTCCGAAGAAACTCCAGCTCTCGCGGTTGTAGCCGTCGTGGTCTTCGCACATAAAGGAATCGTCGAAGTTGCCGAACCTGCCGTCCAGCAGGGCGGGGTAGTCGCTGAACGGGCCGTAGTGGTCGTCGGCAGCGTCGATGGAAATCATCCAGGGAGTTTGCACGAACCACTTATCCATCCCCTCGAAGAACTCCTTCTGGAAGGCCTTGGACGGGAAGGTCTTGCCGGCCACGAAGGGTCCGTCGTAGATGTGGTACTCGGCCCAGAGGCCGAATCCGGTCTGCAGGTATGCCAGACGAGGGTCTTTGTCGTAACGCTCGGCAAAGCGGCGATGGAACTCCTTATGGAAGCGCTGAAGTTCGGAGCAACGCCAGTCGGGGAACTCGGTCTTGCGCCCTTCGCTCCTGCCGTTGGTGGCCTCGTAGTCGGGCAGCGCCTTGATGTAGTCGGGCACTGCGCAGCTGTAGCCGGGGTAGGTGTAGCGGAAGCGCAGCACCGCCTGGTGCCCGCGGGATGCTATCTTGTCGAGCAACTTGTCCACAACAGTCCAGTCGTAAGTGTCCTTGGCCTTGCAGACGTCGTTGTAGAGCATATACGAGAACTCCAGCTGTATACCGTAGCCGGCCGCCTTGCTGTTGTCGGACCAGAGAACTATGCCGGTGAATGGCTGCACGCCGGCAGCTTCGGAAGATAGTGCTACCGGTTGGTATTCGGTGGTATCGTCCTCAGGGACGACCGGCCCGCAGGCTGCCAGAGTCAGGGCGAGCAGAAGTGGGGCAAAGCGGCTCACGGGTTCAGTCCGCTGAATTCAACCTTGAAGATGGTGCACACGTCATCGTCGTCAAGCCCAACCCATACGCAGTCGTGTGCGTGGTCCACGCATACGGATTCCGCGTTGTGGATATTGGGCAGGCGGTACTGCGCCATAAGGTGGGTGAGTTCCGTGTCGAAAACGAACAGCTTGGCTGCCTCGGAATCCGTGACCCAGAGCCAGTCGTTCACGGAATCGTAGCAAAGCCCGCCGACTTCCTTCACGTAGGAGCTCAGCTTGCGCAGGCTCACGGGACCCTTTACCAGGGTGCCGTCGGTCTTGTAAAGCCAGACGTTGGCGTCCACCTGCGTGCCCACGAAGAGCATATCGTCCTTGTAGTAGGTGATGCCTTCCATACCGCTGTTGCCGTAGTTTTTAGCTTCTTCAACGGTGATTGCGGTCTCCCACGAAGACGGTTTTGCGTAAGGGGGCTTCAGCCGGAACACCTTGGAGGGCTCGTTTGCAAGGTACAGGTCTCCGGTTCCGGGGTGCAGCGTAATGCCTTCGAGGTCGGCGCTCATTGTCCACCATTTGGTAACCGTGCCGTCGAAGCCTACCTGGCCGAACCAGCCGTTGTCGCCGACGGTCCACAGGGCCGACTTGTCTGCGGTGAGGCAGAGCCCGGAGAGTTCCGGTACCTCGGGCACGTCGATGCGGGTGACTTTGCCCATCACGGGCATAGCCGGCATCTCGGGCGCGGGGCCGCTGTAGTCCTGAAGCTTGGACGAGATGTCGCCGAGGGCGAGGATGGTGCCCCGGGATACCTTGACTCCGCTGCCTTCATACACCTTGGGATAAGAATCGCCCTTGCGAAGGTATATGCGGAATCCGTCGATGAGGTTGACGCCGTTGGGGAAGTAAAGGATCGTGCCGTCGCTGGCGAGGTCTTTGCGGCGGAAGTAGCCGCTGTCGCCCTTCTTGTACACGTAGTCCTGGTAGTCGCTGTTGATCTCTACGCCCCAGGAGTCGTAACTAACTATCTGCCAGTTGCTTCCGGTGAGCACGCAACCGTCGTAACCGCCCGGGGCCGTAAAACTGACGGCACCGCAGATATGGTTGAACTTGAAAGTGTCGCCCTCCAGCCAGGCACTCATAAGCGGAGCGTCCGTGGCCGTGAAGACGAAGCGGTCGTCGGAAAACATATCGTCCCTGTCCACGAGACCTGCGGGCCAGGCGGCGTAGAAGTTGTCGGGGGCGTAAACGGAAGAGGGAACCTTGTCCAGCTGTACCGTGGCCGTCTTGCCGTCCGCAGAGATGTCGGAGGCCTTGAGCGTTACCGTTATTGCGCCGGGTTCATATCCGCCCGTGACGAATATCTCGTCTCCTGCTTCCCAGGAGGTCTTGCCGTCAAGGCCGGCAGACACCTTGGTGGCGCTGTAGTCTGCGATAACGAATTTATACACGCCGGGCTGAGGCGTCTTGGGGGTATCGTCCGGATTCTCGTCCGGTTTGTCGGGGTTGCAGGCCGCCAGGGTGCAGGCAGCCGCAGCGAGCAGGATAAGGAATCTCTTCATATTATTCTCTGCTAAGTATCAATACGCAACTGATTGCCGCCACGACGCCGATAATCTGGGGTATCGTAGGCAGGTGGGAGTAAAGGATGAGCGAGATGATGCAGCTGATCACCGGTGCGCCGGCATCGCCCAGAGGGGCCACTATCATCGCCTTGCCGTAGCGGTTGGCATACACCAGGGTGAACGCACCTATCGCGTTGAGTATCTGTATGCAGAAGGTGAGGTAGGGGCCGTTCCATCCGTGGTTGATCGGCTGGCTGAAGTCGGTCATCAGAAGCGCCACAGGGATAAGCACGAGGCCGGAGATGGCCATATACACGAACACGCTCTCGGCGTCGGGCGCGTAATTGTTGGCCAGTTTCATCACCAGGGCCTGGATGCCCCAGGACACGAATACTACGGCCGCGAATACTATCCAGAGCCAGCTGGTCACCGCCTCGTCGCTCTTGCCCGATAGCGAGAAACATATGAGCGCCACGAAGGCAAGGGCGATGCCCACGGCTCCGAATTTGCTCACGCGCTCCTTCAGGAAGATGGCGGAGAGGATTACGGTGATGATCGGGGCCACGGCAATCATCGGCACCACCAGGTACCCCGGGCCGTACTGGAGGGCCTTGAAGAGGGCCAGCTGCCCGCCTGCGCCCAGCAGGCCGACGCCCATACCAAGGAGTACGCTCTTGGGCCGCACGTCCAGTTTGAACTTGATATTGGCCAGCGCCACCAACGCGCAGGGGACCATACTTATGGCCCATACCACGTAGGTGAGGGTGGATGGATAGTCAGGCTGGTCGGAGAACGCTCCCCAGATGCCCCAGGTAACCATCGTTATCAGGGCATACAGCAGCCAGTTGTGTTTCTTCTGAGTCATTGTGTCCTATTTGATGAATGAACTTATCTTCCTGCTGAGTTCGCAGTTCTCGAGTATGCCACCGAATGCCTGGGAGCCGGGGCCCCAGACATAATAGGGAACCGCTAAACCGTTGTGTCCTTCGTTGCCGAACTCCACTCCTACGCGGCCCTCGGCTATGTCGCCGTCCTGAAGGGTAAGGGCTCCTGTAGCGTGGTCTGCCGCAACGATCACCAATGTGTGGCCGTCCTTCTCCGCCCACTGCAGCACGTCGCCGATGGTGCGGTCGAAGTCGAGAGTCTCTTCCATCGCCAGGTCGATGCGGTTGGCGTGCAGCCAGTCGTCGATGCAGGAGCCTTCAAGCATCGCCACGAAGCCCTTGTCGCCGGCCGCCTGCGACAGCAGATCCAGACAGCGGGCCGTCATATGGCGGAAGAGGTCGCCGCGCTCGGCGGCTACGGGGAGGTTGTCGTCCGACATCAGCCCGAGCACCGGCAGGGGAGCCTGCTGCAGTTCTTCGTCGGTGGTTGCGTAATTATATCCTTTGGCCTTCATCTCCGCCACGATGTCGCGCCCGTCCTTCCTCTTGGGCCCGAAGTAGTCGCGCCCGCCGCCGGCGATGAAGTCAACGCCGCAGGTGGCGTAGTCGGCTATGATGGCGTCGGAGTTGTATCGGCACTCGTTGTGGCAGCAGAAGTCGCACGGGGTGGCGTCGGCAAGGTGGCAAACGGTTACGCAGCCGGTAAGCTTGCCAGCTTCTTGTGCCTTCACGAACATTGAGTACAGTGGCTCGCCGTTGGGAGCCATACCGATATGGTCGAGGTCGGTCTTGCTGCCCGTGGCGAGCGCGGTGCCGCCGGCAGCCGAGTCGGTAACCAGGTTGTTGGAGCAATAAGTGCGGGACAGGCCGATGACGGGGAAGTTGTCGATATTCAGCTTGCCGCGGTTGAGCACCCAGGCGCAGGAAATCTGTTCCAGCCCCATTCCGTCGCCAATCATAAATATGATGTTGCGCACCTCCGCATCTGCGGGCGGGGGAGTTACGCTTACGGTTTCGTACGGGTGCTCGCAGGTGTAGTACTGCAGGTCGCTTTCAGCTTCGCCCTGGCACGCGCATAACGCGCAAAGGGCCGCCATTGTAAGTATTCTTTTCGTCATATTGCTTGCGCTTTTGCGTAGTGCGGGGCTTCGAACTCCGCACAGTAGGGTGTTGCAACGGTGCCGTCCGCTGCGGTGAGGAACCAGAAAGGGGCAGCATCAAGTTCGAAAATCTCCTCCAGCCCCTCAGGTTTGAGGTATTCCCAACCCGGAACATCCGGAATTGGACTGTAACCGAAGCACAGGGCTATGTGCTCCGCCTCGGGATGCTCGCCGGCGAGGGCCGTGAGCGCCTCCCGGCAGCTGCGGCAGTCGAGGTTGAGCACGAGGTAGAGCGCCGGGCCTTCTGCCTGAACGCCCTGGGGCAGGGTGCAGGCCTGCCCGGGCAGGTTGTAGTTATCCAGCACTGCGAGCCTGGAGAGCCTGGCTAGTTCTTCCTTTGACAGTATGCCGTCCTGCGTCAAATGCTTGACCGAAATCCCGAAGAGCCGGGGGCTGCGGCAAGGCGACAGGCAGCTATGGAAAGCGGCCTCCAGCCATTCGGCATAGACATAGTAAGATACTTCGTCTTCCTTTATACGCTCCAGGAATCCTTCCAAGGCTTCATCCGCCTCGTCTTTCGGGGCCGCGACCAGCAACTCCGCATAGCGCGCGAAGCGGTCTTCTGCGGCCTGATATCCCGATTCTGTAACGACTATGTCTTCTCCATCCCAATAATTGAGCACGCTGTTTCCGGCCCTGCAGCCCGTGAGCAGCAGAGCAAGTGCGGCAAACAGGTATGGAGCGAGGCGCCTCACTTTATCTCAAACAACTTGTTGTATCCGGTAGAGGAGTCGAACACGCCTTCATTTGCCAGGGCTATGCTGTATTCGGGACGGTCGGGCAGCAGGGGGTCCTGAAGCGCCAGGTACAGTGTGCCCTTTGCGCTGCCGGGGGTGAAGGTGGCCTTCACTACGTGCCACCCGGGATGCCAGGTGCGGGGATCGGAACCAAGGTCAGTCTGCTGCCTGGTGCCGTCGGAGCTGATCCAGATGAGTTTGGCGTTACGCGGGTTCATTGGCGCCGCGAAGCCGGTGTTGTAGAAGCGGAGGGCAACCTCGCAGGGTTTGCCGGCGGCAAAAACGCTGCTGTAGAAGAGATCCTGCATCACCAGTCGGTAACCCAGGCGGGCCACTATCTGGTTGTAGCAGTCGTTCTTCTTCCAGCGCTTGAGCACGTCGCCGTGGTAATCCTCGTTGAGGTGCGTCCAATGGTAGTCCTTCATATCCTTGAGCGACGCTTCGCAGAGGCAGTAGTCGGAAAGACCGCAGGTCTCGCCGCCCATAATGGTGTAGCGGGTGTCGCCCTTCCAGAAGGTGCGGTCGCCCTTCTCGTTGTCGAAGGTGCCGTAATCGTCTGCCGAAGCACCGAAGCAGTCGTTGTGTGCCGCCAGGCGGGAGAGCTTGCTGCCGTCGTGGCCGGTAATCGCCGTGAGGGTGTCTTTGGCGGAGAGTCCGTACATTCGCATCTTGAACTGGGGTGTACGGAGCTGTATCTGGCGCGAGGCGGGCAGGGCGCCCAGAAGTGCCTCGGTGAGCTGTTTGCGCGGCTGGTAGTCGGCGTCGGTCCTGGGCTGGAACTTGAAATGGCTGGTGTAGTACCACTCGCCCCAGGAGCCCACGAAGCCGGCCTGCATCACGAAGATTACGTCTTCGTTCTTCTGCAGCAGGGGCTTGAGCTGCTCCACGTGGCGCAGGACCACGGAGACCTCAGGATCCATCTCGTCGCTGTCGTTATGATAGTCGCGGTAGGCGAAGCGGGGGATGCACTTGCACCCGGCCGCCTTTACGGCATCGAAACAGGCCTGGATCTTGTCGAGGTAAGCCTGTGAGATGTCGCCCTTCATAAATTCCGTAAGATAGAAGCCAAGGTACCACAGTGTGTGCCCGGAGAGGCGCTGGGCCTTGATTTCAGATACGCTTACAGGGTCGGAGCCGGAATGAATGTCGCGGGAACGGTACATTCCGCGTTCCGGGTTTATAACCAGGCCCGAGGCCTCGGTGAAGGTGATTTTCACCCCTTCCAGGTCGGCGTGAGAGTCGTCGGGCGTGGTGCTTCCTGTGTCCGTGGACTCGGCGAGCACGGTGAATACCACCTCAGCTTTAGCCTCGGGGTATTCCTCCTCAGCCTCCTGTGTAAAGGTGATGGTCACTTCGGTATCCTTGGCAGGGCCCTTGGTCTCCACCCTGTACTGGCGCCGGCCGGAAAGGCTCACGCTGGCTACGGAAGGGTCGCTGGACTTGTAGTCTATATACCCGTCGGATTTGGACGATACGTTGAGGTAAAAGGTTGAGTATGCCTTCACCGGGCCGTCGGGGACTCCCGATACAGTCAGGTCAGCCGAAATTGGATTGTCCGGCGTTACTATGAGGTCGCAGGAGAGCGGCAGCGCCGCCAGGGCTAAGAACAGTATCAAGCGTCTCATCAGAAGGTGAATGTGTGCAGTTTGTTGTATCCGGTTTCGTCATCCCAGATGCCATCGTTGGCGAGGCGTATGGAATAGACGGGGTTGTCGTGATAGAGGTCGCAGGGGTCTGGCAGGTTGAGCCAGAGGGTATATTTGCCTGACAAGCCGGTGGGGATGTCAATTTCCTGGTCCACCACCGAGGTGGTGCCTCCCATCCAGTAGCGGGGGTCGGATTCCAGGGGCCAGGTGGCTACAGCTTCGCCGTCCTTATCAGTGAGTACAAGTTCGGCATCGCGTGCGTTCTGTATGGAGGCGAAACCCTGATTCTTGATGTGCAGGGCAACACGCATCCTGATTCCGGCAGCGGGCTTCTTGGTAAACCATCCATCTGTCAGCACCAGCCTGTATCCCAGCCGGGCCTTGATTTCGTTGAAGCATTCGTTCTTCGACCAGTAGTTGATCACGTTGCGGTCGAAGCTGACGTTGAGGTAGGAGAAGTGCTGGTCTTCCATCGTGCTTATGGCCTTGTCGCACTTGCAGTAGTTGGACAGGCCGCAGGTCTCGCCGCCCATGATGGTATATCTGCTCTCCGCGTTCCAGTAATCGCGTTCGCTCTTGCTTCGGAAGGTACCCTGGTCGTCGGCGCCCACGAGGAAGCAGTCGTTGTGGCCTCCGAGGCGGGCCTTAGTGGTAGGCTGGTGCGCCTCGGCGCGGGATATGGTGTCGGCCAATGCATAGCCGTACATTTTCATTTTGGCAATGGGGGTGCGGATTTCAATCTGCTTGTCCCCGGGGAGTGCGTCCAGCAGGGCGTCTACGACGTGCCTGCGGGGCAGGTATTCTTCGGGCGTGGTGGGACCCGAAATGAAGTGTGTGGTATAGTACCATTCGCCCCAGCATCCTACGAATCCGGCCTGCATCACATAGATGACGTCGGAATACTCCTGGAGTATGGGTTTGAGCTGGGCGATATGGCGGAGGACCTGTTCCTCGGAGGCGTCGAAGGGTGCATCGAGTTCGGGGTGAGACAGGTCGCGTATGCCGTCGGAGTAGCCGAAGCGGAGTATGCACTTCACTCCGGTGCCGCGATAAGCGGCCAGGCTTTTGCGGATGAGGTCGAGGTAGGCCTCGGAAATGTCCGATTCAAAGAAAGGCTTGAGCCAGCACTCGAGCATGTAGAGGGTACGTCCTGCCGTACGGTTGCTCTTGAGTGCGGCCGCAGAGACGGCACTCCCGCTTTCGGAATCGAAGCTGGTCCCGGAGTAGAATCCACGTTCGGGATTTGCGAATATCTCGTCGGTGGCGCTGTAGGAGACCTTCTCCAGGCCCTTGTATGCCTTCTCTTTTTCGTTGCAGGAAACAGCAAGCAGGGCGAGGGCCATCCCGATAAGAACAAAGTACCTTCTCATAGCGATTTATTGAAAAAAAATAAGGAGTCAGGCCCTGTTGCAGGCCTGACTCCAATTGTAAAAAATACTACTTGTTGTAGTTGATCTTGAGGAGGGGTGCCCTGCCGTCGATATTGGTCTCGGTGACCTCGGCGTTGGGGAGAGCGCCGGTGGCGTCCCAACCGTTGACGGTGCAGAGAATACCCATATTGAACTCCTTGGCCATCTTGCCGGCAGGATAGAGCTCGCGGGTGATGCGGAACTCCCATGCCTTCTTATTGCCCTTACCCTCGATGAATCCGGTAAGACCTTCAATCTCGGTCCAGGTCCAGCCGTCGGCGTTGACTTCGCCGCCCCAGGTGCCTACGAAAGGATCGAATGCCTCGCAGACGGCGCTATCCTCGATGATAGAGCCCTCGATGAGCACGTCAATGCAAGGGGTCACGCCCTGGTCCCACTGGCCGTTGTAGCCACCGGTTGCAGTGTCGGCGTCGCCGTCGATGCAGAAGTCGATGTGAGCCATGGTCACTTCGCCGTCATAGGCGCTGTAATCCATCTCGATGTAAACGAAAATGAAGTTCTTGTCGGCATAGACCTTGGCGAGTTTCATGTCGGCCTTGGTAGCGCTGGAGGCGCACTTCATAACCTGAACCTTGCTTGCGTCGAGGGCTGCCCAGTCTGCGAAGTCACCGTCGATTGTGATGGGGGCCTTGTAGGAACCGCCACCGCCGCCTTCACCTTCATCGTCAGTTTTCTCGCCGCAGGAAACGAACATTGCTGCTGCAAAAGCGAGCATTGCTAAAATCTTTTTCATTGTTTTAAATAATTAAGAGTTAATAAATGGTTGTAATAAAAAGTGATTATCTGGGATTCTGGGGGATACCGCTCGCATTAATCTCGTCCAGAGGGATGAGCATTGCAAGGCGGGGATCCGTCCATTTGATTTCACCGAATTCGTGGAAGCCCATAAAGCGGCGGTCCATATTCTTGCGGTTGCGGAACACATCGAAGTAACGGAGGCCTTCGAAGCAGAGCTCCATGCGGCGCTCGTCGAGCACTACGTCGAGCACGTCGGAGTAGCCGCGTTCCGTCATATTCCTGGAGGTCATCTCAGCGTCACCGGTGAGGCCGGCGCGGCGGCGGATGATGTTCACGTCGTCAAGAGCGCCCTGTATGTCACCCTTCTTGGCCTTGGCCTCGGCACGGTTGAGGACAACCTCACCCCAGCGAAGCAATGCGGGAGCGGTCAGGTTGGACTTGCCCTCCATACCGTTGAACTTGGTGTTGTAGTAGATGGGGAAGATACCGCCGTTGGAGCGGACGTTGCCGTCGGGGCGCACGTAAACCTTGCTCTGTACGGAGTTGCCGCTGGAGACGAAGGTCTTGTCTTCCACGATGTACTGGGTGTAGCCGTTCACGACCGTAGGCACTGCGGTGTACTTCTTCCTGTTGTAGGTGAAGGTGATGGAACCGTCCTGCTCGGAAGGGGTGAGCCCGTGCACGATACCGCCGGAGCAGTAGGTGTTGGTGGGGCTGGTCTTGATGGGGAAGGTTACCATAAGCTTGCCGATGTTCTCTTCTGCGGGAGGATCCTGCACGAAGTAGGCGGCGAAGCGCTTGTCCTGGGGATAGCGCTGGAACAGCTCGATGAGCTCCTCGCTCCAGTAGTGCTCGCCCCAGCCGGAGTCGCCGTCGAACTTCTTGAAGTTGGTGTCGTTGTAATACATCGAACCAATCGAAGACTGAGGATGCTCGGTGTAGAACCAGTCGGTGAGGTTGGGCTTGATGCACCAGATGGTCTCGTTGATGTCGTAGGTCTTGGTGGGGTATGCGGCATAGTCGTAACCCTCGGTCACTGCAGAAGGGGCGTGAGCCATAAGTTCGTCGCAGACCTCGATGCACTTGTCATTCTCCTCCATATAGAGGTAAACGCGGGCGAGAAGGGCCCTTGCGGCATCTGCGGATACGTACACGCGGGAAGCGCGCTCATTGTTGCCGTCGAGGTACTTGACAGCTTCCTTCAGGTCATCAACGATGTGGTCGTAGATGTCGCCGATGGATGCACGCTTGGGAGCGTCGGCATAAGTGTCCATACCGTGGTGCTCGATGACGCCCATCGCCTCGGGATGATCCTTCCAGTACACGTAAGGCATCGCGAACAGGGTAACCATATGGAAGTGGCCGAGTGCGCGGAGGAAGTAGTTCTCTCCGAGCAGATGGTCGCTCTCTGCCGTGGCGCCCGGTTTGATAACGGCGATGTTGGAGTTGGCCGCATAGATGATCTTGTAGGCCAGCCACCAGGTGTAGTAGATGTTCTCCTCGGTGGGAACTTCCTGATAGTCATAAGGATGTATGAACGGGTCGGAAGTCACGCCGGAGATGGTCACGTTGTCGCTGCGGAGCTCGGTAATCTGATAGTAGTGACGCAGGTACTGGTTGCGCCCGTTGGGGTAGGCGTCGCTCTCACCCTTGTAGGCGAGGGCGTCCTTGAACAGGGCGTAGATGCCGTCGGTGGTGTAAACGCCGGCTGCCGGGTTGGCGGCGAGCTGGTCGGACGTCATGGAATCCGAAGGATAGAAGTCCATGTTGCAGGATGCAAGCAGTACGGCAGCGAAGCAAATTGCGAATATCTTTTTCATAATGCTGTCTCGTTTAGAATTTGACGTCGATACCCAGCACTACGGACATAGGCACGGGATAGTTGCTGGAATACAGGCCGGCGTGGTGGTAGGTGTCGGAGTCCATACCGACCTCAGGGTCCATACCGGAGAAGCGGTCGAGAGTGAGCACGTTGTCGGCGGCCACGTAAACGCGGGCTCCGCTCATGCCTATCTTCTGAAGGGCCTTTCCGGGGATGTCGTATGCGAGCGTGACGTTGCGCAGACGGAAGAAGCTGCCGTCTTCGAGGTAACGGGAAGACGCCTTGTTGGAACCGTCGTTACGGGCGCTCATAGGCTCGGGATGGGTTGCAATCTTCCAGGTGCTTTCCTTGTCGGGGTTCCAGCGCACCCAGCCGAGTCCGTTGTCGATGGACATCTGGTTGAGGTTGGTGTAGGCGCCGTCGGCATCCATATTCTCGCGGGTCTTGTTGTAGATCTTGTTGCCCACCATATAGCTGCCGTTCATGCTCAGGGTGAAGCCCTTGAAGCGCAGGCCGGTGTTCACGCCGCCGCTGAAGAGCGGGGAAGCGCTGCCCACGATCTGGAAGGTGGCGTCGTTGTAGTTATTCACGTATGTGACGTTGCCGTCCTCATCGATCTTCTCCCAGCGGGGAAGTCCGTGAGGCAGCTCCTCCTCCTCGTCTTCGTCGTAGATATAGACGGTCTCCACTCCGGCCCACTTGGGCATGTACCATGAGTAAACGTCCTCGCCCTCGCGGAGTATCTGGGATACCTCGCTCTTGCTCATAACCATATCCTGGTGATCGGGCAGGCTCATCACGCGGTTCTTGTTGAAACCGAGGTTCAGGCCGACGGTCCAGCCGAAGTCCTTGGTGTTGATGATGGCTCCGTCAACTGCGAGCTCGACACCCATGTTGCGCACCTTGCCGACGTTCTCGAAACGGGCGAAGAAGCCGGACGAAGGGGCCTGGGGAGCCTCCAGGAGGATGTTGGAGTTGATGGTGTGGTAGAGATCGACGGTGATGTTCCAGTTGTTGGCGATGGTGGCGTCGATACCGAGGCTGGACATATAGGCCTCCTCCCATCCGAGGTTGTAGTTGGCCTGGCGCTGGAGCACTGCGGCGCTGCTGCCGTTGTAGTTGGCGCTCAGCGAGAAAGTATCCTGATACTGGAATGCGGGGATGTTGTCGTTACCGGTCTTTCCGTAACCGCCGCGCAGCTTGAGGAAGGAGAGAGCAGGCATGTTCTTCATGAAGTCTTCCTTGGAGATGATCCACGCTGCGGAAACTCCGGGGAAGAAACCTCCACGGTTGTAGGGACCGAACTTGTAGCTCTCGTCGTAACGCAGGGAAGCGGTGGCGACGTATTTGCCGAGGTAGGAATACTGCAGCTGGCTCAGCACGGCCCAGCTGCGGGAATTATAGTCGGAACCGCTGATGGAGGTGAGCTCTGCGGTGTTGGAGAGGGACCTCTGTCCTTCGGGGAAGTTGGCACCGGCGGCGCCGAGTCCGCGGGAATAACCCTCGCCGTACTCCCAGCCCACGATGGCGTTCACGTCGTGCTCGCCGCCGAAGGTCTTGTAGAACTTGGCAAGGTTGGTGGTGCCCCATCCGGTCCACTCGCTGTCGCTGTTCTCCAGCTCGCCCTTCTTGCCCTGGCCGTCGTAGGTGCGGCGGTCAACGAGGGTCTCCCAGTAAGACCAGGAGGTGTCGTAACGGTTGATGGAGGTGAGGGTCAGCCAGTCGGTTACGTTCCATACCAGCTGAATGTCTCCGGTCAGGCTCTCGCCGTGGCCCTTGGAGTAGTTGTACTGCTCGCTGTGAAGGACGTTGGAAGGATTCTGGGTGTACCACTTGAGTCCGTTGTCGGAACGCGGGGTCTTGTCGTCCTTGATGTAGATGAGCTCGTTGGTCCAGTTGCCGTCGGCATCCATCACGTAGGGGATGTCCCAGGGCATTGCGTAGTAGGAGTACTCGAGCAGACGCCAGGAAGAGGTGCCCTGGTCGTAGGACTTGGAATAGTTGAGACGCACGCTCATGTTCAGTCGGTCCGTAATGGGAGCCGAGAGATTGAGGCGGGCGGCGTTCTTGCGGAAGTTGGTGTTGATGAGGGTACCCTTCTCGTTGTAGTGGTCCACGCTCACGTAGTAGTTCACCTTGCCTGCCTTGCCGGAAACGGATGCGTAGTAGTTCTGCACGTTGCCGAGCTTGAAGCAGTTGTTCATCCAGTCGAAGTAGTCGTCCTTCAGGTATTCGGGATAGAGGATCTCGCCGACGACGTCGGAGAACATGCTCCTCTCGAACTTGTACATCTCCTTGCTGTTCATCGGGCGGAAACGTCCGGTCAGGGCTTTCTTGATACCGCCGCTGGCCTTGAAATTGATTTCCGTCTTGTCCTGGGCGCCGCTCTTGGTGGTGATGACGATGACGCCGCCGGATGCCGCAGCTCCGTAGAGAGCGGTTGCGGAAGCGTCCTTGAGCACGGTCAGGGTCTCGATGTCGTTGGGGTTGAAGGAACCGCCGGCGACGCCGTCAACCACGTAGAGGGGGCCTGCACCTGCGGTGATGGAACCTGTGCCTCGGATGCGGATGTCAGCGTTGGAACCGGGCTGGCCGGAGGAGTTCATTACCACCACGCCGGCCACCTTGCCCTGGAGCATATTGCCCACGTCGGGAGTGGTGACGTCGTGGAGTTTCTCGCCGCTCATCGAAACCACGGCGCTGGAGAGTTCGGCCTTCTTCTGGGTGGTGTAACCCAGGACGACGACCTCTTCGAGCTGCTGTGTGTCGGGCTGCAGGCTCACGTTGATTTCGAGGCGTCCGTCAACGGTCTCCTTGTGCTCGAGGTAACCGAGGCTGGAGTAGGTGAGGACGGCTCCCTTGGGGGCAGAGATTACGTACTTGCCGTCGTAATCCGTCACTGTGCCGCCGCCTCCGGAGACGAGGATTCCCGCTCCGATGACGGGCTCGCCGTTGGAAGCGTCCAGGACCTGTCCGGTTACGGACACGTTCTGGGCGGCCATCGTAAGAGACAGTGCCAGCAGGACCGGCACGGTCAGGATGCGGATTGGATTAAATGACATATCGGTTGAATTGTTTGGTTAGATATACAGGGTTACGCCTTCCACCACGCGGGAGATATTGCCGTCGGCGGAGGGGGAGTCGGGGTCGAGCCCGAATGCGAGCGACTTGTAGTAGCCGAGCAGCTGGGCAACGAAAACGTATGAGATGCAGCTGTAGATGTCGGGGAAGTCCTTGGGGAAACCGGTCTCGATGAGCAGTTCGCTCTCGGGAAGGTCTTCGGGGACCTGCTGGCATATGGTAACGCAGGCGCGATAGCGACCCTGCTGACGGATGGTGCGGACGAGGTCGAGTTCGTAGCGCTGCACGTCGGGGTTGGACGAGAGCAGATAGACTATGAGGGTTTCCTTGTTGATGACAGCCTTGGGGCCGTGACGGAATCCGAGGAAGGAGTCGAAGGCGCACATCACGGTGCCGTCGGTGAGCTCCTGGAGTTTGAGACGGGACTCCTCGGCGATGCCCTTCAGGCTGCCGGAGCCGAGGAATACGGCGCGCTTGAAATCCAGCCCGGCAATCTCCTTGATTGCGGCCTCGTAGCGGGCGATCGCCTTTTCGATGCGGTCGGCGAGTATGTCTATGCAGGCTTTGTCGGCCTCGATCTCGTGGATGCGTGCCACCATCGAGCAGGCGAGCAGCATAGAAGAGCAGCTGCTGGTCATAGCGAGCGACAGGTCGTTGGTCTCGGGAGGGAGGATTATCGAGAGGACGTTGTCCTGATGGATCCGGGCAAGTGCGCCTTCGGCGTTGCAGGTGATGAAGATGTGTGCGACGCTGCCGGCGGTTTGCTCAACGGCCTTCACGGCGCCGACGCTCTCCGGGCTGTTGCCGGAACGCGCGAAGGAAATCAGCAGCACCTTGCTGGCGGAGTTAAAATAAAGCCCGGGATTGGACAGGATGTCGGTAGTGGCGATGGACCTTGCTCCACGGAACCTCGTGCTTGAGAGAGCGCACTCGAGGGCGTCGCCGATATAGGCGGAAGAACCTGCACCGCAGAGAACGACGGAATAACCATCGGCCAAGTACTTGTCGGTAAAAGCGGCTATTTCGTCCTTGCGGGAAAGGATTACGCCGTACGTCTCCTGCCACATCCGCGGCTGCTGGAGAATCTCCTTATGAGTGTAATGATTCATATATTATATAATTAAGTATAAGTCGGATTCTTGCATCTAAGCTTTCACGAGTTCTACGTTTATATTCATTTCGCGCAGTTGCCTGTAAACTTCCGGCGACAGTTTGTCGTCGATAATCACTGTGTTAAGCTTCTCGGGCATGGCGATGAACGCCAGGGCGCGCTTGTCGATCTTGGTGGAATCGAACACCGCAATGACCTCCTTTGCGCGGGAAATCATTACCTGGTTGGTACTTGCTTCTTCCACGCTTGGGGTGGAGAGCCCGTTCTCCAGGCTGAAGCTGTCCACTCCGAGGAAAAGCTTGTCGCAATAGAAGAGTTTGAGGCTCTGCTCGGCGATGGCTCCCACTGTGGAGAGGCTGGCCCCGCGTACCGTGCCGCCTATGAGTATCACTTTGAAGCGATTGTATTTCAAGGCCTCGAGCATCGCGCTCACGGAATTCGTAATGATCGTAAGGTCGTGGAACGCGCCGAGGTTACGCACGACTTCGAGCGCGGTGGAGCCGGAATCGACCATAATGGTGTCGCCGTCCTTGATGTGGGCGGCGGCGGCCTTGCCTATGGCCTCCTTCTCCTTGACGTTCAGGTTTTTCTTGTAGTTGAAGCTGTTGGTCTCGTGGTCTTCTTCGCTAACTGCGGCTTCCAGGATGGCCCCTCCGTGAACCCTGATCAGCAGGCCCCTGTCCTTGAGTATGCCGAGGTCCTTGCGGACGGTGACTTCTGAAACGCCGAACATTTCGCTCAGCTGAGCGACGCTTACGGACGCGTCCTCGCGCAATTTGGTGAGGATTGCGGAGCGTCTTCCCTGTGCTGTGTCGTAGATGCTCATAATTATGCGGTATAGTATGGTGCAAATATAATAAAAAAACAATCCGAAAGCAAACGAAATCATTTTTTGACACGGAAACGAAACATTATTGGCGGAATCGAAATATTTTTGCATTTTTGTAAAACGATAAAACTAATAACGATGAAGCAATACGACATCGCCGCCATCGGCGAACTGAACGTTGACATCATTCTCAACGGCATAGAGTCCGAACCCGAAATCGGCAAGGAAAAATTCGCAAAGGAAATGACGGTGACGCTGGGCAGTTCCACCGCCATTTTTGCCGCCAATGCAGCATCCCTGGGCGCCAAAGTGTGCTTCGTGGGTATGATAGGCCGCGACGCGTTCGGCTCGCTCGTGCGCAGTTCCCTCGACGCCAGGGGAGTGGATACCCGCTGGCTGGTGGAAGGCGATACGCCCACCGGCGCGACGGTCTGTATGAGTTACGGGGAAGACAGGGCCAACCTGACCTATCAGGGCGCAATGGATGTAATGACCTTCGCCGACATACCTGCCGAGGTTTTCGAGCAGGCCCGCCACATACACCTTAGTTCGCTGTTTATGCAGTCCGGCTTGCTCCGCGACGTGCACCTCATCCTCGATGCCGCTGCAGCCCACGGAGTTACCGTCTCCCTCGATACCCAATGGGACCCTGCGGAGACCTGGAAACTCGACTACAAGTCCGTGCTCCCCAAGGTGACGGTTTTTATGCCCAACGAGAAGGAACTGCAGTGCCTCACCGGCGCTTCTTCGCTGGAAGATGCCATCGCCGCCGTCTTGCCTTACCTCGGCGGTGCGATGATGCTCAAATGCGGCTCCCACGGCTCGATGCTCATCCGCAAGGATGGCAGCCGCGTTGTCCTTCCCGCATTCCTGAACAAGGACGTGGTCGATGCCATCGGGGCGGGGGACAGCTGCAACTCCGGCTTCGTCACGGCCTTCGTGAAGGGCCTGCCGCTGGAGGAGTGCCAGCGTACCGGCAACCTTACAGGAGCAGTCAATACTACCGCTGCCGGCGGCACTGGGGCGTTTACTTCACTGGAAGCCGCACGCAAAGTGTGCGCGGAACGTTTCGGTCAGGAACTCAAGATTTAGCCTATGGTCAAGAAACTCATATTCCTGGCCGCCTTCGTGGCCGCCGTCTCCTGCTCCGTTCCGTCGGACAGGCTCGTTTCTCCCTGCGGTTGTACGCTGAACGGCGTCACCGTCGTGGTTCAGCAGGGCTCTCCTGAAGGATTCCCCGGTATGCTGCTCCGGGACGTCGCGTTTGTCAACACTTCCGGCAAGCCGCTGAAGGTCGGTGCGATGGAGACTTCGCGCATCAGCGTCGAGGGCTCGGAAATCTGGAGCCTTCAGGCGAGTTCCAGCGGCGAACGGCGCGACTGGGTGCTTCCGGTCGGCAAGGGCTTCCGCCAGCGTAACTATATGGGTATGAACGACAGCGATTACGGCGGAGGCATTCCGGTAGTCTGCCTCTGGACGGCCTGCGATAATATCAGCGTCGGTCTTGCCGAGCCTGTCATCCGCCTGGTGTCGTTCCCCGTTTCGCGCAGGGGCGACAAGGCCTCCGTCTGCATTCGCAGGGATTTCGACGAGCCCGTCGTACTTCAGCCCGGCGATACGCTGCGCGCGTACCGTCAGTTCGTGATGGAGAGCACGGGCGACTTCTTCAACCCGCTGAGGGAGTTTGTCGCATATATGCACGAGGCTTATGGATTCGAGCAGCCGGTATCTCCGGCAGAGGCGTTCGAACCGGTCTGGTGTGCCTGGGGATATGAGCGCACCTTCACGGTGGACGAGGTCTTAGGCACCCTTCCCAAGGTCGTGGAACTCGGTTTCAAGTGGGTGGACGTAGATGACGGCTACCAGATTTGCGAGGGCGACTGGGAGACCAACGACCGCATCGGCCCCGATGGTATGCGCCGTATGACGGACGCCATCCACGAGGCCGGTCTCAAGGCCAAGCTCTGGTGGGCCCCGCTCGCCGCCGACCCCGGCAGCCGCCTGGCTGCAGAGCATCCCGAGATGCTGCTGGTGAAGAAAGACGGCTCGCACGAAGACATCATCTGGTGGGACAGCTGGTACCTTTCTCCTTCCAATCCGTACGTGGAGAAGTACACCCTCGGCCTGGTGGACCGTTTCCTCCTGGACTGGGGCTTCGACGGCTTTAAGCTGGATGGCCAGCACCTCAATCTTTCCGAGCCGGATTACAATCCCGCCAGCGGTCTGGCGTACCCCGAGGAGGCCTGCGAAAAGCATCCGGAGTTCTTCAAGTCCGTGTACGACCGCGCTCAGGCAGACAGACCCGGAGCCGTGGTGCAGGTGTGCCCGTGCGGCTGTGCCGTCAATTTCTACTGCCTGCCTTACTTTAACCAGGCAGTTGCTTCCGATCCCACTTCCAGCGCCCAGATACGTATGAAGCGAAAGGTCTATGCGGCCCTGT
The DNA here is from genome assembly GCA_002309995.1 of Bacteroidales bacterium UBA1197. Lineage (GTDB taxonomy): Bacteria > Bacteroidota > Bacteroidia > Bacteroidales > UBA932 > Cryptobacteroides. The sequence goes on from DBYB01000059.1 coordinate 61,802, forward strand.
GCCCTGATTTGGCCTACTATGCCGACCACGTTGAACTCAGCGACGGCGGCCTCGATTTCCCTTCCCAGATAGGCGTCGGAGGCATTATCGGCACCAAATTCACCTGGCCGGAGCCCAACCCCGACGCCACTGAGTGCGGCGGCAGCCTCCTGACGGAAGAGAAGGAGCAGTTGCTTCGCAAGTGGGTGCCCATTTACACCTCCAAGATGCTCTCCCGTGGTGAGTACCTGAGCCTTTACGATTACGGTTTCGACAAGCCTGAGGCTCACGTTATCAAGAAAGACGGGGCTATGTATTATGCTTTCTATGCTCCCGAGTGGAGCGGCGCGCCTATCGAACTCCGTGGCCTGGAGGCGGACCGCACTTATACTGTTACTGAATATGCGGCCGACGAGCCCCGCAGCTATGAACTGGACGGCTCCAACCCTGTCATACGCCCTTCCTTCGAGGGTGCTTACCTGATTGAAGTCAAGTAAACCAAATAATTATGATTAAACGTTTTTTAGCTCTTGCGTGCATCCTTCCGATGCTTATGTTCTGCAAGGATCCCGTCGATCCGGATCCTAAACCCAATCCTGATCCCGATCCCGAAGAGGAGGTCATCCCCGAGGAAATCGTGGACAATTCCACCATCCTCGTTACCAACGAGGCGGTAGAGGATTTCATTACCAATGTCAAGTACACCGCACACGACTATACCTCCACCGAAATCAAGGGCAGGAAGTACAAGGAGTGGAGCGTGTCTCCCGCAATGTTCGATTATCCGCCGGAGTATTCCATCCGCTGGAAAGCTTCCGACATCGCTCTTGGCGAGGATGTGGAGGTCACTGTAACCGAGGCCGGCACCGGCAAGAAGTTCGTGTTCACTCCCGCCGATTCTGAGACCTATTATGCAGTCGTGACCGGCCTGCTGCCCGGCGCGAATTACAGCTATGAGGTTAAGACCGATGGCGGCAAGCTCATCAAGAGCGGCTCTTTCGCTACCAAGGGACATCTGCATCAGCTTCCTTTCAAGGCCCGCGTGCGCAACTGCCGCGACCTTGGCGGCTGGAAGACCACGGACGGCAAGACCATCAAGTACCGTATGGTTTACCGCGGCGGCCGCCTGCAGGAGAGCACTCTTACCAACAAGGGTAAGAAGCAGGTTCTCAATGAGGGTATCAAGGCACAGCTCGACCTGCGCGGCAAGTCCGACGTTCTGAGCGCTCCCGCCATTGACGAACTGAGGTTCTGCGCTCCCGTCATCGAGGAGGGCTACACCCAGATGCTCCGCGACGACAAGGCCAAGACCAGGCAGTGCTTCGAGTTCGTCGTTGACTGCGTCCGCAACAATCAGCCTGTCTATTATCACTGCTCGCTGGGCCGCGACCGTACCGGCACCGTTACGATGATCCTGCTCGGCATCCTGGGCGTTGACGAGGGCGACATCTCCAAGGAATACGAACTCACCCAGTTCGCTCCTTCGGGCTACAGCGTCTCCGAGGGCGAGAAGACCCAGATGACCCGTCTGGTGGACTACAAGAGTGCCGCCACCTTCATTTGGGACAACTACGCCAAGGGCGGCAGCTTCAAGGACGGAATGGAGGCCTACCTCCTCGAAATCGGCGTCTCCCAAAAAGACATCGACGACTTCCGCCAGATAATGCTCCAGTAAATTGTATTTCGCTATGCTGCCGGCAGGTACCCACTCGGAAACCTTCGCTTCGCTCATCCCTCCCACCTTCGGCGGGCCCCTCCCGTTCACATGGCCACGGGCGGCCATGGGTTTCCGAAGCGGGTACCTGCCGGCAGCATAGCTGCAGAAGAAATAAAAAAGAGACTGTCCAAAATGGATGGTCTCTTTTGTGTTATTGCTGAACTGACTATTTTCCGTAGCGCTTGGAAATGACCTCCCAGTCGATGATTTCCCAGAGGGCGGAGAGGTGGGCGGGACGGCGGTTCTGGTAGTCGAGGTAGTAGGCGTGCTCCCAGACGTCGAAGGTGAGGAGGGGCTTGAGGCCGCGGGTGACGGGGTTGCCGGCGTTCTGCTCCTGCGTGATGACGAGTTTGCCGTCTTCGTCGGAGGCGAGCCAGACCCAGCCGGAGCCGAAGAGCCCTGCGCCCTTCTTTTCGAATTCCTGCTTGAAGGCGTCGAAGCCGCCGAAGTCGCGGACGATAGCCTCTGCGAGGGCACCTGCGGGAGCGCCGGGATTGCCGGCAGCCTTGAACTGGGTGAAGTAAAGGGTGTGGTTAAGCACCTGGCCGGCGTTGTTGAAAAGGCCGCCCTTGGCTTCCTTGACTATCTCTTCGAGAGACTTGCCTTCGAAACCGCTGCCGGGCAGGGCTGCATTGAGGTTGTTGATATAGGCCTGGAGATGCTTGCCATAGTGGAAAGCAATAGTTTCGGCGCTGATTACGGGGGCCAGTGCGTCCTTTGCGTAGGGCAGGCTGACCGGGGAGAAAGAATAATTTGCTGACATATTATGTGGTATAAAAGCATTGCTTTTGGCTGCAAATTCCGTGCCTGCACCAGCTTGTTTATTAATAGTAATTTTAGTATATTTGTGAAATATGAAACGACTGATTTGCATCTTCTCTTTGCTTGCCGTCTCGGCCGTTGCCGTGGCGCAGCTCTCCGTTACCAATCTCCGCACAGCAGGGCTGGTTTCTCCCTCGGGGATAGACCCGTCCGCGCCGCTTAAAGTCAGCTGGATTCTGGAGACGAGTAAGCAGAATACCGTTCAGGAGGCTTATGAACTCACCCTTAAGTCGGGATCCTCTACCGTCTGGAAATCCGGGAAGGTCATTTCCGACAATTCCATACTTGTTCCCGTAGGCGCCGCGCTCAAGCCCTGCACGGCCTACACCTGGACGGTGAAGGCGTGGGACAACAACGGGCAGGTATCCAAGCCGGTGAGCGCCTCCTTCTCTACGGGCGTGGCTGAGGACGGCTGGATGGCCCAGTGGATAGGCATCAGCTGGGACGATCCCAAATCGACTCACTCTCCCGTTTACTTCCGCAAGTCGGTCGCACCGCGAAAGGCAGTTCGCAGGGCGGTGGCATACGTTACTTCTCACGGCATTTATGAATTCACCCTCAACGGCCGCAAAGTCGGGCAGGATTATCTCACCCCCGGATGGACTTCCTACCACAACACCCTTCAGTACCAGGCCTACGACGTCACGGCTTCCCTGCAAAAGGGCCACAACGAGATAGGAGCACTGGTATCTCCGGGCTGGTACGCCTCCGGCCTGGGCTGGGGCAATCCGGCCAAGCGGCTCCGCTACGGCACGGACCTCGCGCTGTTCTTCCAACTCGACATTGAGTACACGGACGGCAAACACGAACTGGTGTACTCCGACGGCAGCTGGGAGATGTCGCTCACCGGCCCCGTGCAGGCAGCGACCATCTACGACGGCGAAACCGTCGATCCTTCGGCCCCGTTCTCATGGCAGCCGGCCGGCGTGCTTCCCGGCGTGTTCTCCGAGAAACTTGTGGCATCAGTATCCGAGCCTGTCCGCGAGAGGACGAAGGTACGCCCGGTCAAGTGCTTCGTAACTCCTAAGGGAGAAACGGTCATTGACTTCGGCCAGAACCTCGTGGGCTGGGAGACGCTCCGCATCAAAGGACAGAAAGGCCAGGTGGTCACCGTAAAGCACGGAGAGGTGCTGGACAAGGAAGGCAATTTCTTCGACGCAACGCTGCGACAGGCCAAGGCCCTCAGCACATATGTGCTTACCGGTGGTGACGATTTCTTCGAGCCGCGCCATACATTCTACGGCTTCCGCTATATCAAGGTCGAGGGCCTTGAATCGTTCGATCCGGACGCCTTCGAGGCCGTTGCGGTGGACTCCGGATTCGAGACCATCGGCTCATTCAACACCTCCAACGAACTCATCAACAAGTTGCAGTCCAACATCTTCTGGGGCTTCCGCGGGAACTTTGTGGACATTCCGACCGACTGTCCCCAGCGTGACGAGCGCCTGGGCTGGACGGGCGACGCCGAGGTATTCTTCCGCACCGCCACGTTCAACGGCAAGGTGGACAACTTCTTCCGCAAATGGCTCCGCACCCTTTCTGAAGACCAGTACGAAGACGGTGGCGTGCCGGCCGTGGTTCCCGACATCTTCTTCGGCACCCACGGCGGATTCGCGGCCGGCTGGGCCGACTGCGCCACCATCATTCCCTGGCAGCATTATATGGCTTACGGCGACCTGGAGGTCCTCCGCTCGCAGTATCCGTCGATGAAGGCCTGGGTGGACTATCAGCTCGCACATTGCAACAACTATCTGCTGAATACCCTCCGCCAGCCCTATGGCGACTGGCTGTTCTGGAGCGTCGATAATGACACTTCCGGCAAATCCGCAGTCACCTCCAAGAACCTCATCGCCCAGAGTTTTATGGCCGCTTCCGTGGAAACGGTGGCCAATACAGCAGCCCTGCTCGGACTGGCCGACGACGCAAGGTTCTACGCCGGCGAACTTGCCAAGGTGAAGGACGCATACCTGAAAGAATACGTCACCCCCAATGGCCTTGTGAGTTCGGATACTCAGACGGCCTACGTGCTGGCGCTCTACTTCAACCTGCTGCCGCAGGAACTCTGCCAGCAGGCCGCCGACCGCCTGGCCGAGAACATCAAGCAGTACAATTATCACATCACTACCGGTTTCCTGGGCACGCCGCGCATTTGCCAGGTGCTGACGGAATACGGATACACCGACGTTGCCTACAGGCTCCTGCTTCAGGACACTTGCCCCAGCTGGATTTACCCCGTCAAGATGGGCGCAACCACTATATGGGAGCGCTGGAACAGCATACTGCCCGACGGAAGCATAATGAACGGAGGGATGAATTCCTTCAACCATTATTCCTACGGGGCCATCGGCGACTGGCTGTACCGTTATGCTGTAGGTATCCGTGAGACGGAGCCGGGTTACAAGAGCTTCGTGGTGGATCCCCATCCGGGCGGCGGCTTCAAGTTTATGGAGGCCTCGACTATGACTCCATACGGCAAGATAAGCGTGAAGTGGGAGGCCGACGGAGACGTGATACGCTCGCTCAATGTCAGTATACCCGTAGGCACGACGGCTGATGTTTTCTGCCCTGACGGTGAAGTGCGCACGCTTGGCTCCGGCAACTATGGGTTCGGAGTGGAACTGGAAGATTAATAACCAAATACCGTTATAGATATGAAAAAGATTTCCCTGATGCTTGCAGTCATCGTTGCGATGGTAGCTGCACAGCCCGCATCCGCCCAGCTCGGCGGAGCGCTCAAATCCCTCGGCAACAAGGCGGCCGGCGCCGTCCAGAATGCCGCCCAGAAAGGCGTGAAGGATGCCGTCCAGAACGCACAGGACGCCAAGGTCGAGAAAGATGCCCAGGCGGCACGCAGCCGTACGGTTGTCGGCAAAATCATTTACGTGAGTTCGACTACCGGCTCCGCACGTGCCGACGGCCTGACTCCCGAGAAGCCTATGAAAGACCTCCAGAAGGCCATCGACGTGGCTGAGGAGAACGACCTGATCTATGTGGCAGAAGGTAATTACCTCGGCAATATGGACCGCGGCTACATCGAGTGCGGCAAATTCGGCAGCTCCGCTCAGTCGCCCGGCAAGTTCATCGGCATTGTGGGCGGTTTCTCCACCGACTTCAGCGAGAGGGATGTAATCAAGCACGTCACCAAGCTGCAGCCTGTTGACCAGAAGTTCATCGCACCCCTTCTCAACTTCAACGCAAGGCGCCCTTACGGCTACAACGGCCCCGTCGGCAACGTGTTGATCGACGGCCTTGTGTTCGACTTCGGAGAGAACAACCTCTACTGCGCCGCCAACGTTGACGACGAAAGGACCGGCACACCCAACGCCGGCGTCCTTACCGGCCGCTTCATCGAGCCCGACGCCGCCCCGAACGTACCGAAGGTTGGTTTTGCAAACGGCGATGAATATGCCCTGCATATGGACGTGGAAGGCAACGTGAAAGTCACCAACTGCATCTTCGTGAACTGCCGCGACTACGGTCTGATGGCAGCTATGTACAAAGGCCATATGGAGGTATGCAACAATATCTTCATCTCCTGCCGCTATGCCGCCTGCCAGATCTGGGGCACTACCCGCGACGAGGACATCGAGAAGGTCTCCCTGGATTTCCATCACAACACCGTGCTGTTCACCTGGACACGCACCAAGGCCTTCGAGGATATGGGCCAGGGCTTCCGCTTTATGAACGGCATCCGCACCATCGACGTGCACAACAACATCTTCGGCTGCAACAGCAACTGCGGTGTTGAGAGGTGCCGTTACGAGAGCAACAAGGCTATGGAAGCCGCGAAGGTGAGCAACCTCTACGACAACTACTATTTCGCCAACCGCAGGGACCTTGAAATCGCATCTTCCGGTGCCGCTTCCATCTCCGTTCCTGCCTCCAGGATTGAGGAAGTCGACGAGCATCTCATCGGCCCCAAGTACGAGCGTAATATGGATCTGCCTGAGGGCAACGACGACTTCATCAATGCCATCGACAAATCTTACCTCGAGGGCTTCCTGAGCCTGAAGATCATCTCTTCCCAGAGCTACAATGCCAACTCCGCAGCCAACCAGGTCAACCGTATGTTCGGTATGAATCAGCAGGGCTCAGAGATCGTACGTCCCAGTATGTACTGCAACAAGTATCCCTGGGAGAAGGCCAAGGACCTCTTCGGCAAAGTGCCCGGCTACGGCGCACAGATGCCTCAGTAAAGATTATTTCCCGGAACGCTTGCAAAATTGAGGAAAATGTCTCATATTTGCATCCCCGTTCCGGGTAACAGGGGCGTAGCTCAGCTGGTTTAGAGCGTTTGAGTCACATTCAAAAGGTCGTCGGTTCGAATCCGACCGTCCCTACACAAAAGAGACCATCCATTTTGGACGGTCTCTTCTTTTTTATTATATTCGTGGCGGATATGAGTGCTGCAGGGATTGTTTCCAAGATTAGCCAGATAATTTGGAGTCCGCCGCTGGTGGTGCTCCTGATTTGTGCGGGCCTGTTCTTTACGGCGGGCACGCGCTTCGTGCAGGTGCGTCATCTGAAGGATATGGTCAAGTCGCTGTTCGCCGTCAAGGCGGGGAAGGGCCAAGGCATATCGTCGTTCGAGGCTTTCTGTATGGCGCTTTCCGGACGCATCGGCACGGGGAACATAGTGGGTGTGGCCACGGCCATCGCGATAGGCGGCCCGGGCTCCGTGTTCTGGATGTGGCTGATTGCCTTCTTCGGAGCTGCTACGGCTTTTATGGAATCCACTCTGGCACAGCAGTATAAATTCAATCACAGTACAGGTTTCCGTGGCGGCCCGTTCAGCTATATAGAGAAGGGCCTCAAGCAGAAGTGGCTGGGCGTCTTCTTCGCTGTCGCAGTCGTGCTGGGATACGGTATTTTCCTGGTTACCGTGCAGGCCAACGGCTTGAGTTCGGCAATGCAGAATGCATTCGGCGTGTCTCCTGTCTATGTGGGTATCGCCCTTGCCGTGGTGCTTGCCGTGGTGATATTCGGAGGCATCAAGGTCATATCCAGGGTGTCGGCTGTCATCACTCCCTTTATGGCCCTGGGCTACATAATCGTAGCTCTTGTCGTAATATTCAGCAATCTGGGCGCCGTGCCGGGTGTCTTCGCCAGTATCTTCAAGGGTGCGTTCGGCATCGGAGCCATCGGCGGGGGAGCGCTCGGCACGACTATTATGATGGGCGTTAAGCGCGGCATCTTCTCCAATGAGGCCGGGCAGGGCGGCGGCGCCATAGTGTCGGCTTCCGCTGACGTGAGCCACCCGGTTCGCCAGGGGTTCGCGCAGAGTTTCTCAGTCTATGTGGATACTCTCTTCGTCTGCACCGCAACGGCCCTGATGATATTGATTGCAGCGCCTCAGGATATGGGAACCAACTTCGCAGGCTACACGCAGGCTGCTGTCGATACCGTGCTCCCGGGCTTCGGCTCCGCCTTCATCAGCGTGGCAATGGTGTTCTTCGTCTATACCACCATTATGGCGTACTATTTCTATTCGGAGTCGAGTATCATTTATCTGATGCGCAGGCGTGAAGGGTCGAAGTTGGAGAAGGGCACCGTGTTGGCGTTCCGCCTTGCGCTGTTGACGGCTACGGTGCTTGGCGCCGCTTACGAGAGCACGCTGGTCTGGGACCTTGGCGACATAGCCGTGGGCATCCAGGCCTGGGTGAATGTAATCGCCCTCCTGCTCCTCTCAAGGCAGGGATTCAAGGCTTTGCGCGATTTCGAGAAGGGGGTCTAGTCTCCCAGGATTTTACGGCATATACGTTCCGCTTCGGCAAGGCTCTCCAACTTGCCTACATCGACCATTGACAGGCTCTCAGGTATGGCTCCGTAGATGGCCCTGTCGGCGCACGCGTCGAGGTAGAAGTCCATTATGGGGAAACGCTCCGGGCAGTGCCTTGCGTTGAATTCATCGAATATTTCAGGGGAGATGCAGTGTACGCCGCCAAAGGCGTAGCGGCGGCAGTCTTCCGGCCTCAGGCCGGGATACGGACTGCGTACCTCGCCGGTGGCAATATTGGTCCAGCCGACCAGGCGCATCGTGTCGTCGAAGAGCAGGTAGCGCTGGGTTTTGCGGTCGCTCACCAGCAGCGTGGCGAGTGCGCCCGGGCGCATCTGCTGCCGGAACCACGCGAGGTCGAGGTCGGAAATGATGTCCACATTGTGGATCAGGAACGGCTCCGGGCCGCCCAGCAGCGGGCGGGCGTGGCTGATGGCTCCACCAGTCTCGCGCAGCAGGTCCGTTTCGTCTGATATTGAAATACTTACTCCGAAATCGTGCGAATCGAGGTATTCCCGTATCTGGTCTGCGAAGTGATGTACATTGACAACGATCTCGTCGTATCCGGAGTTGCGCAGTTTGCAGAGTACGTGGTACAGCAGCGGCTGTCCGCAGACGGGCACGAGCGCCTTCGGCATTGAATCCGTGACAGGCTTGAGACGCGTGCCGAGCCCGGCGGCGAATACCATTGCCTTCATACTAAAGCGTCTTTTCGATATCCAACTCCCTGTGGGTCAGTTTTATGCGTACGTTGTAGCGGCCTCTCAGGTGCCGGGCCAGGTGCTCGGCGCAGAATACCGAACGGTGCTGGCCGCCGGTGCAACCGAAGGACACCTGCAGGTGGGTGAACTTGCGCTCTATGAAACGCTCCACGTGGGCGTCCACCAGCTTGTAAACGCTGTCGAGGAACACGTTCACCTCGCCGTCGTCTTCCAGGAACTTGATGACCTCGGGGTCGTTGCCGTTGAACTGGCGGTAGTGCTCGTATTTGCCGGGATTGTTGATGGAACGGCAGTCGAACACGTATCCTCCGCCGTTGCCGGTATTGTCGGCCGGTATGCCTTTCTTGTACGCGAAACTGTAGATGTGCACCTCCAGCCGCTTGTCCTCCATAATCTCGTAGAACTGCGGCATATTGGTGAGTTTGGTGAGGATACCGTTGAGGTATGGATAGTCGTCGAAAGGTGTCTTGAGGAGGTTGCGCAGGTTGTCCAGCGCATAGGGCACGCTGGCAAGGAAGTGCGGCTTCTTCTCGAAATAGCCCCGGAATCCGTAGGCCCCGAGCACCTGGAGCGTGCGGAACAGCACGAATAGGCGCAGGCGCGAGCGGAACAGCTCCTCATCCACTTCGATGTAACTGCGGAGCGCCCTCAGGTAGCTGCGGATGAGTTCCTGCTTGAGGTCTTCCGGGAAGCGGGAGCGGGCCTGCCAGATGAAGGATGCCACGTCGTAATAGATGGGGCCGCGCCGTCCGTCCTGGTAGTCGATGAAGTATGGCTCGCCGTCGCGTATGATTACGTTGCGCGACTGGAAATCCCGGTAGAGGAAGGTGTTGGTGTCGTCTTTCAGGAGGTCGGCCTTGAAACGCTCGAAGTCGTCCTGCAGCTTGCTCTCGTTGAACTCCAGGCCGGTGGCCTTGAGGAAGCAGTATTTGAAGTAGTTGAGGTCGAAGTCCACGAGCCTGCCGTCGAAGGCCTTCTCGGGGTAGCAGACGTTCCAGTCGAGCCCCTGGGCGCCCTTGAACTGTATCTTTGGCAGCTGCTCGATGGTGCGGCACAGCAGGTTGGTCTCGTAGGAGTTGTAGTGCCCGCTCTCACGCCCCTGGGAGATCATCTGGAAGAGCATATTGTCTCCGAGGTCTTCCTGAATGTAGGACATTCCGTCGTCGGCCACCGCCAGCACCGTAGGCACCCTGATGCCCTTCTCCTTGAAGTGGCGCGACAGGGCGACGAAGGCGCGGTTCTCCGCTTCGCTGGTGCCGAGGACGCCGATTATCGAGATGTTGCCTCCCTTCAGGCGGAAGTAGCGCCTGTGGCTGCCGGAGGTGGGCAGCTCGGTCTTGCCGGAGAGCGTTTGTCCCGTGTAGGACTCGAACAGATTCTGGAGTATGTCTTCTGCCATATGGTATCAGATGCCAAGCAGTTTCTTCCGGGAGAGGAAGCAGTCGCCGATGGCTATGGCCTTGCGGCCCATAGTGGAAAGGCGTATCTTGGTGTCGGAGCTTACGCGCTCCATAGAGAGTCGGTTGATTGCGGTGCGGATGGGCAGGATGAGGTGGTCCTTGCCTACGATGAGGCGACCGCCGATGATTACCAGGCCCGGGTTGAAGATGTTGATGATACCGGCGATGCCGCGGCCTAGCGTTTCGCCTATCTCGCCTATGCATTCTATTGCCAGCATATCGCCGTCCTGCACGGCCTTGAGTATCTCGGAAAGTTCCAGGTCGCCGTTCTCCTTATACGACTTGAAAAGGGAAGAGCGGCGGCCGGCCTTGAGCTTCTCGATTATCATCCTGTGAAGGGCCGAGCCGGAGGCGCCTGTCTCAAGGCAGCCGACCTTGCCGCAGCGGCACATTATGTCGTTGTCGAGGAAGGGGAAGTGCCCGATCTCGCCGGAGAATCCGGACTTGCCGTAGTAGAGGCGGCCGTCCAGTATCATACCCATTCCAAGGCCCCAGCTGAGGTTGATGGCTATCATATCCTTGTCGGCGTTCTTGCCGAGGTTCATATATTCGCCGTAGGTGAGGGCGCGGGAGTCGTTCTCGATGCTCACGGGGACGTTCAACTCCCTCTGGAAGAGGTCCTTGAGAGGGAGGTCGTCGCTCACGAAGTAGGAGAGGGAATAGCCCTCCTCGGGGTTAACCCTTCCCGCGAGACTTATGCCGGCGGCGAGAACCTTGATCCAGGGGATGCCGGACGCTACCACGTGGTCTTTTACCAGACGGCAGATTTCCCGGAAGGAACTGCTGTTGGATTCCAGCACGAATTCTATGTCTTCAATGTAGTTGCGGAGGTTGCCCCGGAAGTCCATCACGGCTATGTGGAAATGGTGGCGGGCGACGTCGATGCCGATGAAGTATCCGGCGTTGGGATTGAGCCCGAAGATGCTGGGCCGGCGGCCGCCCGAGGTGCCTATCTTGCCTTCATCCAGCAGGAAACCTTCCTCGATCAGTTCGCCTATCAGCTTGGTGATTGTGGGGACGCTGATTCCGAGCTGTTTGCTGAAGTAGGAGATGCTGGCTTCCTTGTGGTCTATGCACAGCCTGAGTATGCCTCGCTTGATCTGGGCATTTTTTCCGGTGTTGTCGCTGAGGAAACTATTGGTCATAGTGCGTGTGGTTCTATGCAAATATACCGATTATTTCTTATATTTGTGCGGATTTTGTAAAAAAATTTAAAATGAAGCTGTCAATTAAGGCAAAATTGACTCTGAGTCTCTCGGCGATCGCGGCTATTTTGTTAATTTCGGCCACGATCTCGGTGCTGGAATACTCCAAGATGAGCACCTATGTGTCCGATTTGATCGCAGATGACATCACGAGCCTCAATACCGCCCACAAGCTTTCCGATATAAGCAGCAAATACAATCTCGACATACTTGCCGCCATCGGCGACGACGCCAGCGGGGAACTGCCCGTGTTCGACCAGGAGTATTTCCTGTCGCACTGCGACACCCTCAGGGCATCGCTGGAATCGAACGTGATCCAGCCGCTTACCGATTCGGTAATCTATTCCTGCACCGCTTACGTGCTGACTTCGATGGAACTGGAGAACGTTCTTGACTCTTACTTCATCGACTCCCGCAGCTGGTACTTCAACCGCCTGCAGCCCAGTTTCGCCCAGCTCGACGCCGATATAAATGCCCTTGAGACTGCGATTTACAACGACCTGGAGAAGAATTCCAAGACTTTCGAGAGGGGATTCTACCGGAGTATCATTCCGGGCATCGTGGCAGTGGCGGTCGGTCTGCTCCTGGTGGTGATGCTGCTGCTGTTCATGCTGGCATTTTACGTGAATCCGTTATACAGGATGCTGGACGCCCTGGAGGGCTACAGGTCCTACGGCAAGAAATACAATTACACCTTCGACGGCGATGACCAGCTGGTCAAACTGAACGAAGGCCTGATGGACGTTACGGGAGAGAACCTGCAGTTGCGCAAGCGGCTGAAGGACCTCAAAGCGAGGGTTTCGGATGAACTGGAAAGCAATAAGCCGTAATGTAGGACTGGCGCTCCTCGTGAGCTCGCTGTTCATGCTGCTGTCGGTGCTGGTATCGGTGCTGAACGGCAACGACAGCGCGTTGGCCGCCCTCATCATCAGCTTTACCATCACTTTCCTGGTGGGCGTTTTCCCTTTCATTTTCGTGCGGCGCACGGACGCCATCACCCTTAAGGAGGGATATGTGACCATCACCCTTTCGTGGCTCCTGTCCTTCATCTTCGGAATGCTGCCATACGCCTTGTGGGGCGGTCCGTTTACGCTGGCGAACGCCTGGTTCGAGAGCGTGTCGGGTTTCACTACCACCGGAGCGACCATACTCGACAACGTGGAGGCTTTGCCTCGCAGCCTGCTGTTCTGGCGCAGCAGCACGCACTTCATCGGCGGTTTGGGAGTCGTGGTATTCCTGCTTCTCATCATCCCCGACTCCAGCCCGGTGAAACTCAGGCTGGTGAATATGGAGATGAGTTCGCTCTCCAGGGGCTCCTATGCTATGCGGGCCAACAGGACTGTGAACGTATTCGCTTACGTGTACCTTTCGCTCTTCGTTCTGGCTCTGGTCATGTACATATTGGCGGGAATGCCGGTGTTCGATTCTCTCTGCCACGCGATGAGCGTGTGTGCGACCGGCGGTTTCAGCACCCGCAACGCCTCCATAGGTGCATTCGACTCTCGTTGGATAGAGGCAATCACCATTGTGTGTATGTACCTGTCGTCGCTCCACTTCGGCCTGGTGTTCCTGGCCGTGGTGAACCGCACGTTCAAGCCCCTGAAGAATGCCGTGGTTACGTATTATACCGCATCCCTGCTGCTCTTCTCCCTCTTTATGGGAATCGGGCTCAAGACCGGCGGTTTCTGCAAGGGTTGGGGCGAGTCGCTGTGGAACGGTCTGTTCGAGGTGATGTGCATATCTTCAACCACCGGTTTTGCTACACTTGACAATGCCGGCTGGCCTCCGTTTATGTGCGGACTGATACTTCTTGCGGCGGCCGTCTGCGGTTGCGCAGGATCTACGTCCGGAGGTCTGAAGATCGACCGTATAGTCCTGCTGTTCAAATCGGTGGGCCGCCAGATCAGCCGTATCCTACATCCTTCATCGGTCAACGAAGTCAAGTTCGGCGGGCGTGTGCTGCGCGATTCCGACGTAGCGCCGCACCTGCTTTACATAGCCCTGTACGCCGTGCTGCTGTCGGTCTCTGCCGTGCTCTGCCTATGGATTGGAGTGGGCTGGCAGAATTCCATTGCGGCGTCCATTACCAGCATCAGCAACGTCGGCCCGGCTCTGGGCGAGATGGGCTCAATGGGCTCTTTCAACTGCGCGCCTGTGGCTGCCAAGATGGTCTTCAGCTTCGATATGTTCCTGGGACGTCTTGAGATCTACCCGGTGCTGGCCGTGGTGGCGATGATGTTCGACAAGCACAAGCGCTGATGGACGCCGGCAAGCTCCACGAGGGGTTCCTGAAGAACCTTGGCTACGAGCCTACGCCTTGCCAGGATGCGCTATTCCGCAGCCTGGCGTCTTTTCTTGTGTCGGACGAAGGGGATATTTTCGTGGTTAACGGATATGCGGGTACTGGCAAGACTACCGCTCTCTCTGCGGTCATCAACAGCCTGAGGCGCGTCGGAATTCCTTCCGTGCTGCTGGCTCCTACCGGGCGGGCGGCGAAGGTGCTTTCGGGAATGTCGGGCCGGCCGGCATATACGGTCCACAAGCATATCTATCGGCAGAAATCGGTCGACAACAGCGGCTGGGGGCAGTTCTCGCTGGCTCCCAACAAGGCCAAGCATACGCTTTTCGTGGTGGACGAGGTGTCGCTCGTGGGGGTGGAGTCCGCCGACCGTCAGCAGTCGGTGTTCGGCTCCGGCAACCTGCTGCAGGACCTCGTGAGTTTCGTGCGTTCGGCGGATGACTGCCGCCTGGTGCTGATGGGCGATGCCGCTCAGCTGCCTCCCGTGGGCCTCGAGCTCTCGCCGGCGATGGACCGTTCGTATATGGATAACTTCGGAGGAGTGCATTATGCGGAACTCTCGACGGTGGTGCGGCAGGAGAGCGAATCGGGAATCCTGGCCAATGCGACTATGATCCGCCGCCTGATTGAGAAGGCTTCGCCGGACGACGTGTTTGAGAAGCTGAACCTGCGGGCTGTATCCGGAGGAGATGTTGAGCGGATAGGCGGCGGCGACCTTCTGGAGGCCATTTCAGATGCTTACGGCCGCTACGGCTACGATGATACCGTGGTGTTGTGCCGCTCGAACAAGCGGGCCATCAGGTACAACCTGGGAATACGTGCGAAGGTATTGTACAAGGAGGAGGAGTTGGCGCGCGGCGACCGCTTTATGATAGTGAAGAACTGCTACCAGTTCGTGGAAGACGTTGACGATATGGACTATATTGCCAACGGCGACGTGGCGGAACTGCGCAAGATATGGCATTACGAGGATCGCTACGGCCTGCGTTTCGCCGACGCCATCCTGGCGTTCCCGGATTACGGGGACGCGGAGCTGAAGGCGAAGGTGTGCCTGGATACGCTTACGTCCGAGTCGGCGTCGCTTACTTATGAGCAGCAGAATGCGTTGTATGAGGGGGTGAGTGCGGATTATGCGGACCGCGGCTCGAAGAAGCGTATCTGGGAGGCCGTGCGTGAGGATCCTTATTTCAACGCCCTGCAGCTGAAGTATGCCGACGCGATTACCTGCCACAAGGCGCAGGGCGGCCAGTGGAGCTGCGTGTTCATCGACAATCCGTTCTGGCAGGATTTCCAGACGGTTGAGGACCTCAAGTGGCTGTATACCGCGCTTACGAGGGCGGTGGAGAAGGTGTACCTGGTTAATTTCCCGGATAGGTTTTTCGAATGAGTTTTGCTGATATTCTGGAGAAGATTGGCCGCAGCGAGTGCGATAAGCTTGCTGCGAAGCTGCCGTCGTGGGCGGGGCTGGCCATTGAGGTGCCGGCGTCGCTGAATTATCAGCAGTGTTCTTCCGAGGCGACGGCGCGTTACAAGGCATCTCTAGTGCCGGAGGGAGCCAGGGTGGCCGACCTTACCGGCGGGCTCGGGGCCGACAGCTGGGCGTTTTCATTGAGAGCATCAGCAGTATGGTATAATGAACGGGACTCGGTGTTGCTTGATGCGGTAAAGAAGAATTTCGCCGCTCTATGCATCTCCAATGTTGTTTTCAACGGGTACGATATATCTTTGGAAGACTCTGGCTGGCAGGATGATTTGCGTGAGTTCCGCCCAGAGGCTATTTACCTCGATCCCGCCCGCCGCGACGCTGCCGGGAAGAAGGTCTTCCTCCTTGAGGATTGCAGTCCAGACGTTGTTGGCCTGATGCCGCTGCTCCTCGGGATTGCGCCTCTGGTGATGGTTAAAGTCTCTCCAATGGCGGATATCACGATGCTCCGCCGCAGGCTTTCCGGCTGGCTGTCGGAGCTTCACGTCGTAGGCTCAGAAGGGGAGTGCAAGGAACTCCTCTGCCTCTGCCGACGCGATGCCTCCTTCCGTGGCATTGTGCTCGCCGAAGATGGCCACGTTCAGGCGGATTCCGGAGTGGCGGAGATAGAATCCGGTGGGGAGTTGCTGTTTGTGCCGTCGGCGGCGATGGTGAAGTCGGGGCTGGGGCCGGGGATGTGTATGATGCGGTACGACGAGCGGATGGCGCACTTCGGGAAGTATTGGCAAGTCATTGAGGATTTGCCCTTTGCGTCCTCTGTTATAAAGAACCTATATAAGTCGTATCCGAAGGCCGACGTGACGGCCCGAGGTGTCCCGCTGAGCTCTGAAGAACTCCGCCGCCGCCTCCGTGTTTCGCCCGGCGGCCCCATCCATATCTTCGCCTGCACCCTCTCCGGAGAACGCCGCCTCCTCGTTTGCCGGCCTGCACAAAGTCCAGTAATATAGCTCACCGTAGCCGAAGGTCCAAACGTTGGACCCTCGGTCGCGAAAATGGGGTGTTTTTGTCACTGAGGGTCCCGCCAATGGACCCTCGGGCACGCTTGTAGCTGTCAGCGGGTGAGTTTTTCTCCCCAACGATTGGCGACGATTACCGGCGGGGCCAGCGGCGGGAGTTGTTTTTCAACGCAATTGCGCTTCTGACGGCGCTGAGCGGCTGTCGGAGTGCGGTTCACGGCGTCGTAGGAGACAAAGTCTTCGTAGGTCCCGTTCCAGTCATCGCCGAATGCGAGCTTGCCTATGCGGTACCAGATGGCGTAGCGGGACGGGGCGTTGAAAACGCCGCTGGTCGAGTTCATGATACTGTCTTCCGTAGGGCGCCATACACCGTGAGCGTAAGTTCCGCCTCCTTCAAAGATGCCGAGACCCTCCGCTGCATAACGGGCGTCCTGCAGGAACAGCGACCACTTTATCCTGGCAGGGTCGTTAGTCACGTCAGTGTTTTTATACCATCCGCCCGCGAACGGATTCTCGTACTTGTCGACGATTTGCGTCTCAGTTATGGTTGCGCCATACGAGTATTCGTCATCCAGTTTTGCAAAGCCATGGCCGCCGGCTTCGTGTAACAGGACAAGCCGGAGTCCCTCATCTGAGGAGGAAAATGGAACATACGCGATAGCATCGCCGCAGCCATAATCCCTCCCCGTATAATCATATTCCATGTGACAGGTGCCGGCATACCTGTCGGCATTGATAATAACGATCGCGAGGGCATCGCCTGTAGTCTGCCAGGAAGTATAGCGCCAGATTGCGTTCGTATCACCGCCGATAAATGTCCCGCTTCCGAAATAAGTTCCGAGAGCCGTATTTGAAAATGCTGAGACCTCTTCGTTTTCGCTCACTGCCACCGCATACCTGACAGTAAAACAGTCTCTGAATGACTTGTACGGTTCCTCCGAGAACAGCGCGTCACAGGCTTTCTTCATTACTTTTTCATAAGTGCCGTCAGCAACCTGGCGGTCGGAGAACGCGTCGCCCATCAGGTAAACATCAATTCCCGCGCCCCTGGTTGCCGTTTGCAGCTCCACGATTCTGCCATCCTCAGAATAATCTGAAGATTTGTACATATCGGGCTTTTCAAAGGAATCCAGGCCAACAACCCCGTAATCTCCCCAGGCTGATTTCTCATACTGGTCTAAAGACGCCAACGGCACATATACGACAGCATTACCCAAGAGGGTGCATTTCAAGCCAGGAGGTACAGGGGCCTTGCAGAATACGCGTTTGAGGGCTCCGCAGGAATAGAACAACTCATTCTGGCTGTCATCGTGGTTGCCTACGGATTGCAGTGAAGCAGGGAAAGTGACCGTAGTAAGAGAACTGCACATCCTTATTGCGTTCTCATCTATTATTGTAACACCCTCCGGGAATGTGATCTCCTTCAAAGAATATGCGCACAAGAAAGCCTCCGCTCCAATCTCAGAGACACCTTCCGGTACCGTATATTCGCTCATCCCCGTGGTCGCGACGCTTATCAGTTTTCCCTTGAATATGAAGCACTTGCCGTCTTTGGAAGCGAGCGGGCCTCGGATTGTTGCAAGAGCGGCAGATGACAAAATCCTGGACCCTACCGTCTCCAAAGTGGAAGGAAAATAGATGGATTCCAGGTTGTCGCATGCATAAAAAGCGCCCCTCTTAATTTCTTTTACGCCTTCAGATATTGTTACGTCAGTCAAGAAATCGTCATCCCAGAAAAGGTCAGCACCTATGACGGTTACTTCCGGAGGGGTTGTATAAACACTTATGCCTTTCCTCGCAAAAGAAACCAATTCTCCGTTAACAACAAGGCCTTTTCCATCAGATGAGGCATACTTTCCCCGGAATTCCTCAAGATTATCGCACATACCGACAACATTGCTGCCAATGCTCGACAGTGTGCTCGGAAGCGTGATGGTACGAAGATTTGCGTTTTCCCTGAAGGCCCAGTCCCTTATGGTTTCTACGCCTTCCGGGACGATCATGTCAACTATACCGGTGTCCTCTATTGCGCTGTAGCCAATCGTCCTTACTGAACCGGGAAGAATAAGAACTGATAATTGCCGGCACCCGATGAAGCATTCGTCGCCTATCTCTACGACTCCGTCCGGAACAGGATATTCCGTAAGCCCGGCCGGAGCAAAGGAATTCAGGACGCCATCTCTGATCAGGCAGCGATGGTCGTCAGTCGCATATTTTGAATAAATAGCTTCCAGGTTTGGATTGAGAAGCGCTACGGTTCCGCCGAATTCTGCATTGTCCGGTATCCTGAGTTCCTTGAGACCGGTATACATAAAGGCCTGATGTCCTATGTAGCTCAGGCCTGAAGGAATCTGGATGTACTCCAGTTTCTCTGTCCTGTAAAACGCGGCCGCGCCAATGCTTGTTACGGTTCCCGGCAGATAAATACTGGCCAGGTTGGTGCTCTCGCTTTCCATATAATTCTCAAAGGCTCTGTTCGGTACGCGGGTTACAGGGCCATCAAAGCGCATAATGCCTTTACCGTCGGAATAGGTATTTGAGACCATAGTTGCGCCAAAGTCGTTAATGGTCGGCTGGATAGCCCTACCGGAAGTCGTAGTGTACCAGATCTCATTATCCGGTACAGCTACCATTCCATCCTCAGGTACAACTTCGAGCGGGGCCATAGAGTAGCATTTATTCCTGTCGATAGTGCAGGCTCCGGGGCGCAATTTGCTAAAAGACCTGCCGTCGCTCAAGGAGACACTGATTGAGAAGCCCTGTGAGAGGGTTACCGTAGGCAGGGCGAACCAGAACTCAGTGTACGCATCCGAGCCGGTTCCGAGTGCGACCGGAGACGGGCACACAAGGGTAACGGTGCTGGGAGCGCCATCGGCAAACTTTGCTGATGGAATTTCGTCGGAGTCCACCGTAAGTGCCGCCTGGCCGGCCAGTGCTTCACCTCCGGCAGCGCTCAGGGTGATTGAGGAGACACTGAGGTCGCTTCCATATAGCTTCAGCCTCAAGCATCCGCCAAGGTTCCTGAAACACAATCTGTCGCCATCCGCTTTTGCAACCATTATGTTTGCTCCTGGCCCGAATGACTCTGCTTCGTATCTCTGGGTCTCGGGGAAACTGTACTGTATCGCTCCTTGCTTGTCGATATTCGTTCCTTCAGAAAAAGGATACACTGCATATATAGAAGAAGCTGTACCGCCGGCAGGAGTGCTCTTGGGAGAGAAGGTTCCTTCACGGTCGCCAGTCTGCCCGTCGAATCCGTAGCACTGATTCCCGGCAACACTTAGTACGCTTATTTCATCTCCGGCATTCCAGTGGAGCTTCAGGTCCGAATCCGCATAAACCTTAGTATCCTCATCTGCAAAAAAGGCAGTATATACAGGCGCCTGGCCTGGAGTCCCAACGGAAATGCCGTCCAACTCGGACACCATACACCCTGCTGCGGCAAGGGCTGCAATTCCTATAAAGAAAACTCTTTTCATAACTCAGCCCACCCAATCCCATTCGCCGCCCTCTGTCAGGTCTTCCAACGGGGAATCGGCAATTAAACTATCATACTCAACCATCTGCACGGACATTTCCGGCGAATGATACTTCTGATGTGGTAATACGTTTGACATCATATGCAATAATGCTACACAAAAAAGCGACAATACAAATGTAAAAATAATCAGCCTAAAAGGAGAATAGTGGCCACCGCCTTCGGTTACTTCAGCAGGTGCTTGGACCAGAAGAGGTGGTCGTTGAAGGCGTCGTGTTCGTGCTGGAGGCCGCGGTAGCCGTGCATGCCGTCGGGGTAGATCATCAGCTCGAACTGGATGCCGGCGCGCTGGAGGGCGTCGATGAGCTGGAGGGTGTTCTGGAAGTGGACGTTGTCGTCGCCGGTGCCGTGGGTGAGTTTGAGGGCGGGCATACCGTTGTGAAGGCCCTTGCGCTCCTTGAGGGCGCAGCTTTCGACCCAGGTGAGAACGCTGGCTTCGGCGTAACCATCAGGGTTGGCGTCGGGAGTGTCCATAAAGCGCTCGGTGTAGTGGGAATCGTATAATTTCCAATCATATACGCCGCCGCCGGCAACGCCGCAGCAGAAGTATTCAGGATAGCGCAGCACCAGCATTGAAGTGGTTGTGCCTCCGAAGGAGAAGCCTTCGACTCCGATGCGCGAGCCGTCCACATAGGGGAGCGACTGGAGCCACTGAGCCCAGCGGACGTAATCGCCAAGTTCGGGCACGGTCATACGGCGGAACGCCTCGTCCATACCGGCTCGGCCGTTCTCGCCCGAAGAGCGGGGATCTACCACTATATATATGATTCCGTTCTCCCAGCACCAGCGGTCGGAGGCGTCGCGGTCGTGCCACAAGTCGCGCACGTACGGGGTGCCCGGGCCGCCGTAAAGTTGCATCACCACGGGGTACTTTTTCGAGGGGTCGAAATCCTTCGGCGTGCTCATCAGTCCGTACAGTTCGAAGCCGTCGTTGAACAGCTTTACGAGCTCTGGATACGGACCTTCTTCAGTACTTGAGTCAAGCGCTGGAAACTCCTTGACTTTCAGCGCACTGCCGCTAATCTCTTTCCAAGGCGTACGGGCGTTGGAAAGGCGTGCCGTGAAGGTCTTTCCGTCGTCGGAAATCTTCACTGAGGCGGTATAGTACGAAGGGTCGGTAAGAGTGTAGATGCGGCCCTTTTTGTCGAGCCTGTAGAGGGTCGGGGTGAGGCGGGAATCGCGCTTGGCGGTGAACCAGAGGTCGCCCTTCTTTTCGTCGTATTTGAGCAGGCGGATATCCCAGTTCTGCCCGTCTGTCAGGCGCTTGAAAGTGCCGTCGTAGCCAAGGAAATATATCTGCTCCCAGCCGGTCTCGAAGTTGCGGGCCATAAGGAGCCCCTTGGACGTAAACAGCATACCCTCGATCCAGGTTACCCAGGTGGGGTAGCTTTCGGAATACACCGGACGCTTGCTGCCGTCGGTCGCGCTCACTGCGAATACCTCCAGGAGACTCTGGCGGCGGGGCATACGGCTAACGAAGAGTTCGTCGGAGCCCGGACCCCAGAACGGCGTGCCGAAGTACTGCTCCGGGTCGTCGGAGAAGTCGGCCCAGACCGTGTTGCAGTCGTCCAGGTTAATCATTCCTATGCGTACGGAGGGATTGCATTCGCCGGCCTTGGGGTAGCGGGTGAGCGACAGTTTCCCGTCCTGCCCGAAGGGGGAGTAGATGGGGAACATAGGCACCTGGCTGTTGTCGAAGCGGTAGAAGGCGATGCGGCGGGAATCGGGGCTCCACCAGAAGGCCCGGTATCTGGACGGCCTGCCGAAGATTTCTTCGTAGTAGACCCAGGAGGCGTAACCGTTCAGGACGAGGTCGCTGCCACCGGTGGTGAGCCGGGTTTCTGCCCCGCTGGCTATATCTTTGACCCACAGGTCGTTATTTCTCGTGAATGCGACTTTAGTGGAGTCGGGAGAGGGCGTGACATTGATGTCTTGCGCGTACGCGGAGGCGCACACAAACAGAGCAATAGCAAAAAATATCCTTTTCATAACTGCAAAAATAGCGATTATCCCGCAAAAAATATGTACATTTGGAGATTAAAACAATATTAAGAACAATGGCAATCATTCAATGCAGGGAAGTCTGCAAGAAATTCGGAGAAAAAGTGGCGCTCGATCACGTGAGCCTTGATATTCCGGAAGGCGGTATTTTCGGCCTGCTCGGTCCGAACGGTGCCGGAAAGACCACCTTGATCCGTATCATCAACAGGATAACCATTCCCAATTCCGGGGACGTACTGTTCAACGGCGCCCCCATTACCCAGGAAGACGTGGCTCGCATAGGCTATATGCCCGAGGAGCGCGGCCTCTACCGCAAGATGAAGGTTGGCGACCAGGCAATGTACCTGGCCCGCCTCAAGGGTATGAGCGCGGCCGACGCCCGCAAGGCCCTGAAAGACTGGTTCGTACGCTTCGGCATACAGGACTGGTGGGACAAGAAGGTGGAGGAACTCTCCAAGGGTATGGCCCAGAAACTCCAGTTCATTACCACGGTGGTTCACAAGCCTTCGCTGATGATCCTGGACGAACCTTTCTCAGGCTTCGACCCGGTGAATGCCGAGATAATCCGCCAGGAAATACTGCGTCTCAAGGACGAAGGCGCAACCATCATCCTCTCCACGCATAATATGGAATCCGTGGAGGAGCTCTGCGACAACATCGCCCTCATCAACAAGTCCAAGCTGGTCATTACCGGAGGCACAGACGAAATCCGCCATCGCTACGGCCAGGACAACGTGGAGATTGAGTTTACCGAGGGCTCCGCACGCCGCCAGGAACTCGTTGCCCGCGCCGACGTGAACGCCCGCTTGCAGGAACTCATCGCAGCCGACGTCCGTATCAACTCGTTCAGGGAGGTAATCCCCAGAATGAACGACATCTTTATCAAACTCGTAACCCAGGAGGAGGCACAGTTATGAATATCAGCAAATTAGGCATAATCATCCAGCGGGAATACCTCAACAAGGTCAAGAAGAAGAGTTTCCTGCTCATCACCTTCCTCGCCCCTATCCTGTTCGCGGCGCTCTGCATCATTCCGTCCCTCATTATGATGGGCGCCAAGGAGGAGGCCAAGAAAGTGGGCGTCATCGACCGTTCCGGCATTGTGACTCCGTTCCTGGAGAGTGGCGAGACGATTGAATATGTATTCCTCGAAGACGTTCTCCCGGAGGATGTCAAGACCGACCTTAAGGGACACGGCATAGATGTGCTCCTCAGCATTTCCGAACTGGACGGCGAGCAGCGCTCCGTGTCGGCCGACTGCTATTCCGAGAAGCCTCTCGGTATGGACGCCGGTTCCATCATCGAGAACCGCATCAACGACGCCGTGGAGGCCTACCGCATCAAGGCGTCCGGAGTTGAGAACCTCGAGGAAATAATGGCCGGAGTGAAGTCCAACGTTCATCTGCACAGCTACACCATAGACGAATCCGGCAAGGAGAGCATCTCCGAATCCGGAGTCTATATGGTGATCTCGATGGTGCTCGGTATGGCGCTTTATATGTTCATCGCCCTGTTCTGCGGAATGGTTATGTCTTCCGTCATCGAGGAGAAGAGCTCCCGCGTTGTGGAGGTTCTGGTATCATCCGTCAAGGCTACCGAACTGATGTTCGGCAAGATAATCGGCGTGGCCCTGGTGGCACTCACTCAGTTCCTGCTGTGGATAGTGCTTACGGTCGCCATACTTGGCGTTGCCATGGGTATCATTGGGAAAGACAAGTTTATGGGCTCAATTGGAGAAGACCAGACTGCCCAGATTACTGAGATGATGGCTCCCGGCGTGCATATGCCTGAAGATATGCCGTCGCTGGAATCCCTCACTGCTGCAGCAGATGCCGCAACTGCCGAGCCTTCGGGATTGCAGGCAGTCTTCAGCACCCTGTCCAATATCAATGTGGGCCAGCTCGTGATTTCGTTCCTGCTGTTCTTCATATTCGGTTACCTTCTCTACGCTTCGCTGTTTGCGGCCATAGGCTCGGCAGTGGAGAACGAGGGCGATACGCAACAGTTGCAGATTCCGGTCACGATACCCCTGCTGATCGGTTTCTTCATCGCGATTTATGCGTTCAAGGCACCCGACAGCAGCCTGGTTTTCTGGGGTTCGATGATTCCTTTCACCTCGCCCATCGTGATGCTCGCCCGCCTGCCCTTCGGCGTGCCGACGTGGGAACTGATTCTCTCGCTCGCGCTGCTCATCGGCACCTTCGCCGCATGCGCCTGGCTGTCGGCAAAGATTTACAAGGTCGGCATACTGATGTTCGGCAAGAAGTCCACCTGGAAGGACCTCTTGAAATGGCTAAAACAATAATTATGAGAAAAATACTGCTTGTTTTAACGGTTCTGCCCCTGCTGCTCTCGTGCCAGCACGGGATGACCTGGGAGAAATTCTCCATGGACGGCCACCGCACCGGCGTAACCGCTCCGACGGCCGACAATGTACCTGAAGCCCTCGGCGTAGTGGACAGCCTCACCGGCATCTACACCGCCCCCAACGGCAAGGTGTTCGCTGACGGCGCCACCCCCGCAGTGGCATCCCTGCTTATCGGGGCCCAGCCAGCGATGGCGGAAGTCAAGGAAATCATCGGTTATTCCACCAGGTTTATGAAGGCCCGCGCCCCGGAGAGCGAACTCAGCAATTTCGTGGCAGACTTCGTGCGTTCGGAGACCGAAAAAGTGGTGAAACGCAAGGTCGATTTTGCAGTGACCAACTTCGGCGGTATCAGGGTGGATATGCCCGAGGGCGACGTCACTCTGGACGATATACGCTCGATGTTCCCGTTCAAGAATATGCTCTCTTATGTGGAACTCCAGGGCACCGACCTGCTCAGGCTCCTCACAGATATCGCTGAGCGCCATCTGCAGTGCGTGAGCGGAGTGAAGATGGTCATCTGCGACCACAAACTGGAGAGCGTCGAGGTTGGCGGCAAGCCCATCGACCCCAAAAAGTACTACGGCGTGGCGACGGTTGACTTCCTGCTTGACGGCGGCGACAGCCTTTACGTGGCCCGCAACGCCCGCAAGCTTATAACGACCGATGTGGTGATAGGCAAGGCGATGGAGGATTATGTACGTAAACTTACCGCCGAAGGCAAGGCGATAGAATATTCGACCGACGGGAGGGTCGTAGTGAAGTGATGAAAAAGATACTCGTACTGATTGCAGCGGCCGCCGCCCTTTGCGCCTGCGGTCCCAAACTGGTCATCCTGCACACCAACGATACCCACAGCCACCTGGACCCCCTGCGCGACGGCACCGGCGGCATCATCGAACGTGCCGCATTCGTGGACTCCGTGCGCAAGGCTGAGGGCCCCGGCAAGGTGCTCCTGCTGCACGCCGGAGACTTCAACCAGGGAACGTCCTACTATACCCAGATGCACGGCGACCTGGAGGTGGAGATGATAAACGCCATCGGCTATGACGCCATCGCCCTGGGCAATCACGAATTCGACGACGGCATCGAGAGCCTCACCGCCCGCGCCAGCCGTATCAAGTGCCCCATCGTGTGCGCCAACCTCGACCTGAGTTCCTTCGAACTCGGCCAGTATGTGAAGCCGTACACCATACTGAAGCGCGGCGGAATGAAGATTGGCATCATCGGTCTGGAAGCCGATCTTTCGACCTGCGTGTCCAAGAGCATCTCCTCCCGCATCCCCCAGCTGGATCCGGTGGAGGTCATAAACAAATGGTCGGAATTCCTCCGCAACACGGAGAAGTGCGATATGGTCATCGTGCTTTCGCACAACGGCTATGTGCCTGAGGACCAGGAGAACGTGCCCGGAACGCACGGTGTCGATCTCGTGATCGGCGGCCACTCGCACACCTTCGTTGAGGATTTCGTATATGTGAACGATGCCGACGAGAAGCCCGTGCCGATTATTACCGACGGCAAGTGGGGCCTTGAGATGGGTATGATTAAAGTGTATTGAGGATGATTCTTTCGATGACCGGCTACGGCAGGTCTGAGGCCCGTCTGGAAGGCGGCAGGCTTACCGTAGAGTTCCGTTCGGTGAACGGGAAGAACGCAGATATCAGCATCAAGTCGTCCTTGTTGCCCAAGGACAAGGAGATGGAGGTGCGCAAGCGTATCGCTGAGCGCCTTCAGCGGGGAACCATAGATATGTTCCTGACCTGGGAGCCCAATGCCGGGGCTTCCGCACGCTCAGTGAACACTGCTCTCGCCGCCGAATACTTCAGCCAGATCGAGGCCCTCGGGCGCGAACTCGGGGTGGCCGACCTCAGGCAGAACGAGCCCAACTACCTTATGGCTACACTGCTGCGTATGCCGGACGTGGTGGACACCGTGAAGCACGACGTTGTGACCGAGGATAACTGGCCGCTGGTATCGGCAGCTATCGACGGGGCTCTGGACGCCATCGTGGAGTACCGCCGGAAAGAAGGGGAGGCCCTTTACCGCGACGTTACCTCTCGGGTTGCGACTATTATGGCCCTGGAGGACGAGGTTGAGTCGTACGAGGCCGAGCGCATAGCGGCGGTGCGGGCGAAGCTGCAGAAGTCGATTGAGGATCTGAAGGTGAAGTGTGATGCTGAGCGGTTCGAGCAGGAGATGGTGTTCTATCTGGAGAAGCTGGATATCAATGAGGAGAAGGTGCGGCTGAGGCAGCATTGCAGTTATTTTATGGATACTATAGACGGCGAGCCTTATCCTGGCAAGAAACTTGGTTTTATCATCCAGGAAATGGGTCGGGAAATCAATACTACCGGCTCCAAGGCGAACCACGCCGGCATCCAAAAGGCCGTGGTCCGTATGAAGGACGAACTTGAAAAAATCCGGGAGCAATCCCTAAATATACTATGAAACGTTTGTTATTAATCTCGTTGTTTATTCCGACATTGTGCTTGGCGCAGGTGCCGGATACGACGGGGATATATGGGGAGAGGAAGGATACGCTGGATGCTTCGGTGTTTACGGCACGGGGCAACGGCAACTTCCTGTCGAAGGGAAAAGATATAAGGACTGAGGTGATAACGGCGGCGGGCTTGTGCAAGATGGCCTGCTGCAATCTGGCGGAGAGTTTCGAGAATTCTGCGAGCGTGACGGTTGGCTACAGCGATGCCGTTACCGGTGCGCGGCAGATCCGTCTGCTGGGGCAGAGCGGCATTTATGTGCAGATGCTGGACGAGAACCGTCCGGTGATGCGTGGCCTGGCGGCGCCGTGGGGCCTGAATTACGTTCCTTCGCAGTGGCTTGAGAGCATCCAGGTGGCCAAGGGCGTGACTTCGGTGATCAACGGAGTAGAGTCGATGACGGGCCAGATCAATATGGAGCACCGCAAGCCTACGGATGAGATTCCGCTGTACGTTCAGGCGTCCGTGATGAACGATACCAAGGCCGACCTGAATATCGCGAGTTCCCTGCAGCTGGACGAGATGGGCAAATGGAGTACCGTGATCCTGGCCCACGCCGACCACAACTTTATGGATATGGACCATAATGATGACGGCTTCCTGGACGACCCGCGCGGAGGAATGTATTCGCTGGCCAACCGCTGGCTGTACTACGACCCCAGCGGGCTGCAGGTGCGTTTCGGCGTGAGCGGCGTGCTGGACAACAAGCACGGCGGTCAGAAGTCCGGAATCTATGATCCCTGGACGGCCGACATCGCCAACAAGAGCCTGGACGGTTACGTCAAAGTCGGCGTGCCGCTGAACGAAGACAACAGTCGCAATATGGCGGCAGTGGTGGATCTCAATGCCGTTAATCTGGATTCATACTTCGGCGGTCTCCCTTACCTGGCCAGGCAGCGTTCCGCTTTTGTGAACCTCCTGTATCAGGACCAGAGTCTGGAGGCCCATCATTTCACCCTGGGCCTCAGCAATATGTTCGACTGGTATTCCGAAGAGTTGAGGCGCCGCGTCGGCCTGGATAATTTCTGGGACGATACCTATACTCAACTCAACGACCTCGGCGCATTTGCCGAGTACACCTTCCACGCGGAAGACAAGTTCTCCGCCATCGTGAGCCTCCGCGGCGACTGGTACGGCGGTGCGAATCTGCACCTGTCGCCCCGCCTCACCCTCAAGTGGGTGCCGTGGGACCAGCTGGTGCTGCGTGCCAACGGCGGCAGGGGCCTTCGCTACAGTACGCCGCTCATCGATAACATCGGAGTGCTGTCCACCACCAAATATCTGAGGGGAGAATACAACACCCATCCGCTTGAGGATTCCTGGACTTTCGGGGGCAACGCCACCTGGTACCTGCCTTTCGACGACAGCCAGAAGACCTACCTGAGCATTGACTACTTCGGTACCCGTTTCGTGGAGCAGATGGTGGTCGATTACACGGCATCGGAGATTTTCTTCTACACGCTCAGCTCCATCCAGGGCGGCCGCTCCAGCACGGACAACATTCAGCTTGACTTCGGCGCAGAGCCGTTCCGTGGTTTTACCGTGACGCTGACCGGCCGATATACCGACGCCCGCCAGCCGCTGACTCATCAGAGCAGCGTCATAAAGCCGATGACTGACCGTTACAAGGCGGTGCTCAACCTCCAGTACGCCACCAATCTCAACAAGTGGATTTTCGATTTCACGGCATCGCTCAACGGCCCCTGCCACGTGTGGGACTTTATGTGCGATATGGATCCCGAGTATGCCGACGGCTGGACCAAACCTTATCCTCTCCTGTATGCCCAGGTTACCAAGCGCTTCAAGGGCTTCGACATTTACGTAGGAGGGGAGAACCTTACCAACTTTACCCAGCCCAATCCCATCATAGGTTGGGAAGCGCCCCTGCAGACAGGCTTCGACGCCAGCTGCATATGGGGCCCGCTGATGGGCCTGCGCCTCTATGGCGGAGTCAGAATGACAATTTGGAAAACAGAAAAGATATGAGAAACCTGATGATTATCCTTGCACTAGTGCAAGTTGTGTTCGCAACCAGCATACATTGTGCGAATTGCGGCAAGAAGGTCCAGGAGAACATCGCCTTCGAGAAGGGCGTCAAGGACCTTAAGGTGGACGTGCCCGGCAAGACCGTCACAGTGACCTTCAATCCGGCCAAGACCGACACCGTCAAACTCAAGAAAGCCATCAATAAATTGGGCTATTCAGCAGAAGTTATTGACTACAAAGTGATTAAATAATGGAAGAAGAACGCAGGCTGAACTTTCTCGAAGAGATAATCGAGAACGACCTCAAAACCGGAAAGGTGGACAGCATACTTACCCGTTTCCCTCCGGAGCCGAACGGCTATCTGCATCTCGGACACGCCAAGAGCCTTTGCATCAACTTTGGCCTGGCACAGAAATACGGCGGCAAGACCAACCTCCGCTACGACGACACCAACCCCACAAAGGAAGATACCGAGTACGTGGATTCCATCAAGGAAGACATCACCTGGCTCGGCTTCAAGTGGGAGAAGGAACTCTATGCGTCCGACTACTTCGACCAACTCTACGAGTGGGCCGAGCAGTTGATTCAGAGGGGCCTCGCTTATGTTGACGACCAGACCCAGGAAGAGATATCCAAGGGTCGCGGCACCGTTGAGACGCCCGGCACTGAGAGCCCCTGGAGGAACCGCAGCGTGGAAGAGAACCTCAAGCTCTTCCGCGAGATGCGCGACGGCAAGTACGCCGACGGCGAGAAGGTGCTCCGAGCCAAGATAGATATGGCGCACCCCAATATGTTCTTCCGCGACCCCATACTCTACCGCATCAAGCACGCACACCATCACCGTACGGGCGACAAGTGGTGNNCACGGCCAGTGCGACTCCATCGAGCATATCACCCACTCTATCTGTACGCTGGAGTTCGACGTGCACCGTCCGCTTTACGACTGGTTCATCGAGACGCTGGGCATCTATCCCAGCCATCAGTACGAATTCGCCCGCCTGAACCTTACCTACACCCTGATGAGCAAGCGCAAGTTGCTCGAACTGGTGCAGAAAGGCCTCGTGAGCGGATGGGACGACCCCCGTATGCCTACGCTCTGCGGTGTGCGCCGTCGTGGCTACACCCCCGAGGGCCTCAAGCTGTTCTGCGACAAGATCGGCGTGAGCAAGCGCGACCAGCTGATGGACATCCAGCTCCTCGAGTGGTGCGTGCGTCAGGACCTGAACGCCCGCTCCAATCGCTATATGGTGGTGCAAGACCCGCTTAAGGTCACAATCGTCAACTATCCCGAGGGGCAGGTGGAATGGTTCGACTGCCCGCTCAACCCGGCCGAGCCCGAGGGCGCGACCCGCAAGGTGCCGTTCAGCCGCGAGCTCTACATCGAGCGCGCCGACTTTATGGAAGACGCTCCCAAGAAGTTCTTCCGCCTGAAGCCCGAGGGCGAGGTGCGTCTCAAGTACACCTACATCATCAAATGTGAGGAGGTCATCAAGGACGCCGACGGCAACATTGTCGAACTGAAGTGCAGCTACGACCCGTCCACGCGCCCCGGAGGAGGGGAGTGGCGTTCCGTCAAGGGTACCATCCACTGGGTTAGCATACCTCACGCCAAGGAACTGGAGATACGCAACTACGACCGTCTCTTTACTCTGGCCGATATGAGCCAGGTGCCCGAGGACAAGGACTACAAGGACTTCCTGAATCCCGAGTCGCTTACACTGGCGACTGGTTGGGCTGAGCCTGCTCTGCTCGAAGACGCCTCCGGCATCGCCGTGCAGTTCGAGCGTACCGGCTACTACGTGAAGGACGCCGACAGCACTCCCGCCAAGCCGGTGTTCAACCGTACCGCGACCCTCAAGGATTCCTACAAGCCTGAATAATCATCTGATATGGAGATAAGCCAGAGAGCCGTTAATATGCCGAGTTCGCCTATTCGCAAGCTCGCACCATATGCCGACGCGGCCAAGCGCAACGGCGTGCACGTGTATCACCTGAATATCGGCCAGCCGGATATCAAGACCCCGGAGTGCGGCCTTAAGGCCCTGCGCAACGTGGACCGCAAGATATTGGAATACAGCCCGTCGGACGGCTACCTGGCACTCCGTACCAAGATGGTGGGCTACTATGCCCAGTACGGCATCTACCTCAGCCCGGACGAGATTATCATCACCTCCGGAGGCTCCGAGGCGGTGCTGTTCGCTTTCCTCACCTGCCTCGGGCCGGGAGACGAGATTATCGTCACCGACCCCTTCTACGCCAACTATATGGCCTTCGCAATTTCCGTGGGCGCAGTAATCAAGTCCGTGAAGACCAGGATAGAAGACGGCTTCAGGCTGCCTTCCGTAGAGGAATTCGAGAAGCAGATTACTCCCCGCACCAAGGCCATCCTCATCTGCAACCCCAACAATCCGACCGGATATCTATATACCCGGCAGGAAATGTTGCAGCTCCGCGATATCGTGCTCAAACACAATCTCTTCCTGTTCTCCGACGAGGTGTACCGCGAGTTCATCTATACGGGTATGCCCTATATCAGCGCCTTCCATCTCGAGGGGCTGGAGGAGAATGTCATCCTGATAGACTCAGTGTCCAAGCGCTACTCGGAGTGCGGCATCAGGATAGGATGCCTGTGCACAAAGAACAGGAAGGTGCACGACGCAGTGATGAAGTTCTGCCAGGCACGCCTGAGTCCGCCCCTCCTGGGGCAGATTGTGGCGGAGGCCAGCATAGATGTGGAGCCTGCGTATCTCAAGCGCGTGTTTGAGGAATACGTGGAGCGCAGGGATTTCCTAATCAACGGCCTTAACCGCATTCCGGGCGTATTCAGCCCAATGCCCAACGGCGCTTTCTACACCGTGGCCAAACTCCCGGTGGACGATGCCGAGAAATTCTGCATCTGGTGCCTGAGCGAGTTCCGCTACAGGAATTCCACCGTGATGATGGCTCCGGCTTCCGGCTTCTATACCGATCCGGGCGAGGGCCGTCAGGAGGTGCGTATCGCGTACGTGCTGAAAAAGGAAGACCTTGCCGCTGCCCTGGTTTGCTTGCAGAAGGCGTTGGAGCAGTACCCCGGCAGAATCAGTCAAGTATAAAAACAAACGAATACATTTATGAACATCGACCATCTTCTACAGCTTTTCGTGGTGAAGGAAAAGAGTTTCTTCCCCCTGTTCGTCAAATCTGCCGAGAACATCCGTTCCGCTTCCGCCCTCCTGCTCCAGCAGACCAAGGAGGCCGATTCCGACGAGCGCCGTATCCTCTCGCACCGTATCAAGGAGCGCGAGACGGAAGGCGACAACATCACCCGTCAGATTGTCGAGGTGCTGATGAACGCTTACATCACTCCTTTCGACCGCGACGACATCCACGACCTGGCCGAGGGTATGGACAGTTTCCTGGATTCCATCCGCGATGCGTCCAAGAAGATTTCCATCTACCAGCCCAAGGACCCGTCCAAGAAACTCATCGAGATTGCCGAGTACATAGACAAGGCTGCCGGGCTGATGGTAGAGGCTACCAAGCATTTCGACACCCTGCGCAAGGATGTCCGTGAACTGGACAGGCTCTGCGACGAAATCAAGGAGATTGAACATACCGTGGACGATATCTACGAGAGCTATATGTCCAATCTCTTCGAGTTCGAGAAGGATGCGATTGAACTTGTGAAGAAGAAGAACATCGCCCAGGCCCTGGAGGATACTTCCGACATTGCCAAGGCCGTGTCCAGCAAAATTCGCAGCATTGTGGTGAAGAACAGCTGATATGATAGCCATAGTCATCATCACCGCGCTGATAGCCCTGGCTTTCAGTTTCACCAACGGAATGAACGATGCAGCCAACTGCATCGCTTCCGTCGTGGCTACCAAGGCGCTGCCGCCCAAGGTGGCCGTGTTCTGGGCGGCCTTCTGGATTTTCATTGCGCTGTTCATTTTCGACACCACCGTGGCTGCCACAATGGGCAAAGGCATAGTGGACGAGAACTGCATAGACGTTTACGTTATCCTTGCGGCCCTGCTTGGCTCCGTGCTGTATATCTTCCTCTGCACCAAACTCGGCCTGCCGGTATCCGCATCACACGCCCTGGTGGGCGGCCTAATCGGTCCGGTCTGGTTCGTTTACGGAGGCCAGTACCTGGTAGCCAGCGGCATCTTCAAGATCGTGGCCTTCATATTCATCTCCCCGCTCATCGGAATAGTGCTGGGATTCGTGCTCAACTGCATCATTATGCTGCTGTTCCGCAAGGTGAACGTGAAGACCGTGGACAAGACCTTCAGGCGAATGCAGCTTGTCTCCAGCGCTGCGTTCTCGCTGGGCTTCGGCGGCAACGACGGCCAGAAGACGATGGGCGTGATTGCCATACTCTTCGCTACTGCGTTCGCCTCCAATCCCGATAGCGGGCTGATGCAGTTCCTCTACGGCAATGGCGCAATGGCGGCCCAGGCGGCCGGCTTTACCGGATTCTACGTGCCTATGTGGCTGAAATTCACCTGCTACGGACTCATCGCCCTGGGCACCGTGACTGGCGGCTGGAAGGTCATTCGCACGCTGAGCGAGGGCCTCTCCAAACTGTTCCCCACGCAGGGATTCTGCGCCGAGGCCTCGGGAGCAATCACGCTGATTCTTACCGCAGTGCTCGGCATACCCGTGAGCACCACCCATACGATTACCGGCTCCATCATCGGCACCGGCCTCACCAGAGGCGTCAGGAGCGTGAAATGGATTACGGCCAAGAACATAGTGTGGGCCTGGATACTTACCATTCCTGCAGTGATAGTAGTAAGTGGCGTCATATACCTCATAATGGTTCACTGGTTCGGCTGCCCCGTGAAGACACTGTAGGCGCGAATGAAGGATTTCTGGAGCATAGTCAAGCGTTACGTCAACCCGTACAAGGGATATCTGGGCGGTTCGGTACTGCTCAACATCCTTTCTGCGGTGTTCAACATCTTCTCCTTCTCGCTGCTTATCCCGATATTGCAGATACTCTTCAATATCAACGAGATGCACTATGAGTTCATCCCCTGGGACGCGGCTGATGCCGGATTCAAGGACATAGCGCTCAACAACCTGTACTGGTTCGTCACCGGCCTTATGGACAAATGGGGCGCGGGAACCGTGCTCCTTATGCTCTGCCTTGCGCTTTCACTGCTCACGGCAATCAAGACTACCTGCTATTTCGGCTCTACGGCCGTGATGGTCCCCATTCGAACCGGCATCGTTCGGGACCTGAGGATGGAGATATACGATAAGATACTCAGCCTCCCGCTGGGCTATTTCAGCCAGGAGCGGAAGGGCGATATCATTGCCAGAATGAGCGGCGACGTGCAGGAGGTAGAGACCTCCATAACCGCCGCCCTCGATATGCTCATCAAGAATCCCATACTCATACTGTTCTACGTCGCCACGCTCATCGCGATTTCCTGGCAGCTTACGGTGTTCGTGCTGATATTCGCGCCGGCCGTAATATGGCTGATGGGATTCATCGGGCGCAAGCTCAGGCGCCAGTCGTCCGAGGCCCAGCTGCTGTGGAGCGATACTATGAGCCAGGTGGAGGAAACCCTGGGTGGCCTGAGGGTCATCAAGGCCTTCCTGGCCGAGAAGAAGATGTCCCGCCGCTTCGGTGACGTGACCGGGGCGATGAAGGAGAAGAACAGCCGCGTGGCCACCCGCCAGGCCCTTGCCCACCCCGTGAGCGAATTTATGGGCACCGTGATGATAGCCATCGTGCTCTGGTTCGGCGGCACGCTTATCCTTGGCGAGAAGTCGGTCATCGACGCCCCAACCTTCATATTCTATATGGTTATGCTGTACAACATCATCCAGCCCATCAAGGAGTTCTCCAAGGCTGCGTACGGCATTCCCAAGGGCCTTGCCAGCATGGCACGCATCGACGCCGTGCTGGACGCTCCCAACAACATAAAGGAGATTCCTGAGCCAAGGCGTCTCAGTGGTTTCAACGACTGCATAGAATTCCGCGACGTCTGCTTCCGCTACGAGGACGGCCGCGAGGTGCTGAGCCATATCAACCTCAAGGTGCCCAAGGGCAAGACCATAGCGATAGTGGGCGCATCCGGCTCCGGCAAGTCCACATTGGTTGACCTTATACCCCGTTTCTACGATGTAAGTTCCGGCAGCGTGTGCATCGACGGGATTGATATCAGGGAGGTCTCCCTGCGCGACCTGCGCTCGCTGATGGGCAACGTGAACCAGGAGTCCATCCTGTTCAACGATACCATATTCAACAATATAGCCTTCGGCGTGGAGAATGCCGGAAGGGACGAGGTCGAGGCTGCGGCGAAGGTTGCCAACGCCGCCGACTTCATTAAGGAGAAGGAAGACGGATACGACACCAACATCGGCGACAGGGGAGTTAAGCTCAGCGGCGGCCAGAGGCAGCGCCTGAGCATAGCGAGGGCCATACTCAAGAACCCTCCCATCCTCATCCTCGACGAGGCCACCGCATCGCTGGATACCGAGTCTGAGCGCAGCGTGCAGGATGCCCTCGACAGGCTGATGGCTTCCCGCACCACCATAGCAATTGCCCACAGGCTCAGCACCATCAAGGGAGCCGACGAAATAATAGTCCTGGATGAGGGACGGATAGTGGAGAGAGGCCGCCACGAAGACCTGCTTGCGAGCGGCGGCTATTACAGGAAACTTTACGATATGCAGTCTCTATGATCAAGCGAACGATATTATTCCGCATACTTACTTTGGTGTACCTGGTTGCCGTGGGCTTCCTTTGCTTCGGCAATTTCGGTGGCTTGCCGGAGGTGCAGCGTGTAATCCTTGGAATACCTACCGACAAGCTGGTGCACTTCCTGATGTTCGTGCCTTTCACTTTCCTTGCCTTCTGGTCTTTCAGCAAGGCGGATAAGGCCGGAATAGGGAAAACTATGCTGACGCTGCTGGCGCTCTTCGCGCTAGGGTGCCTCATAGCCTGGGGCACGGAAGTGGTGCAGGGGAAACTGCCTTACCGCACTTTCGACGTCAAGGATTTCCGTGCCGACCGGATAGGCCTGGCGTGCGGCACAATAGTTACTTTCGTTGTACAATCCATTATCAGCAGAAAAAAAGCCGATGCGTAAACTCCTGCTCACGGCGCTGACCGTCCTTTCGCTGCTTCCCGCAGGAGCGGCGGGCCTGCCCAGACCTTCCCAGTTCAAAGTGGTGTGCGATACCCTTACCGCTCGCTGCAACCGCAGGTTCAATGTGCGCTCCTGGGTTAGCGTCGATAAGGTCTATGTGAAAAACGGCGCTCTCGACCTCTTCTTCAACCGCAGCCTGGCAGACTATCCCTGGCACGAGGAAGACGTGCTGTGGTTTATGAAAGAACTCAACAGGGAATCGGCAGACATCATCGGCAACTATGGCATAGGCTCCTGTATGGCCGACGGCTGCAGGCTGGAGGAACTGGCCACGCCGCGCCTGTCCAGGGACGGAAAGTATCGCAATTATATGTACTCCGTGCCGCCAAGGGCCGTGCAGCCCTTCGTGCGCCGCGCCGGAGCCCGTCAGATAACCAAGGGCCTCTATGGCCGCCATATAGTCCTGTGGCAGAGCCACGGCCGGTATTTCAATAAGAAAGAGGGGCAGTGGAAATGGCAGCGCGCCACACTCCACCGCACCGTGGAGGATCTATATACACAGAGTTACATACTCCAGGGCGTCATCCCTATGCTGGAGAATGCCGGCGCGTATGTGATGACGCCTCGCGAGAGGGACATTCAGACCAATGAGGTGATCTGCGACAACGACCCGTCTTTCGAGAACGAATCGATGCCTGGCCTGCGCGGGCGCGGCTCATATTACGAGCGCGGCCGATGGGAGACCGCCCCGGCCCCCGGATTCGCAGATGCCAAGGCCGCATACGACATAAGCGACAATCCGTTCCGTATGGGCAGCGCGAGACAGTCAGCCTGCAGTGTGAGCCCGTCCAGTTCGGCCCGATGGACCCCTTCGATTCCGGAGAGGGGCGAGTATGCGGTTTATGTCAGCTATCAGACCCTTAAGAACTCCTGCCGCGAAGCAAGATACACGGTGCGGCATCTCGGCGGAGATACCACTTTCCTGGTGGATCAGCGAAAGGGCGGCGGCACCTGGGTGTACCTGGGGACTTTCGAATTCGCGGCCGGAAAGGACGGCTGGGTCGAACTTGACAACAAGGGCAACCGCAACGAAGCAGTGAGCGCGGACGCCGTGCGTTTCGGCGGCGGTATGGGCAAGGTTGACCGTGGTGCGGGAGTCTCCGGTATGCCGTCGTATTGCGAGGGCGCATCGTACTGGATGCCCTGGGCCGGCGCCGACAGCACCCTGCGCGCGTGGGATTCCGATTACACCAACGACTACGCCACCCGTGGCGCCTGGACCCGTATGATGATGGAGGATAAGGGGATACCGTTCGACTGCTCGCTGGCCTTCCATTCCGACGCCGGCGCGACTCCGAACGACAGCATAATCGGCACCCTCGCCATCTATACCCTTCGTGGCGACGAGGGACGCACGCTTCCCGACGGCACCAGCCGCCTCACCTCCCGCACCTTCTGCGACTTCGTGCAGACGCAGATAGTAGATGACCTGCGCGAATCCTTCGAGCCCAAGTGGTCGCGGCGTATGCTGTGGGACCGCTCCTACAGCGAATCCCGCACCACCGACGTGCCGGCGCTACTGCTCGAACTCCTGTCACACCAGAACTTTGCCGATATGAAACTCGGGCTCGACCCGTCGTTCCGCTTCACGGTCAGCCGTGCCGTTTATAAGGGTATCCTTAAGTATCTGGCGGCAAGGTATGAGTGTACGTACGTGGTGCAGCCGCTGCCGGTGCAGGCTTTCTCGGCGGTGTTCGCAGGGCCGGACGCCTGCCGCCTGAGTTGGAAGCCCACCCCCGATCCGCTTGAGCCGACGGCCGTTCCCCGTGGCTACACGCTCTATACCCGTATCGACGACGGAGCCTTCGACGACGGCGTGCCGGTGCTGGATACGGAAGTAGTGTTGCCGATCGACCCGGGTCATCTTTATACCTGGAAGGTGGCGGCGTGGAATGACGGCGGAAGCAGTTTCCCTTCGGAGTTGCTGTCGGCAGGAATACCCTCGCGGGCTTCAGGTGCGCCGGTGCTGGTGGTAAACAACTTCGACCGCGTGGCCGCGCCCGCCTGGATTGATACCCCCGAGTATGCAGGATTCGAGTCGCGGCTCGATATGGGTATGCCGTATATGCGTGATATCACCTACATCGGCGACAATTACGAGTTCCGCCGCTCGCAGCCCTGGACCAGCGACGACGGCCCCGGCTTCGGCGGCTCATATACTGAGTACGCAGGGACTGTGGTGGCCGGCAACACCTTCGACTATCCGGCCGCGCACGGCGCCTCGCTGATGAGGCTCGGGCGTCCGTTCTGCTCAATGTCTTCCGAGGTCTTCCGTAATTATGTTGTTGACAGCACCTTCGTTGCTGGCTTCGGCTGTCTGGACCTCATCTGCGGCGCCCAGCTCACGACCAAGACCGGCAGGGGAGCCATCCCCGAACGGTTCCAGGTGTTCCCGTCGGCTATGCGTGAGGCGCTGCGGAATTGGACCGGCTGCGGCGGAAACATTTTCGTGTCCGGCTCCCGTATCGCCACCGACGCCACGGACGCCGTGTACGATTTCGTGCCCGACCCGCAGGAGTTGGAGCAGGGGCGCAAGTTCATAAAGGATGTGCTCGGATACGTGTGGGCGTCGTCTTACGG
Source organism: Bacteroidales bacterium UBA1197 (assembly GCA_002309995.1). Lineage (GTDB taxonomy): Bacteria > Bacteroidota > Bacteroidia > Bacteroidales > UBA932 > Cryptobacteroides. The sequence goes on from DBYB01000059.1 coordinate 100,337, forward strand.
CACCCGCAGCGGTCTTGTGGACGGGATGCCGTTCTACCAGGACGTCAATCCCGTGCATTATGCCGTGCCCCAGCAGGACGGGCTCCGGCCGGCGTCCCGTCGTTCGTCGGTCTGGCTGCGCTACGGCAGCTCCGGCGTCCCCGCATCCGTGCGTTTCGATTCCGGCAGCTACCGCGTTGTCTCCCTGGGCGTCCCCCTCGAATGCCTCAAACGCCCCGACGACCGCGACCGCGTTCTCCGCGAGACCCTCGAGTTCTTCCGCTAGCCGCCTCCTTCTCATCCTCATCTTCCGCCCCGCACCCCGCCGCGACGTGATTCTCAGCTACTCACGATCACGTCACTAGCTGTATCCTGCCTCCTCCACTCCAAATCCCTGTCGCGACGTGACCCTCAGCCGCTCACGATCACGTCACTTCCCACTGACCGGTCACTTTAGCCCCCTCATCCTGTCGCGAAGTGACTCTCAGCCGCCCACAGTCACGTCGCCTCCAACCGTTCAGCCACTTCCGCCCCACACCCCGCCGCGACGTGACTCTCGTATTCTGAGAGTCACGTCGCTGGGCTGTCGGATCAGGCCTGAGCTAGACTGGGTCAGTATCCCAGCCGTTCGAGCGTTGCTACCGGGTCGGGGACGGTGGTCGGGGCGCCGGGGGCGTTGCGGAGGCCGTTGTCGATGAGGTACTGCAGGGTGAGGTCGGAGCGGTTCGTGAAGAATCCGTCGGAGCGGGCGGTCTGCTCCTCCATCTGCTCGAGCGAGTCAAAGGAATACGGGTGATTGAGCATTCCCGCTTCGTGCACCAGGTCCGCCTGCCACTGGTGGTTCAGTTCGGAGTAGTTGTTGGGCTCGCCGGAGATCGACGGGCCGCTGATGTTCGCGCCGTTGGCCTTGGCCCACTTCAGAATGGCGCGGAATCCGTCTTCAGTCTCAAGGTCGCCGTCTGGAACATCTTCCGGGCACGGGGGCCACAGCAGGAAGCACATCGGCAGGCGTCCCTTGAAGATGGCGTTTGCGCGCACGAGCGATTCAGTCGAGAATGTCTGCAGGATGACCTTGCCGCGGGTCTTGCCAACCTGCACCAGTCCGTCCTTGTAGAACTCAGTCTCCTCGGCTTTCGAGGTGATGATGTTCCATCCGCAAGCGTCCAGGATATCATAGACGCGCTGCTCCATATCTTCAGGATTAACTTCCGGCTCCTTGAATTCGATATAGATGCCCGGGCGGTGGCCGCTGTCTGCAGGGTCATCAACGTAGGCGCTGCCGAAGTCGTAGTCAAGGAACTCCATATACTTGCCGTTCTCCTTTGCTGCGGAGCGAATCTGAGCCAGCGTCTTGCCGATGCAGGATGCTTTCAGCCCGCCGGCCAGAATGCGGTTGCCCAGGGCGTCGCGCTTGAGCATCCGACCTTCAGCGTACGCTATCTGGTCCTGAAGCGCAGAGACATACTGGCTGCCGGCGAATGCAGCGCGGGCCTGCTTCGGCCGTGCTTCGTTGAACCAGGAACCGGCGTCAAGAATCAACAGTTCTGCATAATAATAGGATGATGCGTGATAAGGTACGAATCCTGCTGCGTCGTACTCCAATTGCTCGTCTGCATCCTCCGGGTTGAAGCCCAGGGAGATATAGAAGTCACGGCGGGACGCAGGAACACCGGGGCCGAAGACCTCTTCGATATTGGTCGTGCGAGTCAGGTTGACGTCGTGGTTAGCCAGGATGACGCCGTCCTTGGTGCATTGCAGGTCGGACTCCAGGTAATCGGCTCCCATCTCGCGCGCCCAACGCCAGGCACTCTCGGTCTCCTCCGGAGCCCAGTAGGTCGAGCCGCGGTGCGCCATTACGGCATTCTCGGGAACGTATGAATTAATATCGGCCTGCTGATTGCAGGACGCAAAGACCGCCAGGGCGGCGAGAAACAGGGTGCAAGGTTTCATATGGGATAAATATTTGCTCCGGTGAATTGTATAAGGTCTTGCGGCGACAGGCAGAGCTGAAGTCCGCGAATGCCGGCGCTGATGTAGATTGTGTCGTAAAGCAGAGCGCTTTCGTGGATGAATGTCGGGAACTGTTTCTTCATCCCGATTGGAGAACAGCCGCCACGAATATAGCCGGTCAGCGGAAGCAACTCCTTGACGTGTAGCATCTCGCAGTTCTTGTTGCCGGAAATTTTGGCCGCGACTTTGAGGTCTACCTCCAGTGATCCCGGAATAACGCAGACGAACGGGCCGCTCTTATCGCCTCGCAGGACCAGTGTCTTGAAGACCCGGTCGAGGTCTTCGCCCAGTTCAGCCGCCACGTGAGACGCCTCCAGATGCTCCTCATCAACTGCGTATTCAACGAGCGAATACGCAATCCCCGCTGCATCCAGCAGCCTTGCCGCATTGGTCTTCTGAATCATAACAGTTCAAAGATAGTCATTTTTTTTGCTTTCCCCGCCCTGTACCTCCCGTACATCCTTGCCACTTTTTTCCTTGCCACTTTTTTCCTCGCCCTTCTTTCTCGCCCTTCACTTTCCGCCCTTCTTTGTCGCCCTTCTTTTTCGCTCTTCACTTTCCGCCCTTCACTTTCGCCCTTCACTTTCCGCCCTTCTTTCTCGCCCTTCTTTCTCGCCCTTCTTTTTCGCCCTTCACTTTCTCGCCCTTCACTTTCTCGCCCTTCACTTTCCGCCCTTCACTTTCCGCCCTCCGCCCTGACCCCTGACCCCTGACCCCTGACCCCTGACCCCTGACCCCTGACCCCTCCCGTCCCTTTCTCCTCCTTCCTAGACCGCCCCGCTCGCGACGTGATTGTCAGGTGCTGAGAGTCACGTCGCGATGGGGCGTGAGGTGAAAGTGACCGGATGGTTGCTGGTGACGTGATTCTGGGAGCCTGAGAGTCACGTCGCGGGTCGTTTTGAGACGGAAGCAGCTGAAAGAGGGCGGTGACGTGATTGTAGGAGGCTGAGGGTCACGTCGCGGTACTATTTTCTGGCAGATAGTGTTGAAGGCGGCTAGTGACATGGCTGTGAGGTTCTGAGAATAACGTCGCTTGTTTGCTCAGAACAAAATATTGAATATATTTGCAAAACCATAAGACCAAAACTTATTAGACTATGAATTACACATATCATCTTTGCAGATCATCTCATAGTGAGGTGATGTTCAGAAGCGAGACAGATCTTATTATCGGTTTCAACTATCTCGCAGTTGCTGCGTTTGAGACTGACTCAGTATTGCTTGCAGACGGCTTTCTTCCAACTCACTACCACGAAGTGGCAAGGACGGACGATCCGAAAGCACTGGCAAAGCGTCAGCGCTACTCTTACACTCGTTACTTCAACGCAAAATACCATCGAAAAGGATCGTTGGGAGAGAAAACGTGCTTTATCCTTCAAGTAGATGGACTCTATCATACACAGGCCCTCCTGAACTATGTCAACAGGCAAGGTCTCCATCACGGTCTGTCTGCAACTCCATTCGGATACAAGCATTGTTCAGCGAACGCGTATTTTCGGGAAGAATTGGGTAGAGACCTCAATCCGCAACTGATAGACAACTGGAAAAGACACGAGTTCCTGCCTTGCAATGTCCCTGTTCCATTGAGTTACAGGATGTCAGAGAGTGGGCTGCTTTTGCGTGAAGACATTGAAGATACAGCATATGTTGAATCCGTCTATGTCTCTCCAAGAAACTTTCTGTACCAGATGAACAGAATCTCTGACGAGAAAGATATTACAGAGCAGGTAAAAGAGAACAGTAGTCCTGCCCTAACACTAGCCGCAGTAGAGCGTGGAGTACCAGCGTTTAATCCGTCTAAAGCTTTCATTACTGAACAGGGACGGATTAATAAAAGCCGGATGACTGATATTGAACTTTGTCACATTATTGATGATGTAATCCTGCCTGAACGGTACTTCAAGCCTGGTCAAGAGTCTTCTATATACCTGCTACCGGAGCGAGTTAGGCAAGATTTGGGAAATTCCATCTGGCAGGAATCCCAGGCCGTTCGATTCAGAGGGAGCGACAGCGTCTTTGCCGGAAAAACAGTTACGAAAGATCAAATATCTAGATGCCTTTGTCTGTAATGACTGGCTCCATCCGTACGCGACGTGATTGTGGTGGGCTGAGAGTCACGTCGCGGGTCGTTTTGGGACGGAAGCAGCTGAAAGAGGGCGGTGACGTGATTGTAGGAGGCTGAGGGTCACGTCGCGGTGGAGTAAGGAGGCGGGAAGGGTTGATAGTTTGTGATGACGTGATTGTTGGGTGCTGAGGGTCACGTCGCGGTGGAGTAAGGAGGCGGAAAGGATTGACAGTTTGTGATGACGTGATTGTGGTGGGCTGAGAGTCACGTCGCGGGGGAGTAGGGGGAGTAAGGAGGCGGAAAGGGTTGACAGTTTGTGATGACGTGATTGTAGGAGGCTGAGGGTAACGTCGCGGGGGAGTAGGGGGAGTAAGGAGGCGGAAAGGGTAGATAGTTGGAGGTGACGTGACTGTGGGCGGCTGAGAGTCACGTCGCGGGAAGGATATGGACGGGCGGAGGCTGCGAGACTGGGATGGTAGGCTGGAGGAGCTGGAATCAGGACCGGTGGGTTATAGTAGTTGGAGCCAGGACTGGGGAAGGCGGACCTAATGGTATTCGGGAGGTGGCTGGTGGGACCTTGGACCGGTGGGTTATAGTAGTTGGAGCCAGGACTGGGGAAGGCGGACCTAATGGTATTCGGGAGGTGGCCGGTGGGACCTTGAGCCGGTGGGTTATAGTAGTTGGAGCCAGGACTGGGGAAGGCGGACCTAATGGTATTCGCGAGGTGGCTGGTGGGACCTTGGGCCGGTGGGTTATAGTAGTTGGAGCCAGTTGCGGATGAGGCGGGCGCGGCGCTCGAGCATGGAGAAGTCGATGCCTGAGAGGTTGTCGGCGTTCTTGTTGGTGTTGAGGGTGATGCCGGAGGTGAACATAATGGCCGGCACGCCGCGGCGGAGGAAGGGAGCTTGATCAGAAATCTTCGTATAGAAGTATTCGGTGAAGCTCTTGCTGCGGTAGTAGTCGTAGTAGAGGCGGATGTCCAGCCGGTAGTTGGCCTGATCGAGAGTATTCTCCCATTTTTTGCCGCCGAGGGCGATGAGGTAGTCGGGCCGGTACTTGTTGGGCGGCGCCAGCGTAGAGCCTATCGTATCAAGGTTCACGACCATCGAAAACTTGTACAGCCCCGAGGCGGCCAGCGCTTCCGCTCCGGCGAGGCCTTCGGAGTGGCCGTCGAGCGCGGCGAAGACGAAGTTCTTCCCGCTGTCTTTGAAGGCTTCTGCCAGATAGAGCATCACCGCGACTCCAGAGGCGTTGCAGTCGGCGCCCGGGTAGGTTATGCCGTCTATGATGCCAAGGCCATCGTAGCGGGCGCAAACCAGAACGTAGCTCTTCGAATGCGGATTCCCTGTATAGGATGCCAGTATGTTGTGGCCGACGCCCTTCGCCGTCCTGAACGACTGCACCGCAGGCTCCAGGCCTATCTGCCTGAAGCGACGCATAATGTAGGCGGAGGCCTCCACCGCGCCGCGGGTTGCGTGGCCCCGTCCTTCCATCAGGCTGTCGGCCAGGCACGCCACGTCGTCCCTGATTCCGGCGTGCGAAGGAATGCCGCACGCCAAAAGAGTGCAGCAGAGCAGAATTATTTTGCGGATGCGCTTCAAAACGGCACGATAAATGTTTATCTTTGCAAATGTAGTGAAAAAGTTTATCCTTTCCATAACGATTCTGCTGGCAACGGCCATTTGCGTGCACGCCCAGTACGATAAGGACGTGTTCAGTATTCGCGGCCGTATGGCCCTGCAGGACGGCAAGTACTCCCAGGCAATCGAGCATTTCAATATACTGGCCAGGCTGGACACCACCGATTACTGGTGCTTCTTCTACCGCGGCATTGCAAAGTACAACCTGGGCGATATCCGCGGCGCGCAGAAGGACTTCAATACCGCCGTACGCCTGAATCCTGTATTCACCAACGGCTATCATTACAGGGCGATTACCGAGAGCCGCAACGGCGAATACGAGAAGGCCTTCGATGACTTCGACAAGGCCATCAGCCTGCGCCCCGGCTTCATCGGCCTGTACTTCAGCCGTGGTGTCACCAACTTCCTCGCCCAGCGTTTCCCCGAGGCCGTGGAAGACTTCGACCGCTACATCCGCAAGGAGCCCAAGGACCCTTCAGCATATCTCAACAGGGGAGCCTCATACCTCTTCCTCGGCGATACGCTCAAGGCTATGAACGACTACAACAAGGCCATCAAGCTCGACCGTTTCGAGCCCGAGTGCTACATACGCCGCGGGCGCGTGCTGGCCGCCCAGGAAAAGTATATGGAGGCAGTGAGCGATATGACCAGGGCCGTGGAACTGGACAGCACCAACACCTTCGCGTATTTCAACAGGGCCCTCCTGTACTATGAGTTGCACGACTACAATGCCGCGATGAAGGACCTGAACCGGGTGCTCAAGGATGAGCCAGGCAACGCCCTTACCCTCTATAACCGCTCCCTCATCTATGCCCAGGTGGGCGATTATGAGAGCGCACTGGAGGATATGGACAGGGTGCTGAACATCAACCCCCGTAACGTGCTGGCCTACTTCAACAGGGCCGCATTCTTTATGGAAATGGGCCGCTGGCGCGACGCCCTGGCCGACTACGACAGAGCCATCGAACTCTATCCCGATTTCGCCAAGGCCTACCTGAACCGTTCCTATGTTGAGAATATGCTCGGTATGACCAAGGAGTCCAAGGCCGATTACCGTACTGCCCAGCGTAAGGTCGGCGAGTACCGGGCCAAGACTGCCGGCGGCGAGGCCTCCTTTGCCGATACCACCCGCAAATACAACGCCCTGCTTGCCCTGGACGCCGACTTCGCAAAGAAAGACTTCGACAACGAACTCCTGCAGCACCGCGACATCGACATACGCCTGAGGCCTCTCTACAAGTTCCAGCTGGCGGCCGAAAGGGAGCAGCGCAATCTTGCCCTCAGCAACCGCTTCGAGCACGTGCTCACGGACCGCTTCATCGACTCCGTACCTGTGCCCGTCGTGGTCTCCAACAACGACAGCCTCGTTACGCTCAAACTCGTTCGCTCGCTGTCTTCTGTGCTGGCCGGCGACGGCAGTTCCGGAGCAGGGAAGGTGCAGCTCACTCCGTCCGAGACCTTCTTCATCAGAGGCATCTACGACGTGCAGCAGAAGAACTACCAGGCCGCACTCGGCTGGTTCGACAAGGCCGTCGCCGCAGCCGGCAACGATTCCGAGAGGGATATGTACAGCCGCTATTACCAGGCGTTCTACCTTATGAACCGTGGCGTCCTCAGGGCAGAGATGATAGACTTCATCGCGTCTCTCGAGGGCAATATGCAGACGCTGACTATGGACGACAAGGGTACCACCCGCGCGAGGGTGTCCGACCAGGTGGCGCGCAGCTACGACTACACGGAGGCTATCGAAGATATGCAGGCGGCAACGGAAATTGTGCCTGACATCCCCTGGCTGTACTTCAACCTGGGCAACCTCTACTGCCTCAGCGGTGAGATGGTCAATTCCATCGACAGTTACACCCAGGCACTGCGGCTCTATCCTTCTATGGGAGACGCCTACTTCAACAGGGGCCTGGTGCTCATATATCTGAAGGACAAGGAGAAGGGCTGCATAGACCTGTCGCGCGCGGGAGAACTCGGCGTGAAGGATTCATACAGCGTAATCGATAAGTACTGTACCGGAGATGAGCGTCGTTAAGTTCAAGTCTTTCTCGTCCGGCAGTTGCGGAAACTGCTATTTCATAGGCCTTTTCGGAGAAGACAGCCGCCGCTGCGAGGCCGGCGTAATCATCGACGCCGGAGTGAGCCCCCGCAGGCTGAAGAAGGAACTGCAGACCGACGGCCTTTGCTTCGACGATTTCAGCGCCGTGCTCGTGACCCACGACCATGCTGACCATATCCGCTCTCTCGGCTCGTTCTGCAAGCATATATGCAAGCCCGTCTGGGCAACGGAGAATCTTCACCGGGCGCTCTCGCGGCATTATCTTACCCGCGGGCAGACCGGCGACTACCGTATGATCCTCCGCGAAGGAGCCTGGAACGAAATCATCCCCGGCCGCATTAGCGCCCGTTACTTCATCGTGCCGCACGACGCCTCGGAAACCGTCGGGTACGCCATACTGCTGGATGATTTCAAGTTCGTTATAATGACCGATATCGGAGCAATGACCGAGGAGGCTCTCAACTGGGCGCGCCAGGCCGATACCGTAGTCATCGAGAGCAACTACGACCCCGAGATGCTCCGCCTCGGCCCCTACCCCCTTGACCTGCAGGCCCGCATACGCGGCGGCCACGGTCACCTGTCAAACCCCGAGTGCTCGGATGCCATACGCACGTTCCGCCACGACGGCCTGCGTCACATCTTCCTCTGCCACCTCAGCGAGCACAACAACACCCCGGAACTGGCATTCCGCGAGAGCCTGGATGCCGCAGGCGGCATACCCCTCGCGCCTCTTCCGCGTATGACCGCGTCACCGTTGTACATATTATAAAAAAGAAGGCCGGCAAATCAATGCCGGCCTTCTTTTATTCTGAAACCCCGCTATTCGGAGAGTTTCTTGTAGGTGTTGTAGCGGATCTTAGCGAATTCCTCGGTCTTGGCGAGGAGCTCGCCTGCGCTCTCGGGATACAGCTTGCTCAGCGAGGAGAAGCGGACCTCACCCTTGAGGAAATCCTGGAACTTGCTCCAGTCAGGCTCCTTGGAGTCGAGGCTGAACGGGTTCTTGCCGGCTTCCTCGAGAAGAGGATTGTAGCGGTAGAGCTGCCAGTAACCGCACTCCACTGCCAGTTTCTCCTCCTTCTGGCTCAGACCCATACCGGCCTTNNGCCTTGAGACCGTGGTTGATACAAGGAGCGTAGGCAATGATGAGCGAAGGTCCGTCGTAGGCCTCGGCCTCCTTGATGGCGTTGAGGTACTGCACGGGGCTTGCACCCATAGCGACCTGAGCAACATACACATAGCCGTAGCTCATAGCCATCATGCCGAGATCCTTCTTGCGGATCTTCTT
>DBYB01000059.1:109432-109953 GCA_002309995.1 Bacteroidales bacterium UBA1197
ACCTCGGTGTCGAGAACCAGGATGTTGACGTTCTCACCGCTGGCGAGCACGTGGTCCAGACCGCCGTATCCGATATCGTAGGAGGCACCGTCGCCGCCGATGATCCACTGGCTGCGGGCAGGAATGTACTGCTTGAGGGCAAGCAGGGCCTTGCTGACCTCGCATCCGCAGGCTTCCATCAGAGGGACTAGCTTGTCGGCCACCTCGCGGGTGACTGCGTAGTTGCCGCGGTTGTCGAGCCACTTCTGATAGAGTTCCTTCATCTCGGGGCTGCACTTCTCGCACTCGAGACCCTTTGCCATCCAGCGGGCGACGGTTTCGCGGATGCGCTCGGAACCGAGACGCATGCCGAGACCGAATTCGCAGAAGTCCTCGAANNCTCGAAGAGGGAGTTCTGCCAGGCGGGGCCGCGGCCCTTGGCGTCGGTGCAGTAAGGGGATGCGGGGAAGGATGCACCGTAGATGGAGGAGCATCCGGTAGCGTTTGCAATCATCATATGGTCGCCGAACAGCTGGGTGATG
>DBYB01000059.1:109991-110119 GCA_002309995.1 Bacteroidales bacterium UBA1197
CCTGCGCAGGCGCCGCTGAACTCGAACAGAGGCTGTGCGAACTGGGCTGCCTTGAGGTTGCTCTTAGGATCGAGCGGCTGCTTGTAGCCGACCTTGGCATTGAGGTAGTCGAAGTTGGCCTGCTCTGC
>DBYB01000066.1 GCA_002309995.1 Bacteroidales bacterium UBA1197
CCAGTCCTGGATGTTCTCGAGCCACTGTCCGAAGCGGCCCGTACCGGTGGAAGCCGGCTTCCAGGTAATCTGCTTGTTGAGTTCCACCATCTCGTCTTTCACGGCCGTGGCTTTGATGAACCAGGAATCAAGCGGATAGTACAGCACAGGCAGGTCGGTCCGCCAGCTGTGCGGATAGCTGTGCACGTGTTTCTGCACCTTGAAAGCACGGCCGTCGGCCTTCATCATCACGCACAGGTCGATATCGAGGGTCCCCTCTTCCTCCACGTGCTCGAAATACTGCTTGTAGCCCGCCTTGACGTAGCGGCCGGCGTATTCGCGGTAGGACGGATCCACGTGGGTCTTCACATAGTCCGGATCGAGGTCTTCCAGGCGGCAGAAGCGGCCCTGCCGGTCTACCTGCGCCTGCGGATTCCCGTCCCGGTCGATGACCAGCAGTCCGGTGATGCCCGCGGCGGCGGCGACACGCTTGTCGTCGGCACCGAAAGTCGGAGCGATATGCACGATGCCCGTACCGTCCTCGGTCGTCACATAGTCGCCCGGAATCACCCGGAAGGCGTCGCCGTCGGGCTTGAACCAGGGAATCAGCTGCCTGTAGCGCATACCGACGAGCTCACTGCCTTTGAACACGCCGTCAAGCACGGTGAACGGAATCTTTCCCTTCGGGTTGAACCAGGTGTCGCACAACTCTTTGGCCACGATATAGACGGCCTCGGCGCCCGAATAGGGATTGGTGGAGCGGACGCGCACATAATCGATGTTCGGACCTACGCAGAGGCCCGTGTTGGACGGAAGGGTCCAGGGCGTGGTGGTCCAGGCCAGGAAAAATACCGGAACCGTTTGACAGTCATACAATTTCTGGGATGCAGCATCCTTTATGACCTCAAACTGCACGGTGGCAGTTGTATCGGAAACATCCTTATAGCAGCCGGGCTGGTTAAGCTCATGTGAGCTTAGGCCGGTACCGTCTGTGGGAGAATATGGCTGAATTGTGTAGCCCTTGTAAAGCAGGCCTTTGTCGTATATCTTTTTGAGGAGATACCAGAGGGTTTCTATGTAGCGGTTATCGTAGGTGATGTACGGATCCAGCATATCCACCCAATAACCTACACGCTCTGTCATGTTAACCCACTCGGCGGTATATTTCATAACCTCACGGCGGCAGGTGGCATTGTACTCCTGAACGGAAACTTTGGTGCCTATATCGGCCTTGGTTATGCCAAGTTTCTTTTCCACGCCAAGTTCCACAGGAAGGCCGTGGGTGTCCCAGCCGGCACGGCGCTTGACCTTGTAGCCGGTTTGCGTTTTATATCGGCAAATGGCGTCCTTGATGGAGCGGGCCATTACGTGGTGGATGCCCGGCATACCGTTGGCGCTGGGGGGACCTTCGAAGAATATGAATTCAGGAGCACCTTCCCTCAGCGCGAGCGATTTGCTGAACGCATCCATCTTTTTCCACCGCTCCAGAACCTCATTTCCGGCAGCCACTAAATCCAGTCCCTTGTATTCTTTGAATGTCATTTTTTTTCCTTACTTTTGTACACACAAATAATAGTCTGCAAATATAATCATTTCGCAGGGTTTTAACAATGGCTGTATTTGACATTATTTTGCTTGCACTGTTTATCCCGGCAATCATCCACGGGGTGGTGAAAGGGCTTATAACACAGATAGTATCGCTCGCTGCTGTGGTTATGGGTGCGTTTGTGGCAAGCCGATTCTCCCCGGACCTTACCAAGGTGGCTATGCTGCAGTTCGGTTCCGACGAGAAGGTTACCTATATAATCTGCTTCATACTGATTTTCCTGGTCTGCGCCCTCGTGATGGCGCTGGTGGGGAGCCTGATTACCAAGCTGTTCAAGATTGCCACGCTCGGCTGGCTCAACCGCCTGCTCGGTGCTCTCTTTGCGGCCTTCACCACCGCCCTGGTCCTGGGGCTTCTCATCTCTGCTTTCGATGGGCTCAATTCCAGTTGGAATTTCGTGGATCCGGCTTCGCTTGAAAACCTTAAGGTCTATCATCTGCTGCGCGACTTTTCCGGGGCCCTGGTTCCCCAGCTCAAACTTTTCATAGGTCAATACATTACACCCGGTGCCGAGACATGCGCCCTGCTATAATCCTAATTGAGACTTCCACCTCGCTGTGCTCCGCAGCGCTGCTGGAAGGCGATGCCGTTACCGCTCTCCGCATAGGGGAGGAACCCCGCCTGCACGCGGCTATGACGGCTCCGTACATAAAAGAAGTACTCGATGAGAGAGGCCTTAAGGTCAGCGACTGCGACGCCGTCTGCCTGAGTATGGGTCCGGGGTCATATACCGGGCTTCGTGTAGGCTCGTCCACCGCCAAGGGCCTCTGTTTCGGCGCCGGCATCCCGCTGCTTGCTGTCAGCACTCTCGACGTACTCGTTGCCCAGGCCATCGCCGCCGGTCTTCCGGAAGGCTGCCGCTATATCGTCCCTATGATCGACGCCCGCCGCATGGAGGTCTATACCGCTATCTATTCCTCTGACGGAAACAGACTTACAGACATCGCACCAAGAATCGTAGATGATACTTTCCTGGATGCCCCGTACTCCGGAGTACTGTTCATCGGCGACGGTGCGGCGAAGTGCGAGGGAGTGCTGGCCGGCGAGGGAAGGTGGTTCCGGCAGGAGTGTCCGAGGGCGGATGCGATGGCGGGGCCGGCGCTGAGGGAGTGGAACGCAAAGGCATTCCGCGACATAGCGTACTTCGAACCTTTCTACCTCAAGGACTTCATCGCCACGATGCCCAGGAAACTTTTCTGAAACCAATTATATTAGCCAATAAAGTACACAGTTATGAAGCTAAAGTACATTATTCCGGATTCGGAGTGGCCAAGGCTGCTGCCGCAGATGAGGCCGCCTGGCTCTGCCCGGCCAATACCGGCACCATTACACCTACATTTGTAAATCACAGCGACGCTGAATAATGAAGATTCACGGACATTCCGCCGGGCTCTGGCTGAGCGCCTGCCTGGCTTTCACACTGGCCTCCTGCAACATCGGGATTGAGATTTCTGAGGAAATGCCTTCCGAGGTAAAGCGCGTCCCGGTGGCGCTGGAAGCCCGTACCGACGACGGTTGCAAGACCATTCTGGATTTCCCGTCCGTCAAATGGGAAGACAGCGATGCCATTGCCGTGTTCGACGGGGTGTCCAGGAATATCTTCACCATTCCAGCCGGCGGCAACTCCGGCACCTCCGCCCGTTTCGAGGGGGAGGTGGCCGAAGGCGCCAAAGTACTGTATGCCGCCTATCCTGCCGCTGCTGCCGAGACTTGCAGCGACGGAGCGATTACACTTTCCGTCCCTCGCGAGCAGAAGCTTTCCGGTACGGCTGTCGCCGCTTCCGGAGCCCTTGCCTCGGTGGCAGTGGCCGACGGCGGCTCTCTGATCTTCCGCAACGTCACGTCGCTTGTGAAGATCAACATAACTTCTGAAGATATCTGCTCTATCCTTGTCCGCGCCCCCGGGATTTCCGGCAAGGTGCAGGTGAAGGCGGACGGCACGATAGTCAGCAAACCCGACCCCTGCGGCGAAGTGCTGCTGCTGCCGGCCGGCGATTGTTTCGCCCCCGGCTCTTATTACGCCGCCCTGCTGCCCGGAACCTGCGCGGCAGGCGAGTTCAAGGTATCTCTTATACGCTCCGACGCAATGTCGTGCACCCGCACCAACCGCGTTCAGACCGTCTTGAAGCGCAACGGCGCGGCGGATGCCGGAGATCCTGCGCAGGGGGCAACCTGGGAGCGGGTGATATTCACCAGGGACCAGCTGTTTGCCTGGAATACCCTCCGTACCCCGCTGGATGGAACCGAACAGGTCTCCCTGGGCGCCGACATCGATATGGAGATGCAGGCCTGGACGCCGCGCGACTTTGCCGGCTCCTTTGATGGCTGCGGCCACAGGCTCAGCGGGCTCAACGTCTCCGGTAACAATTACGTCGGCCTCTTCCGCCAGCTGGCTGATAATGCCGTGTTGAAGGATCTGGTGGTGGGTAGCGCCGACGGCACGTCCTACGACGGCGTCAGCGTCATCCGTCATTCCAAATCGGCCAACAACTACACCTGGTATTACGCGGGCGTCGTGGCCAAAACCAACGGGGCCTCCAGCGTCACCGGAGTGGTCAACTTTGCAACGGTTGAGGTGGCTGCAGACGCCATTTCCAAGACCCGTATCGGCGGAATCGTGGGTAACTGGAACAGTTCCGGCACCTTCGCCGACTGCGTCAATTACGGAACCGTCCGCAACCTGTCCGCCGTCACCGGTCAGGCCAGTTCGACCGACGAAACCTCCAACAGCAGCATAATGGGCGGCGTCGTGGGCTTCTTCGACCTGCGCAATACGATAAGCGACTGCGTCAACTACGGCAGCGTGTATTCCCTCAATCCGTGGGTCTCCGCCGTTGGTGGCGTGGTGGGCTACGACGGCCGTGGCTGCTCGGTCGTGCGATGCGTCAACGCCGGACAGGTGGAGCAGAAGTCGTCGTCCATTGGCGTCGAGAACGCGGTGGGCGGCGTGGTCGCGTACGCAAAAGGGGAGTCGTCGGCCTTCGGAATCATTCAGGACGGCCGCAACGAGGGCTCCGTGAGCGCGAAATGCGACGGCAAACTGGTGCGAATCGGAGGAGTTACCGGTTATACCGGATATTACCTCCTGAACGAATGTTCGAACAGCGGCGAGATATCTTTCACCAACGCTTCTGCGGCTTCGGGCTACGTGGCCATCGGAGGCGTCAGCGGCCATACTTACAACGGTACGGTGCTTAGCGCCTGCAGCAATACAGGCACCATACGCTCGGTCAAGCCGAATGTCAACCGCGTCGGTGGCGTTGCCGGCAATATCAACTCCAGTTCTATCCGGGAGTGTACCAACAGCGGCTCCGTCATTCTCGACAATTCATCAGTCACTATCGATTACTGGCAGGGCGTCGGCGGCATCACCGGGTTCTCGGAAGGAACCGGCGGCAACAGGGAGGTCTCCGGCTGCACCAACAGCGGCTCCGTTTCGGTGACCCTCAATACGGTGGGCAATACCAATTATCACCGGGTGGCCGTCGGAGGCATCATCGGTATGCCTTTCACAAGTATGACCATATCCGGCAATATCAACCGGGGCACCGTGAGCCTTGAGAACAAGCACGCGTCGGCTCCGTACGCCTACGCCGGTGGCATTATGGGGCAGGATACCGGGGCTGATTCGGCTTCGGCGCTTATGTCCAACCTCAATTACGGCAGCGTGAAGATCATCGGCGGCAGGGAAGGTTATTCCGGCGCCGGCGGACTCTTCGGGTCGATTGGAATGGCGGCATCGGTTCCCGGGAACTGCAATTTCGGGCCCGTACAGGGAACGGTGGCCGGAGCGGTGGCAGGTGTGAACGCGCTCAGTTTCAACGCTACCGTGTGCGATGCCGTTACGGTGAATTCGGTGAAGCACGCTGCGGCGGCCGACAAGGTGGCGTGGGCCTGCCCGCAGTCATCTGGCACCATTACGCTGACGGTTGTGGCTCATTCATCGAACGAGACGGGAGGACTGCCCAAGCCGCTGCCTGCGGGCAACAAGGTGGTGGCCCACCGCGGCGGTGCTACGGAGAGCGGGCATCCCGACAATTCCAGGGCCGGATTGCGATACGCAATGCTTCTGGGCTGCTACGCCTCTGAGTGCGACATCTATTGGACCAAAGACAACAAGGTTATCGTGGCTCATGCAACCAGCGATGACTACATAAACGGAATGCATCCCTGGGAGCACACGGCAGAGGAGATTATTTCTGCGAAGCGCCTTGCCAACTACGAGTGGATTCCTACGCTGGAAGAGTATCTCGACATCGTGATGGAGAGCGGCAGCCGCACCAAGCTTCTGCTGGATATCAAGATGATAGATACTCCGAAAGTCAATTACGACTATCCCACGAATGCTGCCCTGAGAGCCATAGAAATCATTCAGGAAAAGAATGCCCAGAACTTCGTGGAATTTATCTGCACCGGTTATGAGACGGTGATGAAGAGGGTAGCGCCTTCGATGAAGTCTGCCGGGCTCGCTTGCGGCTGGATGAACGGCGATATTACTGCAGCTTCTTTCAAGAACAAGGGCTATACCGACTGGGCCAACCTGTGCACCCGCGATAAGATGAGCCTCGGAGTGGCAGGAAGCGCCGACAAGGGCACAGGCAAGCGCACTATCCAGGAATTCAAGGATGCAGGCCTGCAGCTCAGCGTGTTCCACCTCGACCAGTATTCCGGCAACAGCAGTGCCGTTTATACCGAAGCGAACGTGCAGTTGTATCTCGATGAATACGACTATCTTAAATGTATCACTACGAATTATCCCAGTTGGTTGATTAATAAGACCAAGAATCTCTGATTGTTTTTTTTCCTTTTGCGTGCAAGATTTGCCCGGTTGGCGGATTTATAGGTTAGAAATCGTTATTGTGTTATGAAAAGACTTATTATTGCAGCTGTTGCTGTTGTTGCTTTTGCAGCCTGTGAAGCAGGTGATTACTACGATCCCGTTCCTTATATGGAAGGGGGTAGCGGAAAGATGGCATATGACGCGGATTCCCCGGGAGGCGGCTCTGATTCCGGCGATATGCCCGGAGAAGGCCAGGGTCAGCAGAACCAGGCCGGTATCGTTACTGCCGGCGAATGGCGCGACCTCGACCACTGGAGCTTCTGGGGTGGCCTGATGACCAGCGAAGACGAAGTCACCACCGACCAGGCCGGCAACGAATATACGATTCCCGGATATTCTTCCGCTTCCGGTTACTGGAAGTTCTGGACGGGCAACAGGGTCGCGATAAAGGTCACAGATGCTGATGGCAAACCTCTTCCCGGCGTTGCTGTACAGCTGAAGGATGGCGACAAGGTTATCTGGAAAGCGGTTTCCGACGTTGCCGGATGCGCCAACTGCTGGGCGGGCCTGCACGACGCCGAATATCAGCTTGGCACGCTGAGCATTGCTCTCAACGGAGTTGATGTAAACAAGGCTGTCGCGGTAACCGGTTGGAGCGACGAGGCCGTCAAAATGAATGAATTCGTCGTCTCGAACACCAAGGAGCAGTCCAAGGACGCTGACATCCTCTTCATAGTGGATGCCACCGGTTCGATGATGGATGAAATCGACTTCCTCAGGAGCGACCTGCTTGACATACTCAACCGCTGTGCTTCCAGCCTCAAGGGTTATGGCATCCGCACCGGTTCTCTGTTCTACAGGGACGTAGGAGACCAGTACTTAACCCGTGAGTCCAAATTCACCAAGGATTTCACTACTACCGTGAACTTCATCAAGAAGCAGCAGGCCGATGGTGGCGGCGACTATCCAGAGGCCGTTCATACTGCCCTCGAAGTCTCCCTGCAGAAGTTCGACTGGAAGGACGACGCACGCGCGCGCATTGCATTTATCATTCTCGACGCTCCCCCTCACCACGACCAGCAGGGCGTAATTGAGAGCGTGCAGAAGTCCATCGATACCTATGCCGCCAAGGGAATCAAACTCATCCCCGTGGCATCCAGCGGAGTTGACAAGAAGACCGAATTCCTTCTCAGGATGATGGCTATCACCACCGGCGGAACCTATGTGTTCCTTACCGACGACAGCGGCGTGGGCAATTCCCACATCAAGCCTACCGTTGGGGAATACGAGGTGGAACAGCTCAACAACCTTATGGTACGCCTCATCGAGGAGTACGTCAAATAGCTGCGAGCCGTTTCTTCATCCAGCGGTCGCCCTTGATGTATAGCAGGAAAAGTATGCCTCGTATGTTGAGGTCCAGGCACATCGCAATCCAGTAGCCTTCCAGGCCGAAGCGCGGCGTCAGGAATATGGCGAGGCCGATGCGCACCACCCACATTCCGGCAAAGTTCAGAATCGTAGGCACCATAGTGTCGCCAGCGCCCACGCAGGCTCCGTAAGCTACGATTGACACGGCGTAGAAGGTTTCGGCGAATGCTTCTATCCTGAGGACTTTAGCGCCAAGCGCTACCACGTCGGGATCGGAACTCAGGAGCGCCATCAGTTCCGGCGCGAAGGCGTACATCGCCACGGCGAGCACGCTCATAATGATGGCTCCCATCCATATCGTAATGGAGGCGAACCGGCGGGCGATTTCCTTGCGCCTCGCGCCGAGGCTCTGGCCAACCAGAGTGGTCGCAGCTTCCTCCAGGCCGTAGCCCGGCATATAGCAGAAACTCTCAGCCGTAATCGCGAAAGCGTTTGCGGCTATTGCTATAGGGCCGAGCGGGGCTACGATAACGGTGCTTGCCACGTGGGCTCCCCTCATTATGAGGTTCTGTAGCCACATAGGGCCAGTGATTCGGGCGGCGTTGTGGATTATGCTGCGTGTGGGCAGGAAGCTGCCCTTTTCGCCGATTATGCGCAGTTCCTTACTCCGGCACAGCACGTACCACAGCGACACGAGGGTGGTTAGAGTCTCGGCCAGGCCGGTGCCGAGCGCGGCGCCGGGAACGCCCATACCGAGCACGTAGATGAACAGGTAGTTGAAGACGACGTCCAGCGCGCACATTGAGATGTACAATATGCTGGGAACCTTCATATTGCCGCTGCCTTGCAGCATTGCGTTTGCCGCATAGCCTACGGCGCCGAGGGGCAGGAAAGCCGAGTAGATGCGGAAGTATGCCGATGCGTCGCCGGATATTTCCGGGCCGCCGCCCAGGGCGCGGGGGAGTATTGGGCTGAGGCCCAGGCCGATAATGGCGAAGAGCGTGGATATTCCGAGGGAGCAGAGCAGGCCCTGGCGCAGCACTCTGCGGGCGGCGGCGAAGTCGCCGGCGCCGCAGCAGTGCGCTACCTGCACGGAGAAGCCGCTAGCCACCGCCATAGTGAATCCTGCGAATATCCAGGTGCTGGTGGCCATCAGGCCTATGGATGCGGAAGGATTGGCTCCCAGGCGTCCTACCATTGCAGTATCGATGTACTGCATCATCACGCTGGACAGCTGCGCGAGTATGGCAGGGACCGCCAGCAGCATCGTAAGCTGCAGCTGGTCCCTGAATCGCATCTGCTTGCCGTCGCGGATGAGAGAGAGCAGGTAGTCTTTCCTTCCCTGTTGCATCCTATCCTTTCAGTCGCTTCAATCCTTTGATAATCCGCCTGATGCCTTCCTCGCACAGGTTCGCGGGGCAGGCCAGGTTGATGCGCAGGAAGCGGTCGTCGCCGTACATCGCTCCGGGTCCGGGGCGGACGTGCTCGTGCTTGATGAGGCTTGCGATGGTCTCCTCCGTACCCCGGCAGATTGCCGACACGTCAACCCAGGCAAGGTAGGTGGCCTGGAGTTCGGTCACGGGGCATTCCGGGAGTTCTTCGGCGAACAGTCTGCGGAACGTGAGGTAATTGTCGTAGATGTGCTCGTTCAGCTGCCGGAGCCATTCTTCGCCCTCGTTGTAGGCCGCCTGCAGGCCGGCTACGCCGAAGGGGCCCACGTCACAGACCTCGTAGATATTGATGACGCGATCTATTTTCTCCCTCCATTCCGGGCGGCTGCAGATGATGTTGGCTATCTGCAGGCTCGCGGTGTTGAAGGACTTGCTGGGGGAGTTCATCGTCACGCTGCACTCCTGGTTCTCTTTTGATACGGCCGCAAAGGGTGTGAAGCGCTGCCCGGGCATCTCCAGCTCGCAGTGGATTTCGTCTGAAAGCACCACCAGGCGGTGCCGGCGGGCGATTTCTCCGAGCCGCTGGAGTTCTTCCGGGGTCCAGATACGCCCTATGGGGTTGTGGGGGTTGCAGAGCAGGAGCACCTTGGCGGCGGGGTCGGCGCAACGGCGTTCGAGGTCGTCCCAGTCGATGGAGACCTTTAGCACGCCGTCTTCCTTGGTGTAGATCACCGGGCTTTCGGAACTCGTGCAGCCGGCGTTCCGAACGGACGAGAAGAAACAGTTATAGGCCGGAGTGATGAAGACCACCTTGTCGCCGGGCTCGGTGAATGCCTTGATGCATACCGAGAGCGCCGGTACGACGGCGGTGGTATAGAGTATCCAGTCTTTTTCTATCTCCCATCCGCGGCGGCGCCGGAACCAGGAGATGATGGCCTCGTAGTAGCTGTCGGGCACGACGGTATAGCCGAAGACGCCGTGTTCCACGCGCTTGCGCAGGGCATCAATGATGCAAGGCGCGGTCTGGAAGTCCATATCGGCCACCCACATCGGGATGACGTCTGCGGAGGGCACGCCGGCGCTGTTGGGAGCGTCCCACTTTACGCAGGAGGAGCCCCTGCGGTCTATGACGGTTTCGAAATCGTATTTCATCGCGTGAGGACTTGGCAGTCGGCGGGAGCCTTGATGTTCTCGTCGATTATTACTTCGCCGTAACTGTCGGCCACGATGCGGCCGGTGCGGGGGTTCTTTACGGAAGGCACCGCGCCGCGGATGTCTGCCTGCACGGAGGAGTACTCGAATGCCAGGTCTGCATCGGGCCCGAAGGTACAGTCTTCGAGTATGAGCCCTTCCGCGTAGCAGAGCGGCTGCGAGCCGGTGATGTGGCAGCGCACCAGTTTCAGGTTCCGGGAATGCCAGCCGAGGTATTCGCCGTTGATTTCCGAATCATACACGGTTACGTTGTCGGTCTCCCAGAATGCGTCCTTGGTGTTGAGGATGCTGTCGTGGATCTCTATGTCCCTCGCCCATTGGAAGGAGTAGTTGCCTTTGAG
Organism: Bacteroidales bacterium UBA1197; assembly: GCA_002309995.1. Lineage (GTDB taxonomy): Bacteria > Bacteroidota > Bacteroidia > Bacteroidales > UBA932 > Cryptobacteroides. Next base: position 10,678 of record DBYB01000066.1, read on the forward strand.
ATGAAAGTTTCTGATTTTAATGCCGGAGCAGTGCATGAAGATGTAGTCTCCGTGTTCGGCGGAGATGTCTTCAGCCTCGATGTTACGGCAGCTCCAGAATGTCTCTCCGGCGTCGGTGAAACGCACGTTGCGGAGCTTGATCCCGTCCATCTCGCGGAACATCTTGGGCGCTTCAACGGTGCTGTCAGTCATTTCGCAACCCTTTGAGTACCAAAGGGCGGCACGGGCGCCAGGGCGGAAGAGGCAGTCCCTCACGGTGAAACCGTCGCATATCCAGAAGGGATACTTTCCTTCGAATGTGCAGCGGTTTGCGTGAATGTTCTGCGTCTCCTTCAGGGCGCTCTCTCCGGCGTGTATGGTTACGCCTGTTAGCTTTAAGTCTCGCGTGCGGTACAGCGGCCTCTCGCCGCCGAATTCCTGATTGACGATTTCAGTCAGTTGTTGAGGCATATCGGTCGGCGGGGATTATTGTTCGTCGATGCCGATCGCGTTGCGAAAGCCATCTACTTTACGCTCGAACTTGTTGATACCCAGCAACGCAAAGAGATAGGCGGCGCCCATTGCAATGACTCCGATTCCGATGAGAGTCGAAAGGGTTGCGGCAGAAACGTCGGGATTCTTAAGGCCAAGTACGCCAAGCACTGCGCCGCAGATACCCAGCAGAAGGATACCCCACCAGCCGGGGAATCCGACCCTCTTGTAGTCGAAACTGTTCACCGCGATGGTCACGCCTTCGATGAGCACCCACATAGCAAAAATAACCGGCAGCGAGAAAGCCACGAAGATGTTGTTGCCGATGAAGATGATACCCAGGATTATTTCGAGTATCGCGCTGAGCATACGGCTCCCGCTGTTGGGCAGGAACATCTGCGTCTTGAAAGTAAACACCAGCTTCGCAATACCGGCCGCCAGCGTAAAGCAACCAATCATCCACGCAGCCGTAAACAGCGTCGCCGCCGGCTTGCAAATACAAACCACACCAAGGGCCACGAGCAGCACCCCTGCAATCGCCAGCCAGATTTTCGTACTTTTCATGATAGTTTCTTGTTTTTATTTGATTATCGAATATAGTTATTTATTCAATTATCTAAGCAATTGGTTACTTCCCGCTTTTCCCATCAAATTCCGCTCCAACCCCAAATCCCCCGGCAAACTGACACCGGCTTTGCCATAATGTCAATGTGCAACATTTCGAGATTTATTTGCATCTTTGCAATACAGTTCTTTCTCAATACTGAATCCTCGCTTTCAAGCAAATGCGGAACCCATTGGTCACTCTGATTCGGGGTGAACGTGATTTTGTATTATTCCACATCTAACGGTACCAACATTTTATTGGTATTCAAGCAGAAACTCCAACTAAGGAAAATAAACTTGATATCTCACACATTTTCCTGGAATCCATTCTCATACGAAAGTATGGTTTGGCCTTAGATGGTCTAAAGTTTAACACTTAATCACTACTGCATGACAAAATCTTCAGATTCTTTCATCACCCGCCCCAAGGTTGACTACGCCGTTTACACTGCGTTAGATTCCCAGATAAGGCAGCTAAGCCGCCCGATGGCTTTATCTTACTCACGAATCGACCGTGCGCTTCAGCCGGACGACTTTTTGCAGGAGATATGTGTAAAAGTCTTTCTGGCACTTCCCATTTACGATGCAAACGAGCCGTTCGAGAACTTTGTTCGCAGAATTGCCCGGAACGCATGCATAGACTTATTGAGAAGCCGCCTTCATATGGACACAATATCTTTTGCCATTAAACCTGGCGAGCCTGAGCCTGACCTGGTAGAAGACATAAACGACAATGTAGCCCTTCCTTCGTACACCCGGGATGGACGTCTCGAGTGGAATGACGACTCTATTGATGCGGAAGAGCATCTGTCTTGCCTGATACCAATGGAAAGGAGGGTTGTTTGCGCCTTTTTCGGTATTGGTGAGTTGTATGCCCATCCGGTGGAGACCATTGCCCGCGATATGGGAATATCTCGCCCTACGGTGTATAAGATTATGGACGCAGCGCTGAAGAAGATGAGGAGCAGTAATACCAAGAGAACTGTACGAGGGGTCAAGTTTTGACCCCTTTTTTTATTTCCCCGTTTACATAATTGATTTGTCTGCTCGTATAGTTGAGTAGAAACAAATCCATTAACAGTATGCCAATAACAATAAAACCAAATGTTTTGGAAGCGTTTGCTTCCGTATTTAGCAATCGTCAAAATCCGGCGTCAAAGCTGTTTGATGAGGTTAATCCCGGTGTTGAGTTCATCAAGGCAATGTACTCTCTTGACTATGCTGAGATTAAAATAATTGCCAATATTCTAAGGCATTATCCTGATCCTGTAACAATCGCTACCGTTGCCGGGGAAAAGAATCTTGATTACAGTCCGGAGGGGAAGACTCTTAACGGCCTTGTGCGGCGAGGATTCCTCAAGCAGGCGTACGGGCCTAACTGTAGGCGCACCTCTTATGTAATTACTACGCGCGCATATGAGGCATTCTTAAATGGTGAGCCGTTAAGAAAGAATGATGACCTTGATTGCTATGAGGAGTTGAAAAATTGTATGCCCGAGAGTATTGACACTGAATGGTGGCTGTCCTCCTTCAACGAAGCGTTGAGTCTGCCTATTAACAAGAAAATGAAGAATGCGTGCGATGAACTTGGCATACTCTCACTCCCTAACGATCTTCAGATGGCCTTCTGGGGGCTTGCCAAGTACTTCATTCACAACTTCTCTACACCCTTTAGTGGGCGAAGCGGCAGTGTTTCCGAGAAACTCGGCTTACTCTGTGAGAAAGGTCTCTGCGAAATGGTTACCAAAGAGGATGACTCCGATATCCAGAGTGAATACTGCTTGCCTGTGACAGTGGCAGGGAGTCTCTTCCGAGGTCGCAACGAACTCATCAGGTATGATGAACTTGCCAAGTATGCAACGATTATCAAGAACCGAGACATAAAGAGGAAGGAACTGTTCTTCTCCAATGAGGCCGGTGCTGAGATAGGAAACCTTGGCAAGATGCTCTCCCGTGAAGGATTTGAGAGGGCAATTGGTCTGCTCAAAAAGAAGAAGAGGCCGCTATCCATTCAGAGTCTCCTCTGGGGCCCACCCGGGACTGGCAAAACGGAGTCCGTTAAGCAGTTGGCACTTGCCAGTGGCCGCGACATAGTCCTTTTTGATGTGTCGAAGGTAACATTCTATGGTTGGGGTAATTCCGAAAAGGGCTATAGGGCTGTATTCAGGGCTTACAAGTATGTTGCTGCCATAAGCGATAACGCACCTATTTTCCTGATGAATGAGGCCGACGCTATCCTTTCAAAGCGACTAACCAACATCGAGCGTGCAATCGACAAAGGCGAGAACAATCTTTCCAACATTATGCTGGAAGAGATGGAGAATTTCAACGGCATCTTGCTCGCCACCACCAACCTGTTTGACATCATTGACCCTGCTTTTGAAAGGCGATTCCTATTTAAGACGCGCCTGATTAAACCAGACGCTACCGCAAGGACAAAAATCTGGAAGTCCAGTATTCCGGAACTCACTGAGGATGAGGCTCACAAACTGGCCGATACCTTTGAGATGAGCGGAGCCCAGATTGACAATGTGGTTGTGAAGCGTGACCTTGCCGAACTCTATTATGAAGGCGACCGAGGATATGACTACATCGTCGGGCTTTGCGAGAAAGAACTCTCAACCGAAAACGGAACCAAGTCGTTCCGCCCCCGCATAGGATATTAGTTAAACCTTTAATACCCAAGAATAAATGACCGATTTTGCAAAATACGCCCGCTCTGAACGCAGGGTCTCCTCCATTACGCTTGACCGCTATGCTGCAACCGCAATGGCATCTATCAGCCCGACTATCATAGAAGAACGCAAACTGAATGTAGTGGGGATGGATGTTTTCTCCCGCCTTATGATGGATCGCATCATCTTTCTGGGCCAGCCTATTGACGACGATGTCGCCAATATTGTCCAGGCCCAGCTCCTGTACCTCGCTTCCGTGGATGCCAAATCCGATATTTCCATCTACTTGAACACCCCCGGAGGCGTAGTCTCCGCCGGACTCGGCATCTACGATACGATGCAGCTCATCGCACCGCAAGTTGCCACTATTTGCACCGGAATGGCCGCCTCTATGGGCGCTGTCCTGCTCTGCGCAGGAGAGAAGGGCAAGCGTTCGGCCTTGCCTCATTCCCGAGTGATGATTCATCAACCTCTGGGTGGCGCTCGCGGACAGGCCAGCGACATACTCATCGAAGCGCAGGAGATTGAGAAGACGCGCGATGAACTCTACAATATTATCGCCTCCCACTGCGGCCAGCCCTTCGACAAAGTGTTCAAGGACGCCGACCGAGACTACTGGATGACTTCGGAGGAAGCCCTAAAATATGGAATGATTGATTCCATCCTTGCCAAAAGATAGATTGTTTAACTCATAATAATACACGAATATGAAAAGATACCTTGCCCTGATTTCCTTCATTCTGGCAATGTTTGCCTGCACCCCTACACTTGAGATAGATTTATTCCCTCGGCCGGAGGGCGATTCGCAGACCGAGATTGACGTCCAGGCCGTTGAGCTTAACGCGGAGGCTCTTTTTCTTCATCCGGGTGAATGTGCTGCTCTTTCGGCCAGGATTATGCCGGATAACGCCACCGACAAGACGCTGAGGTGGTCGTCGAACCTGGATGCTGTGGCTACAGTAACCCAGGATGGAATAGTAACTGCTGTCTCCGAAGGGTCTTGTGTCATAACTGTGGGATGTGCCGATAAGAGAGCTTCTTGTGAGGTGACGGTTGTCATCCTTGAGATTCCTGTTGCTTCCGTCTCGCTGGACAAGACTGATGCTAGCCTGTATATTGGTCAGACCTTGCAGTTGACGGCTAAGGTTTTGCCCAAAGACGCAACTGACAAGAGGGTCACCTGGGCTACTTCCAACGCTGAAGTCGCTACTGTTGAGGATGGACTGATTTCGGCAATTACCGCGGGTGAGGCCACGATTACCGCTACGGCGGGGGCGTTTACGGCCACTTGCACGGTGACTGTCTTAACTCCTTTTTCCTACGGTGGTATGTGCCTGGAGGCCATAGATGCAGGCCGCATTGGCATCACTAACTCTAACCGGCTGACCATTGAATACAAGATTGATAACAATGACTGGATTTCTTCCAGTGCCTCCAATATTGATGTAGAAGTCAAAGCCGGAGAGCATGTGTGGTTCAGAGGTCACAACGAGTCTTACACCACAAAAACCGATGCCGGTTTTACTCCGACAGTTTTCAGCTGTTACAATGGTGATTTCTTCCTCTATGGCAACTTGATGAGCCTTATATATGGCGACGACTATGAAGGGAAGACGGACATAACAGGTGACCACGCATTCTACAAATTGTTCACTAATAATAAGCGAATCCTCAACCATCCTGCGTTGGATATCGAACTGCCTGCTATGGTACTAAGCACAGCTTGCTACAGGAATATGTTTACCAAGTGCTCAAATTTGACGCGCGGACCGAAACTCCCTGCTGAAAACCTGGCAGAACAATGCTATGCTTCGATGTTTTCGTACTGCACATCTATGAAGACTTTTCCTGAGATGGCAGCAAAGAATATGGCATATATGTGCTGTACTTGGATGATGAGGAACACCGGAATCGAAGAGGCTCCTGAATTACCTGCCCTGAATCTGGCTGAGGCGTGCTACGAGTATATGTTCGTGGAGTGTCCAGACCTCAAGAAGGCTATGTCCGTTCTCCCGGCCACCGAGCTTGCTCCCGACTGTTACGCCGGAATGTTTCAGAAGTGTGAAAAACTGGAGATCGCACCGGCACTGCCTGCTACTGATATGAAGTTCAACTGCTACGGCAATTTGTTCAACGGGTGCAAGGCCCTTACGAAGGCTCCTGAATTGCCCGCCACCAATCTGGCACAGTCCTGTTACTCGCGTATGTTCGGAAATAGCGGCCTTACGGAAGCTCCGGAACTGCCGGCTATGGAGCTTGCAGTAATGTGCTACCAGTATATGTTCCAGGGCTGCACTGAACTGGTCAAAGCCCCCGTGCTTCCGGCTACTGAATTGGAATACTGGTGCTACCAGTATATGTTCAATAACTGCTCCAAGCTCAATTACATCAAGGCTGATTTCCTTAAGTTGCCGTACACCGGTTATACGGACAGTTGGGTGTACGGAGTGGCTGCTAAAGGAACATTTGTCAAGAATCCAAACGCTGTTTGGGACGTCAGGGGCTTTGACGGAATTCCGGAAGGCTGGACGGTTGAATAATAATCATTACCTTTATGCCTGCGCCAGGCTCCTCTAGCGCAGGCTAATAACCAATTAAACGCAAAAATGACAGATACAGTATATAAGTTTGATCCGGAAAAGAGTTGGTTTACCTCAGTTACGCATTTCGGCCACGTCCACGGCGGCCCTCGGAACCACACCGGTTTGGACCACCCTCGCCTGCAGTATTTGTTCCCTCGCCAGTATGACGTTGGTGTAGACAATAACGACTACCGTCCCGTGTCGTTTGCAGAAGTGAAGTCGAAGATAGAGGAGCATGCTCGCAGGGCGCAGGAAGGAGCCGGCGTCCCATCGTTCGGGGATGCGCTGGTAAGGAACATCGTCTTCCTCGACCCCACTGTCGCGCCAGTTACGGAAGAGCAGAAGACCCTATTTGGCCGTATTGCCTCCGAGACCGGAGCAAAAACCATCGAACTGCAGCCAGAAGCCGGAGAGACCGTCAAGGAAGCCATCGCGCGACGCATAGCAGCTATCGGCGGAAGCACCCGCTATGTGTACATCGGCACGCAACCCCTGCAGGACTTCCGCTGCGTCCCTGTAGACCAGGGAAGAGGTGTTACTGAAGACGATATAGACAACGCAATTAGGATACTCAAATGAAATAAAACTCTTATGATTAAGATTTTAAATATCGGAACCCGGCCTTTCTTCAAAGGTATTCTCGGGTTTATTCTTGCTACATCACTCTGGGCTGCCATTGCACTGATTATCACCTGGCCTGTCCAGCTGTTATGGAACTGGCTTATGCCGGCGATTTTTTCCTTGCCGGCAATCACATTCTGGCAAGCATTAGGGCTACAAATACTGATTGCCCTGCTGTTCAAATTATCGGTAAGCACAAGCAGTAGTTAACTATGATTATACTACCCGACATACACGGACGGGAATGCTGGCGAAAACCCGTCGAAGAGAACCTTGGGAAGGAGCATATCCTGTTCCTTGGGGACTATCTGGATCCGTACGATTACGAATACATCTATCCGAGGGAAGCCTATGAGATGTTCGTGGATATTATGGAGCTGAAGAAGGCGCATCCGTCGGAGATTACTTTACTACTCGGTAATCACGACCTGCACTATGTAGATGAACTTCTGGCGGGAGGTAGAAAAGACTATATCCGTGCAGACAAGATTAAGGAGAAACTTGAGAATTATTCCGATCTATTCGATATGGCTAAGACTATGAAGGCAGGCGGCAAGAGCTTCCTGTTTACGCATGCTGGTATCAAATGGGGCTGGATTAAGTTCAATAAAGAGCTCTTCGATGGTGTAGGTACGGAGGATATTGCGGATTATCTCAATGCTTTATGGCATGTCAAAAGCAAAAGGCCGCAATTGCTGAAGGCTTTGGCCCAAGTTTCCGTCAGCCGCTGGGGACGGTATGCCTATGGCAGTCCTGTCTGGAACGGCATCGATGATATGGACGATAACTACGAAGACATTCCCGGATGGTATCAGATCTTCGGCCACAGCCAGCAGGAGAATGACCCGGTCATTGACGAACACTTTGCGTGCCTGGATTGCCGAAGGGCATTCAGATTAAATGAATTGATTGGCAAAATCGAAGAATTATGAAGAATCAAAATGAAAAGAAACTTCCTTCCCCGTTCGAACTTTTCGGACTGGAAATCGGTAAAGGCTGGTTACCACTGGTTGACCCCATTCTTCTGAAAATTGAGGAACTGAACAGTCATGGAGCGAATATCAAAATTGAGCAAATCAAAGAAAAATGGGGAATGCTTAGTGTGTACCTGTCAGACTATCCAGATGAGCTTGAGATAATGATAAAGGCAGCCGAAGAGCAGTCAACGCATACTTGTATGAATTGCGGCAAACCGGCACAGCGAGTGTGGGGAAACCAATCTTGGATTTATACCTTATGTCCGGAATGCCTGGCCGCAAGGAAGATTAAGGTCAGGGGCCCAGTCGAAGCAAGAACAATACTTCCTTCAGATTAATAAAAAGTCCCCGCCACATCCTCCCGAGCCTTGATGACTGAGCCTGGACGTTGAGAGTCTCGCTGTACCTGGCCGGGCACCTTGACCTTAGGATTAGATAGTGCCGCAGCACGACATTTGACGGATTCTTTTACAAAATCCAGAAGATTATCGTATATGTAGGTGTAAACCAATTATCGTACACTCATATGGACTACATCGACATTAACGAAAGACGTAAAGCTTATTTAGAGGGATGCTGTAGGGCTGTGGAAGCAACCGCCAAGCGTCACTTAACTGCAGAGGAGATGATGGCGCAAGCCCTGCGAAATCACGGCGCCGCGCTCAGGATGCACAATTATGTCATTATGGAATATGATGGCGTAGTAACATCGGAGAAGCGCACAAGACAACTCTTGAAAGAAGGGAGGCCAGTTGTTAACGGCCATTGCCCTGTGCTGGACCCTGACTGCGTAGCTTCTCTGGAAACAATTCTGGCATCAGATAAGGATGCTGTTATCATTCTCCTGTCCAGAAAACCTAAATCATCGTATTACGGCCCCTATAAAACCGGTTGGAGAAGGCAAAGTGGATCAAGAGACGTTTTCCACTACGTTGAGGTCGATAACTGTGGAGATAAAGGTAAGGGAAAGACGCTCTCCTTCTGGATGCAGGACTTCGGCTTGTCTGATAAAAAGTATGTAATTCTTTGCCCGCAGAATGAGTTTCTGGATGACCAGCAGGCTCACTTTATCCAAACCTCACCAGAGACAGGCCTAACCCCCGAAGATGCCCAGCGTGCGATAAAGATACTTAAAGGTGAGTAGATTGTCGTTATTTTTAAGATTATACTTATTTCACTACAATAATTCAATATAACATAGAAGTTATGATTTACAATGACATTGATGCCCGTATGTATTCTCGTAATCGATCCTATGTACTTACCCCTATGGCAGTTTCTCCGTATGTTACTCGAGAGGAACTTGAGGATGCAAAGAATGAACTTCGTGATCTCTCAAAAAAGAGAATAGAACTACTTGAAGGAATCGAGCGGGATAAAAAAGAGCGGGATGAACGCATTTCTCCAGAAGAGTTGCAGATGCTTATGTTTCCGGTTGAGAATGTGGTTAGGCGGATTCAGGAGCTTACTTATCTGATTGGCCATGCTCAAATTGTTGAGAAACCTTCCATAATCCAAAAGGAAGAAATACAGGAAGCCTTAATCGATCAGGGGATAATAACGGCAGAGCAAACAGAGAGTCCAGCGGGAAGCACTGATAGTAGCAGTACAGAACAAATCTACGAGGATATGTTTTTTGTCAAAGATGGCGTTAAAGTTGAGGCAAAACCAGGTAATCGTACGCCGTTCTATTCATTTGTAGACGGTGAATATGTAGGGTTTAACAGACTTATCTTGAATGGCTGGGTATTGGTTGATAATACTGGTAGGCAAATCGAGGATATTGACGAAGCCTGGGATATCAGCAAGGTGCTATACGGAAAAGAGATAGCAAATTCCGTTCAGTCAACAAAGGAAAAGTATCCTAACGCTTTTTCTCCTTGGACTGAGGCCGAGAACGAGAGGGTTATAGATTTGTACTCAAATCAGTATAAAACGCTTTCAGAGGTTGCTGAAATACTTGGTCGAACCAAAAATGGAGTATCTCTTCAGATAAAGAAACTATTGGGTATCGATAGACTCCCATATCGTAAGAAGCAAAAGAATCTTGACGAATATAGTCTGAGCCCCATTTCGATTACATCCATCAATCCTTCTGAAATCCCTGATGGACAGATGCCAGAGTATTTAGACTTGATTGACCAGATGGAAGAGTGGTTCAAATATGTAAAAAAATACGCAATCCAGCAAGCGGTAGAGAATGGTGTGCTTTATAATGGGTATGAGGTGCATACAAGTGTGAAAAATACTATTGCGGAGCCCCAAAAAGTTATTGACGCAATCAGAGAGATGTTTCCCGAACAGTATATCCACTGTATATCTGAGTTTTGCAACCTTTTGTACTAAGAAGTCTCAACCATCGGCTTAGCCGGGCGTCCGCGCTTACCCTTGTCCGACTTCCTGGACGTGTAGGTGGGGCGGCAGCCCTCTGGGATATCGAAGCCGAATGCATCGCAGATGGTTATCTGATCTCCGACAAACGGGGTGATGAACTTGCGGTGTCCGTCGTGTTCGATGCAACGGACAGTCTGCATCTCCTCGAGGATGGAAGCCATTGACGGAAAGACCTTTGTCAGCTCCGGTTTGGTGTCGCGGATGTGCCTGATGTATGATGCAAGGATCAGTGCAACAAAGCAAATGAACATCCGCCCGTGCTTGGAAGACTCCGTGCACACCCGCAGGCGGTCTTCTCCCAGAGGCCCCTTCTGCAGCATGAAGGTCTTCTCCTGCTCGTCCCGCATACCGTAACGGCTTTTCGCCTCCATCGGGTCGAGATCGAGACCGAGGGTCTTGCTGGCGAAGAAGCCGCTCGTGAGCGTAGCTTTCTTGACCGCATCCTTGTCCACTTCGAAGGAACGCACCTTGCCGCTCTTCCAGAAGGCTATCTTCATGAAGTTGTTCTCCCTCCTGAAGGTGTCACGGTCTTCCTTGGGAACGGGTTTGCCGGCCTCGTATACGGCCTGAACGACCTCGGTTTGCGTGGTGATGGCCATCTGTACCCTTGCGAGATCGTCTGCGCGCTTGTGGATGTCGAAGTAGACATTGAGCTTCAGGCGGTCGGCCTTGATGACATGGTCGCCGTTGCCCTGTACCTGATAGTCAAGGTCGTACTGCCTGTAGAACAGATTGGTGTCCTTCGAGAAAGTCATTCCTTCCGGAACGCCGGTGGAGAGGTCGATAGACTTGATGGCCTTCAAGGCCTCTCCCTGGCCACACTTGACACTGGATATGACTTTCTGGCCCTTGGCGATGTACACCTCGAGGTTCTTCAGCGACTCGTACCCGCGGTCGGTGATGAGGATTACATTCCTGAAGCCCGCATGCTCAAGTTCGGTGACAATCATCTCCACCGTCCGGCTGTCCGGCATATTGCCGGGGAGTTCCAGATAGTAGATGGGCAGATGCGACGTAAGCGAATAAACAATGACTTCAAGTGTCTGTTTCAACGGAAGGTGCTCCTTATTGTGGCCCCAGCGGATATCCACCAGATGGAACCCGTAGGTGGAGACGGACGTGGAGTCCACGGCGCAGTATTCGCCCTTGCTCATCCGCTTGGCGCGGAGCCTGAACAGGTCCATCCGGTTCTGCTCGGTGATATTCTGCGACAACCTCGTTATGCTGGAACTCGTGAGCGCATGGACGGACGGCGTCTTGACCACACGCTGCCACTTCTCGATATGGGAGTAGGTGCGGCTGTCGAGGAACAGGTAATACGCAAGCGTGAGCACGTCCTGGGCCATCTCAAGGTTGCCTCCGAACACTTTCTGGAGGTCGTCCAGCAGGCCGGTCGCCCTGGCGACATTGTCCAGGAACCACGTGGGCCCATACATCCTGTCAAGGTCTCCGCCCTCGTATTCCACCGCGCCGCGGTGCCCCGTTCCCGACAGGGTCTTGATCTCGGAGAGATCCCACCCGGAAGGGAATATGAGCTTCCGGCGCTCCTCAATGGGCGCAAAAAAGTATGTCGAGTTGGGATGGAACCTCATATCATCGTCAACGATGCCCCAATGCTTGTGGGTGTAATGCTTCTTGCCGTTGTCGTCCACCGTGTATGGCTGCGTGGAAGCATACTTCCGTCCGCCGTTGTTGTGGATGCTGACCTTGTATATCGTACTGGCCTTGGCCGGTCTGCCTGTCTTCATGGATGCCGCTATAAATATTAGTACAAATGTACTAAATATAAACGACAAATGCAAATCGTTACCGGCTTATTTTTAATGTTTTACGATTTATTAGTACAAATTGCTGCAAAACTCAGA
>DBYB01000003.1:0-24661 GCA_002309995.1 Bacteroidales bacterium UBA1197
CCCGAAAACACGCGTAATCCGGGCGATGAAGCCCGGAACAAGCGTGAAAATGGTATAAAACGACGAGTTTGATGCGTTAGCAGTAAGGGATGGCTCTCGCTCAACTCAAATTGAAAACATTAAACGACAATCCCTATTTAATCGCAAGTTCGCGAATTTGTGGACATTGCAATAAATCGATCCATCATTTCAGCGTTGTGCAGCAGGGTTTTGGTTGCATCGCCCAAGGGGTTGTGCCTCTGCTGCCGGGCATAAGCCCTCGCAACGTTGACGGAAGAGAGCTCTGCTGCCATCATATACGGAGCCCCCTTCCCAATATCGGGTTCTTGCTATGCTTATTACGGTGACAATGGTACATTTGAAAGTGCTACAGGGGGTACATTTAATCCGCTGCTAACAGGGCAATCTTTAATGTATGAATCGAAAAGTCGCAGGAACGGCTTTATTCTCCGCAATGAAAACTCTTTTTGTTGAGTATAAAGCCTGTCGCAACCAGGACAGTCAGCTTACGTACAGGCTCCATTATACAGTAAGTAACCCCTTTATCGTGTTTAGATTAAAACCATCGGTTTGCAAGTTTAAGCAAATCTCCCACATCTACTCCTTCAGCACTTGCCTGTCGAAGGTAAGATCTTGCCTTTGCTTTACTCTTTTTGCATCCTTTCCCGAATAGATAGAATTCTCCTATTCGGCATCCTGCTTCCGGAATCCGGGGATATGCCTTTTGGTAAGATTCTAAGGCTGCCTCATAATTGACAAGTTCATTAGCAAGGCCATACTCAAGGTATTGTCCTCGAAGATAATTAGCTCTGGGTGACCACGGATTTAATTTCAGGCACTCAGAAACATATTCCCAAGCTTTTATCAAGTCTTTATCGGCACCTTGGCCAAAGAAATAATAGTAGGCTAGTTCTTCTAGAAAAACAGAATAGCTCTCTATCTCTTGATATGAATGGCGTATTTTGCCGCTATCATTGAATTCTTTTCTCTTTTCGTCAATGTACGCGGAAACATATTCAAAATAATGTGGTGATTCTTTTGCTTCCTTTAGAATTGTTTCATACATCGATTCCATATCACGTCCATTCAGTCGGCCTCTTCTACACAGTTGCATTGCTCTATCTACATCTTTATTATGCCCGTTCTCTCCGCGTAAATATGAACATATGTATGCAATAGCTTCATCCTCGGGAATAGAATCAAAATCAGATTCGCAAATACTTGACCATTTACTTAGCAATCGGGCCTTCTCTTCGCCCTCAGACCAACTCGCCAACCATCTAAAAGCATGGAGATACTTCTTATCTACAGCTTTTCTCATTAATTCACGGGCTTCTTGAAATTGGTATTTATAACAACCGCATACAAAACCTGCCATATAATGCCCTCGGGGATCTCCTAAATCTCCTGCCATTTTATAAAGCTTAATGACTTCTTCGCATAAATCTCCATTTCCACTTACATAAGGACGTTTCTTATCAGCTCGCTCTATTAGACGCTTAGCATAATTAGCCTTCATTTCTGTTGGAACTAGCTCTAAATAATCATAATAAAATGAATCTCCCTGCTTAATTAGACTCCTTTTGACTATTTCACAAAAGCAATCAGTCGTAGCTTGTACGTCAAAAAAAGCATCATGTGCATTATTGAAGGGTCTGTGGAAAAGCTTCGTGTACAGCTCTTGTAGTTTCGGGAAGCGGTCTCCCCATTCTGTTTCAAAGCCACAGAGCTCAATGCCCTTTTCCATTGTGCAGAATTGCTTGATGTTCTCAAGGGTGCCGGTGTCTAATCCAAGTCTAAATATCTCTGAAAGGATTACTCGCACATCGTATTTGACGTTATGTCCTACAATAACATCACATTTATTCAAGTCGTATATGAAGCGTCCTATTGTAATGTGTATTGGAGCCCTTTGAATTGGGTATATGATAGTATCATTAGTTAATGATGGTTCTCCTTTGATAAAGAAATTCTTGGAACACAGTTTATAGCCATTCTTATCATAAACCGTCCATGCTATTTGGTTAATCTGTGGCCATATATCAATCGCCTTATAAGAGGCATTCATGTCAACGTCGACATAAGCGGTTTCCGTGTCGACAATTATTACCTTTTTGTTAATGGGCTCTTTTGACTGGCCATCAAACAGGTCGAGTTCATCGTTATATGTAATGAAGTGACCTGAAGGCTCTAAAAGAGAGTCACCAAATTTATACTTTGACCATGTAATAGATACAGAAGATACTCCTCCATCATACATATACATTATCTCAGAACCAATGGCGTTCCCTTGAGAAAGAATTTGACTAGCTTCATCAGAACTAGTTCTAAAACGAGGCCATATATCTTCTTCGCAGATAATATTGTCACGTCTGTTAAAACTAACAAGATGAAGCAAAACATATGGCTCGCCTTCTATCGAAACAACTCTAAACGAGGCCGATTTAATGTCATGACTATGTAATAGTTGTTCAACATCACTTGTGAATAAGTTCAAGTCACCGTTTAACACAAGCTCAGAACACTGCGCCATTGTCATGTTCTGGATTGCACTAACATATCGCAGTTCGGAAACGTTTTCAGCCATTCTTAGTATCAAGATTGATTGTTTGCGCTATCTATGTTTACAAATATATAGCTTTTTTATGATACATATAAATGTCATAGTCACCTCCTTGCGCTAATAATTCAGCTGTTATACTAGCATTATTCCGACCTCCGACCTGAATTAGCATAGTTACAGGTAGCATACCAACACTCTTATTTATAAAGAACGGAAAGAGTTCTGAATGCAATATCTCGTGTCAACAATAACAATTGACTTAGAAACTGTTTTACTAATGTAACTAAACTCTACGCTAGTCCCCATTTAAAGAAGATATTTGTATATTTGTGGTGGTTACACAATAACTAAGTAGCCATATAGTATATAACGAACCACCAGATGAACCGCTACCCCTCCATTATTCAGTTGATGGTAATTGTCCATATCAGAATACGCCCCCATGATGATGCTTAAGCGTTTATGCTAGGTGCTGTTGTAATATTCGTTTTTGCCTTCATTGGTCTTGCCCTCGTTATTCCAAAGGCGCGGGCATATTTCTTCTTTTTATTACTTTCTTCGATAAGAAAAGGCTGGGAGATACTTGAGGACTATGCCCAGAAAAAGGGGAATAAGCGATCGGGATGGCTGTTTTTGCTAGCACTATTGCTGGTTATTCCTCTATCAGTTTTATTCATTGCCATCAGCCTTTTGGCGGGGCCGGCATATAGCGTTTTTGTTGGACTTAAGCATCCGGAGATTGTGGATGGAATAGTCCAGTATGATAAAGATGTATATGGCCCCAGGCCAAAGACGCCAACGAAAACGCCGGAGGAGATAGAAGCAGAAAATGAAGCGTTCAATGCGGAGTACTTTGCAACGCACTTCAATATACCAAATGATAGTATAACCTTTCTCCCAGAGATTCTAGAGATAATCTTCTATACCCCGACACCTGCGCCGGAAATAGAGAAGATGATTGGAGATAATTTGGATGCTATTAAAGAGGTCCTTAAAGCTAAGAATCTCAGTTTCTTCTACCTTCCTGAGTATAACCGTCATTCCACCGAGATAGACGATGATGAACGACTGGATTATTACAATCCTCGTTACGGGAAACTTGATAATCGCCCTGCGGAGGTGCTCACATATGAGGACATACGTCAGGCACTTTGTATCCCGGAAAGGGTAGATGCTCCTTGCTTTATCCGTTATAATAATACAAACGGCGGTTCCCGTTGGTTCTCATTCTGGAAGATTGAGATTAAAGATGGCCAGATAATCCTTGATGCCGTAAAAGAGTACATAAGCAATGTCGGTGATGGCTGTTTATATAGCCTGGGCGATGAATTAGATACCGAGTGGATGTTGGAGGGCAAAACGGCGGATGACCGTTTTGACCACGATGTCCGAGTCATCGGCAAGGAAATCCGGGAGCGGGTGGCCAAACTCCGCGCTTGGGGAATGTCGGCTTTAGCCATTCAGAAACTCATCGGCGATGATTCCGACAAGCCAAGTCAACTGCTCATCAACAAACAAAACAAAGTTCTCCTGACAGATTATGGCAACAAGGAAATCAAGATGGAGCCCCTGCAGAAAGCAGTCTTCTTCCTCTTCCTGCGCCACCCAGAGGGTATTCTGTTCAAAGAATTGGCAGACTACAAACAAGAGCTTTGCAGTATCTACAAAGAAGTAACGGGTCGCGAAGATATAGATGCCATTGAACGCAGTATAAGCAGGCTCGTCGACCCCTATGACAACTCTATCAACGAGAAATGCGCCCGTATCAAGAACGCCTTCGTTTCTGAATTCCGCCCGGAAATAGCCCAATGGTACTTTATTGACGGTTCAAAGGGAGAAAAGAAGAGTATCAAACTACCACGAGAGCTTGTGACCTGGGAGATTAAGGACTAAAATCCGCAAGCCTTGCGGATATTTGGCCCCCGAAGCACAGCCCATTACTTTTGTATCGCAATCGGATAATCGGTTGCGATACTTGCATATTATGTCATCAGATCGTCACAATGAACTAATAGAAGCCATTCGTCAAGCGTGGGAGCGACTTGACGCAAGCTCTTTGGAACCTTATCTGTCAAAAGATTTCCACTACTATTCGTGGTGGGCTTTAGTTGAGTTCCATAGCAGAGAAGAATACCTCTCATACATTCAGGAACGATTCCGGACATATAGGGACACCGGCTATCGTCCCATTGTCAAGATTGGCATCAACCGGAATGACGGAGAGCACGCCGTTGCCATTCAGTATGGAGAAGATGTCCCGATTCTTATCCGTGTTATCGAAAAAGACGGGAGGATAAAGGAAATGTGGATGCAACCAGCAGACTAAAAGATATGGCAGAAGATGAAGAAAAAGGCGGTTGCCTGAAAATGATAATCGGGGCAATCCTGTTTATTGCTTTAATAGCGATAGTATATTTTGTTATGTATCCTATAATTGTCGGTCTTATTCCGATTGTATGGGTTATAGTCATTGCTGTTCTGATCTTTGCCGGAATATCTACATTATTCAATCAATAACCCGTGTCAGACTTCCCATTTCTAATCTTGTCCGATTATAGGTAATAAGAAAAAGCTAAAAACATATCTATGACAATCACAAGGACTCCCATTTTAAAAACCCTATTGATCCTGCTAGCTTCATTGCTAGCAATGGTTTTTCTTCTTGGGTTAATTACTATTGTGTTCTCGCCACCGTCAAAAACAGATGCAATCAGGATGGCATCTGTTTTCATAGACTTCAATTTACGAGGGAGTAAAGTCAAAGATTTCCAAGTTCAAACTGGATCTGATTGCAGTTTAAGCTGTACGTTTGTACTTAACAGAAAAAAGCACCAAGAATTGCTAAAACACTGCTTTGAGAAGAACTATGAAAAGAGGGGTGATTCGTACTATCTATCTGGCCGTGCAGGGGTAGAGCCGGGCGTGGAAACAGCTGAGATAATGATAGCTTCACCCAAGGATCTTTACTATTGCTATATAGAATAGCCCATCAAATGATAAATGATATGAGTATTTCTGCAGATGTTTCGCGCTATCAGGAAACGTCTTTGCGAGAACAACAATATACCGTATCTGGAAGAAGGATGCCCAACGCCAAATGCAAGATGTATCGGCACCTGCCCGGAAGGTGACCACCGGCTTGAGAGACTCAATGCCCACATTGATCAGATACGACAAAGCGGCAGAGACTTTAGCTATGAGGGAGTAAGGGAGATTTATCAATATTACCTTAACACAATAGAACGACAATAAACAGGACAGGAATAATAAGCTCCGCAATCAACACTATGATGGCACTATTCAAAAAACTAATAGCTTCTCTTAAGCAAGAAGATACAGAGAATCAGAAGCCCGTGGTCAAGTGGCAAAAGGCTGAGGAAATACTGGCAATACAGAAAAAGCAGAAGGGGGCACGGATAACACCTGAAAAGATAACCTTTTTGGATGACAATGAGGTATTCGTTTTCGGAACGGATGCGGAAGGGACTCATTCCTATGGAGCTTCCAGGTTCGCGGCTATGAACTTTGGCGCAGTCGAAGGAAGGGAAGAAGGGATTCAAGGGCACAGCTATGCCATTCCCTCAGATCTCGTTGACCTAAAAGACATAAAACCATATGTTGATCGCTTTGTGGCCTTTGCAAAACGGCACCCTGATAAAGCTTTTCTTGTTACTCCAATTGGGTGCGGAGCTTCCAGATACTCGCCAAAAGAAATAGCGCCTCTTTTCTCGGAAGCGGCGGAGTTGAAGAATGTCTGCCTCCCTGAATCCTTTTGGGAATGCTTGAATCAATAATACTGGAAGGGTGCTTTGTGCAGAGGAGCAGTGTCATTCTCAAGCCAGCAGGTTGCGTTTCCGGCTGTAAACATATGACATCTATAATGAGAAGATTTTCTATTATCAATCTCATCTTCAATATGATAATCACCACAGCGCTTGCTTTTATAACGATGTGGGCACTAATGAGATTTTTACCATTGAGACACCTTCTTGGTTTTGCCTCAGAAAGTATAGCTTGGGGGCAGCCGCAGTCGGTCCCGTTCGGCTTTGCAGATTTAATATACCGTTGTTTTGCTAAGGCTGTATCCATCATAATTGGATTGTGTGCAGGGTTGATGCTGACACTTCTTGATATAAACGGGAAGAAATGGTGGATTATCTTCGGCTGCCTCTATTTTGTATTCGTGGTATGTACGCTTGTAATCCTGCATCTGGCATCTGAAGGTTTGGCCAATCATTACGGACAGTATTTCCTTGATGCTCTGTTATGTCCCTTGCTTTTGCTTGGGGAAATTGAAATACTGGTGTATCTAATGGGTAAGAAAGCCTCAGTAATAATCCAGACGAACGGCGCTCATACAGAGACAACACACTGAAGTAAGCCGGAGCCATCTATTTCTATGCATAGGCGCAATCCCCACAATGCGATAATTTTGGGGATTTAATTCCACGAATTTTGCGATTTTCTTGGAATTTTACCCCAAAAAGCCTAAATTCGCACAAAAAAGAAGAGGATTATGATACGAAGGAGCATAGAAGAAAGCATTCGCAATGCGCTCGCCAGCAAGAAGGCCGTCACAATTATGGGGGCCCGACAAGTTGGCAAGTCTACCTTAACTGAAACTCTGTTCTCCGGAGAGGAAAACGTTTTGTTCTTAAACGGTGACGAGGCAGACGTCCGCGCCATACTCAAGGATGCCACCTCCACCCGCCTCCGTGCCATCTTCGGCAAAGCCACCACGGTGATTATCGACGAGGCGCAGAAGATAGAGGACATCGGAAATGTCCTCAAGCTTATAACTGACCAGATGAAAGACATCCGCTTGGTCGCCACAGGCAGTTCCGCCTTCTCTTTGGCACAAGAAGTCAACGAGTCCCTTTCTGGCAGGAAGCGCGAATTCAAGCTCTTCCCGCTCTCTTTCAAAGAACTGGTTGATGATACCAATCTCCTGGACCAGACCAGACTCTTGCGGCAACGCCTTCTTTATGGCAACTATCCGGAAGTAGTCACCTCTCCAGGCGAAGAACGCGTCGTCCTCAAAGAGCTGATGGACAGCTATCTCTACAAAGACATTCTGAACATAAAAGGCATCGCCAAGCAGGACAAACTCGAATTGCTGCTCCGGGCCCTGGCCTTTCAGATAGGCTCACAGGTAAGCTATAGCGAAATAGCCAGCCTGATTCGCATCGACTCCAAAACCGTCGAAAAGTACATAGACATTCTGGAGAAATGCTACATTATCTTCCGTCTGCCGTCCTTCGCCAGGAACCTGCGCAACGAACTCAAGTTCGACAAGAAAATCTACTTCTGGGATATGGGAATCCGTAATGCCATCATCGGCAATTTCTCGCCAATCGAGTTGCGCGACCACAAAGAAGTAGGACATATGTGGGAAAACTGGCTTATGGCCGAACGGATGAAGAAACTCGAATATGACAGGTCATTCGCGGGTAAATACTTCTGGAGAACAACCGGCAAGAAAGAGATTGACCTGATTGAGGAAGAAGACGGTAAGATTACGGCTTACGAATTCAAATGGAATCCGGAAGAGAAAGCTCCGTGCCCCAAGGCCTTTGCAGAAGCATATCCTGAGGCTTCCTTCAAGATTATCAATCCATCAAACGTAGACACATTTCTACTGGACTAGAGAATCGAAAAAAAAATCTTTTCAAAAGAATCAGCAAAATATCGTTGCTGATTTTTTTGATTGCTTGGAGGGGTGGGGGAAAGTTGCGATATTGCGGGGGAGATGAAGACGAATAAACAGATAATTGGGGAGAGAGGGGAGGCGGAGGCGTGCTCGTGGCTGACTGGGGAGGGGCACAGGATTCTGAAGAGGAACTGGAGGGCGGGGCATTTGGAGTTGGATGTGATTACGCTGAAGGACCATGTGCTGCACGTGATTGAGGTGAAGACGCGCTCGGACGGGGCTCCGGTGCCGCCGGAGGTGAACGTGGGGTACAAGAAGAAGCGGCGGCTGGTGTCGGCCGCGTACGCGTTCCTGAAATCGGAAGACCGGGCGGCCCTGCCAGCCGACCTGGAGATATGGCTCGACGTGCTCACCGTGGTGTTCGAGGAGCCGGAGCCGCGCATCGAGTACTTCCCGCAGGCTATCATTCCGATATTCTTTACCGGCCAGGTAATCTATTGAAAGGCGCGGCAAGAACCCGGAAAAGCGCACGTTGTCCGTTATTCCAATATTTTTCGCTATATTTGAAATCTTTGAACAACATTAAAGAATAATGGCGAAAACGGCGGAAGATACACCCCTGCTCAAGCAGTATTTCCAGATCAAGGCGCAGAATCCGGAGGCGCTCCTGCTGTACCGTGTGGGGGATTTCTACGAGTGTTATTCCAACGATGCGGTAACACTCAGCAAGGCCCTCGGAATCGTGCTTACGCGCCGCTCCAACGGCGACAAGGGCGATACCGAGATGGCCGGCTTCCCGCATCACGCTATCGATACCTACCTCCCCAAGCTCGTCCGACAGGGGTATAAGGTGGCCATCTGCGACCAGCTGGAGGACCCCAAGCTCGTGAAGACCAAGCTGGTGAAGCGCGGCGTCACTGAAATCCTCACCCCGGGCGTGGCCTTCGGCGAGACTATGCTGGACAGCCGCGAGCACAACTGGCTCGCAGGCCTCCTCTTCGACGGCCCCGAGTGTGGCGCCGCCTTCCTGGACGCCTCTACCGGCACCTTCAAGGTGGCCCAGGGCAGCACGGAATACATATCCACCCTGCTCTACAGCTTCCGCCCCAAGGAACTGGTGGTGCAGCGCGACGTTTATCGCGCCGTAAAGGAGAAGTACCCTGAATTTTTCGTTTCCGCCATAGACGAATGGGCTTTCGTGCAGGAGGCCGCCACGGAGAAACTCTGCAGCCAGATGGGCACCCAGAGCCTCAAGGGCTTCGCCATCGACCGCTACCCCCTGGCCATCTGCAGCGCCGGCGCCCTCGTGTTCTACCTCGAGCAGACGCATCACGAGGGGCTCCGCAACATCTGCAGCATCGGCCGCATAGACGAGGGTAGCTTCGTGTGGATGGACCGCTTTACCCTCCGCAACCTCGAAATCTTCCAGAGCAACGCCGGCCGCGAGGGGGTTAGCCTCATCGACGTGCTTGACCGCTGCTCCTCCCCTATGGGTTCGCGACTGCTGAAGGAGTGGCTGTCGATGCCCATACTCGACATCGCCGCCCTCAACGCCCGCTACGACGTGGTGCAGTTCTTCTGCGACAACGAAGAGGCGCTCGATGACGCCCGCGCCAAGATATCCGATATCGGCGACCTGGACCGTATCACCGCCCGCGCTGCCACCGGGAAAATCTCCCCCCGCGAGATGATGCAGCTCGCCCGCTCGCTGGACCAGATGACGCCCCTGCGGCAGATGTGTGCCGACACCGGAATCGCCGCCCTGGAGAAACTCGCCGGCGCGATGAAAGACACCGACCCGCTGCTGCAGCGCATCCGGAGCACGATGGCCGAGAATCCGGCGGCCCAGCTCGGCAAAGGCGACGTCATCGCCCCCGGCGTATCGGCCAAACTCGACGAACTCCGCAACATCTCCCGTGGCGGCAAGGATTACCTGCTCGCAATGCAGGCCCGCGAGGTCGAGCGCACCGGCATAAACTCCCTCCGAATCGGCTACAACAACGTTTTCGGATATTATATCGAGGTGCGCAACACCTACCGCGACCAGGTGCCGCCCGACTGGGTGCGCAAGCAGACGCTCGTTGGCTCCGAACGCTACGTGACCGAGGAACTCAAGACCTACGAGAGCCAGATCCTGGACGCCGAAGGCAACATCTACGCACTCGAATCCAGCCTCTACGGAGCCCTCGTGGCCGATGTGCAGAAGCGCATCAAGGACATCCAGGCCAACTGCAACGTGGTCTCGAGGCTCGACGTGCTGCAGGGATTTGCCAGGCAGGCGCTGGATCGCAGCTACTGCCGCCCCGTGATGGACAAGTCGCTGTCGTTCGACATCAAGGCCGGCCGGCATCCCGTAATCGAGACAATGATGGGCCCGGGCGAGGAATACGTGCCCAACGATATCGCAATGGACAGCAAGCGCGAGCAGATTATGGTGCTCACCGGTCCTAATATGGCAGGTAAGTCGGCGCTCCTGCGGCAGACTGCGCTCATAGTTCTGATGGCCCAGTCCGGCTCCTTCGTGCCTGCGAGCGCGGCCCGCATAGGCGTGTGCGACAAGATATTCACCCGCGTCGGCGCCACCGACAACATCTCCCGTGGCGAATCCACCTTTATGGTGGAGATGCTGGAGACCGCTATGATTATGCACAACCTCTCCGAGCGTTCGCTGGTGCTGATGGATGAGATCGGCCGAGGCACATCAACCTACGACGGAATGTCCATCGCACGTGCGCTCATCGAGTACACGCACGAGCGAGGGCACGGTGCCAAGACGCTGTTCGCTACGCACTACCACGAGCTCAACGACCTGGAAAACCGCTTCTCGCGTGTGCACAACTGGCATATCGCCGTGAAGGAAGAGGGGCACGACGTCATCTTTCTGCGCAAGCTGGAACGCGGCGGCGTGGCTCACAGCTTCGGTATCCACGTGGCCCGAATGGCAGGCATGCCGCAAGAGGTAATCCGTTCCGCCGAGCGCACGCTCAGGGAGCTGGAGAGGCGCGAGAAGAACGCCGAGGCGCTCTCGAAAGACACCGCCGACGACGGCAGCGTGCAGCTCTCTTTCTTCCAGCTCGACGACCCGGTGCTCAGCTCCCTTCGCGAGCAGCTGCTGGCCGCCGACCTCGACAATATGACTCCCCTTCAGGCCTTCGACCTGTTGCGCAAACTCAGGCAGGAGGTGGGGGCAGACCGCGACTGACGATGAAGAAAGTATTGATAATCACATACTACTGGCCGCCGACCGGAGGCAGCGGGGTGCAGCGCTGGGTGAAGTTCAGCAAGTACCTGCGCGGCTTCGGCTGGGAGCCGGTCATTTATACCCCCGAGAACCCGGAGCAGCTGGCCGTGGACGAAAGTCTGCTGGCAGATATCCCTGAGGGTGTGGAGGTGCTCAAGCGGCGCATCCTGGAGCCTTACTCCCTGTACCGCAAGCTGTTCGGCGGCTCTGCGGCGTCGAAGGGAGAGGGCGTGAACCCGCTGAACCAGCAGAAAAAGAGTTTCAAGCAGCGCCTGGCGGTGTTCCTGCGGGGTAATCTGTTCTTCCCCGACCCGCGGGCCGGATGGATTTGCCCTTCAGTCCGCTTCCTCAAGAAGTATCTTAAAGAGCACCCCGTAGATGCAGTAGTCACCACTGGGCCGCCCCACTCTATGCATCTGATAGGAATGAGGCTTCACAGGGCCACCGGTGTGCGCTGGATTGCCGATTTCCGCGACCCGTGGACCGAAATGCACTACTTCAAGCATATGGGCCTGCTGCCCTGCACCGCCGCGCGCCACCGCAGGGTGGAGCAGCGCGTGCTGGACGAGGCCGATGTGGTGATAGCCGTATCGCAGCCCGTGCGCGACGATTTCCAGGCCCGCACCAAGACGCCCGTTGTGCTGATTACCAACGGGTTTGATGAGGATGACTTCGCCGTAGAGCGCCCCGAACTCCCCGCCGGCCGCTTTACGCTGGTGCACACCGGACTTTTCGCCTCAGACGGCAACCCGCTGGCTCTGTGGGACGTGCTGGCAGGCAAGTGTGCCGAAGATCCGGCCTTCAAGGAGCAGCTGCTCATACGCCTTGCCGGCAAGACCGATCCGGAAATCCTCGAGGCCATCCGCCAGCGGGGCCTGGAGAGCAATCTTGAGAACCTGGGCTACCGGCCTCACGGAGCCTGCGTGGAGCTGCAGCGCAGCGCCAACGTGCTCCTGCTGCCTCTGCGCCAGGAGCCTGAGTACGCAAAGGCGCTTCCGGGCAAGATATTCGAGTATCTTGCGGCGCGCCGTCCGGTACTCGGCATAGGGCAGGAGAATGGAGCAGCAGCGGCCGTGCTGGCCGACGCCGGAGCGGGCGTTATGTTCGACTGGGACCGCACCGAGCCGGTACGCGCCTATTTCGACGCCGCCTGGGAGCGCCACCTGGCCGGAACCGACGGCCCTCCCGAGGGTGATATAGCCAAATACTCCCGCGTTGCACTCACCAAAAAACTAACGTTGTATCTATGAGTTCCGTCAGTACTACCGTAAAGATGCGTTGCCCCGGCTGCGGACAAGAGTCGGAGCAGCTGGTTTACAGGCACATAGACGCCGTTGCCGAGCCGGAACTCAAGGCCCGCGTGCTCAGCGGCGAGCTGTTCTTGCACACCTGCCCGTCCTGCGGACGCAAGAGCCTGATAACCTTCCCTGTTATCTACCGCGACGAGCACCTGCTGGCCTGCCTGTCGGACCGCAGCATCGCCGTTGAGGGGCTTGAGGGCGTTAGCGGCCGCCTGGTTGCCGATATCGGCTCGCTGATTGAGAAGGTGAAGATTTTCAACGCAGGGCTCGACGACGTGCCGTTGGAGTTCTGCAAGTTCGTAACGCGTCAGGAACTCGGTAAGGACGTGGACCTGAAGTTCCTGCGCCTCGACGGGGCTGACAACGATATCATTTTCACCTATCCCGAAGGCGGACAGATGCAGATGCTGGCCGTCGGGTTCAACAATTACGAAGACTGCCGCGCCATCGTGGCCCGCAATCCCGAGATTACCAACGGGCTCTCCGGCCTGGTGCGGGTTGACAGGGAATGGACGGAACAATTCCTACGCTGATGAAGAAGAATCTACTGATATGTCTGGGTATAGTGCTGGGTTTCCTGGTGCTGTCGTACGGCTTCGTGCCGGAGTTGCTCAAAGGTAAGATAGTGAACCAGAGCGATATATCCGGCTGGCAGGGAATGTCGCAGGAGAAGCGCGTATGGGACCGTGAGCATCCCGGCGAGCCCGCCTCGTGGACTGGTTCCATGTTCAGCGGAATGCCCACGACCACCATCCAGAGTTCCACCAAGGGCGACTGGACCCAGAAGATCTACGACGTGATGCTTACCGGCAAGCGGCCGGCGAGCTATCTGTTCGTGTCGCTGCTGGGCGCGTTCCTGATGTTCCTGGCGTTCGGCGTGCATCCACTGATTGCCGCCGGCGGCGCGGTTGCCGTGACCTTCTGCGCCTACAACATCCAGATTATCCAAGTGGGCCACAACACCAAGATGCAGGCCCTTGCCTTCGCGCCTTATGTCCTCGCCGCACTTGTGTACACCTACCGCTCGGCGAGGAAGTCGATACCCAAGGCGTTTCTTGGCGCTGCTCTGTTCGGGCTGGCGCTGAGTATGCAAGTTAAGGCAAACCATCAGCAGATATCCTACTATCTGGCTATAATGGTGTTGATATACGTAGTGGTGCTGTTCATTTCGCTGCTGCGTAACAAACAGTCGCTCAAGGGATTCTGGATAGCGTCGGCGCTGCTTCTGGTTACGGGATTCGCCGGAATCGGCACCAATGCCATCAAGCTGATGCCCACTTGGGAATACACTCAGTACTCGATGCGTGGCGGTACTACAGCCCAAGCGAAGTCAGACGGCGCCGAAGCCAGGAAAGGCCTGGATATCGATTACGCCACCGCCTGGTCTTACGGCTGGGAGGAACTCCCCAATATGGCCATCCCCAATTTCAACGGAGGCGCTTCCGCTGGCCCGCTGAGTATGGATTCCGAAACGGTGCAGCTGCTTAAGCGCGCCGGCCAGACCAATCTCAGGCAGGTAAGCAAGCATCTGCCTACCTACTGGGGTCCTCAGCCCTTCACCGCCGGCCCAATGTATATGGGTGCTGTCACCATCTTCCTTTTCATTCTCGGCCTCTGCTGGTACAAAGGGAAGGAACGCTGGTGGGCAGTAGTCGCGTCGCTGCTGGCCGTCTTCCTGGCTCTCGGCAGCAACTTCCTGTGGTTCACCAAGTTGTTCTACGATTACGTGCCCCTTTACAATAAGTTCCGGACGGTTTCGATGGCCCTCGTGGTACTGCAGTTCACCCTGCCGGTGCTGGGATTCCTGATGCTGGACCGCATAGTGCGGAGCGACTGCGACAAGAAGGAACTGCGCCGCAAGGTGTTTATTTCAGGCGGCATATCTATGGGCCTGCTTCTCCTGCTGGCCCTTCTGCAGAGTATGTTCGGCACTTTCACGGGCGCGTCTGACGCCGGCCAGCCGGACATCCTCACCGATGCCCTCGCTGCCGACCGCTACAGTCTGCTGTGGGCCGACACCCTGCGCTCGCTCCTGCTGGTTGCCGGCGCCGTGGCGCTGCTGGTCTGGGGCCAGGGTCGCAGGAAGATGCTGGCGGCGGGCCTCGTGTGCCTGCTGGTTCTGGCAGACCTGTTCTTCGTGGGCAAGCGCTACCTGGGGCCGGACGATTTCGTGAGCCCGAAGTCTTTCAAGAGCCAGTTCGACCTGCGTCCGGTGGACAGGATGATACTGGAAGACGACGACCCGTCGTACCGAGTGCTCGACCTCACGGTGAACGTCTTCAACGACTCGCACCCGTCGTACTGGCACAAGAACATCGGCGGTTATTCCCCCGCAAAGCTGCAGATCTACCAGCAGTACATAGATTCCCGCATCGCGCCCGACATCTCCAAGCTCACCAAGGCAATCAGCGGCGCGGTAACCGTGTCCGAGGCCGAAGAGGCCGCTCCGTACCTGGAGAGCCTGGCCTCGCTCAACTGCCGCTATATCATTCTTGGCGATGAGAATCCGCCGCTGGAATACAAGTTCGCCCGCGGCAACGCCTGGTTCGAGAATTCCGCCGACGAGATTAACCTGACCGCGTATACCCCCGACCGTCTGGAGTACAGTTATGCCAGCGCGCAGGGCGGCAAGGCCGTATTCAGCGAGATTTATTATCCTGCCGGATGGGTGGCGCGCCTGGAAGATGGCACCGAGGTGCCTGTAGAACTCTACGCCGGGGGCTCAGATGAACTTGGCCCCGTGGCGGCCGGAGTGCTGCGCTGCATCGACCTGCCCGCCGGCAACCACAAACTCACGATGAGCTTCGAGCCGCTCTCCTACTCCCGTGGCGAGGCCGTCTCGCGAGCCTGCTCAATATTGCTTATCCTATTGGTACTCGGCGCAATAGCCGCAATGATCCGCAAACCGAAATGAAAAGATTGATTCTAGTTGCAGCGCTTGTGCTGCTGTCGCTCCAAGTCGCAATGGGGCAGGATATTCCGGCCGTATCCCTCACCGATGCCGCCGGCAAGACTGTAGCGCTGCGTTCGCTCCAGGACGGCAAGACGCCTTTCGTGCTCACCCTGTGGATGACCACCTGCAAGCCTTGTATGAAGGAGCTGGAGGCCCTTACCGACGAGGTGCTCGACTGGAACGGAAACTTCCCGCTCCGCATCTACGCCGTCTCTATGGACGACAGCCGTTCGCTCCAAAGGGCCATCGCTATGGCGTCTGGCAGCGGCTGGGAGGGCATAACGCCGCTTTTTGATGTAAACGGCGACCTCAGGCGCGCCTTGAACGTGAGTTCCGTACCTCAGGTGTTCGTTTACGACGCCAAGGGGAAGCTGGCCTACACGCACATAGGTTACGTTCCCGGCGACGAGGCGGAACTTATAAAGCAGGTCCTTAAATGTGTCTCTAAATGATATTGTCGCTCCTGATATCCGCCCTTTTTCTGACTCCCGTTGCCGATGGCGCCTGGGGGAAGCTCAGCGGCGCCATTGAGAGCAATACCGTCTATTATGTTGATGACCCCGCCACGGGCGGACGCCTGCACGAGTGGGGCTCCAACAACTGGCTCAAACTCGACTGGCAGCGCGACTCGCTGTCGGCCGGCCTGCAGGCGGAATGGTATCCGCAGGCGCTGGCCGGTTATCCCTCCGAACTCAAGGGTGCCGGTCTCAGTTCCCTCTATTTCGGCTGGCGTCACGGGGCGATGGACCTTACCGTCGGCAGTTTCCACGAGCAGCTCGGAAGCGGCTTGCTGCTGCGGAGCTGGGAAGATCGCGATATGGGTATCAACAACTCCATCACCGGCGGCCGGCTCGTCCTGCGTACGCGCGATAAACGGCTGACAGCCAAGATTCTGGGAGGTATGCCGAAGTATGGAGTCTGGCCTACGCTTAAAACAGCAATTGCCGGCACAGACGTTTCGGCTGGCCTGGGAGGCTTCACCGTTGGCGCTGGCGTCGTGGACCGCATCTGCATCACTGCTGAAAGCGGAATCTCGCTTCTTGCGAGCGCTGGAGGATTCGCAGTGCCGCAGCAAGTGGTCGGCTGGTCGGCCCGCGCAGGTTATGTTGCCGGCGGTTTCTCCGTTAAGGCCGAATACGTGGGCAAGAGCCCCGATTTCTATGCCGAGCAACTTTCGGGGGCGCGTGAGGAATACAAATTAAAGGGAGGCAACGCACAGTTGCTGGAACTTTCGTACGCGGCCGGAGGCTTCTCAGGGTCGCTAACCCTGCGGCGGCTGGAGAATATGACCAACCGCATCTTCAACACCACCTCCTCTCCGTCGGTTGCCAATACGATCAACTACCTGCCGGCCCTCTGTATGCAGCAGACCTATATGCTGGCGGGGCTCAATCCATATGTGACTTACGCCGACGGCGAAATCGGTTTCCAGGGCGACCTGTACTACACTTTCCGCCGCGGGAGCGCGCTCGGTGGCCGCTACGGAATGAAGTTGCACGTGGGCGGATGCTGGATAGATGCACTGCCTTTCGCCCTGCCCGACCGGGACGTGCCGTGGCTCGCCTACCGCGACATCAATATCGACCTCGAGCGCCGCTGGACCAGGGATTTCCGTACGGTTTTTTTCGTCTCCATCCAGGAGAACTCCCCTACCCACGGCAACCGCAAGCGTACCGACGCCCAGAACGTGTTCGTGGTGGACGCATCGTACCGGATTACCCCGCAGATGGCTGTACGGGCCGAGCTGCAGTATCTTTATTCCCAGGAGCTTACAAAGGATTGGATGGCGGCTCTGGTGGAGGTCTCGTTCGCCCCGCATTGGAGCGTTTCCGTGAGCGATATGTATAACCACGGAAGCACCGGGGTTCATTATTTCAATGTCAGCGCACGCTATACCGTATCTTCGTTCAGCGTCAGCCTTTTGGCCGGCCGCAACCGCGAGGGGATGGTGTGCTCCGGCGGCGTGTGCAGGTGGCAGCCGGCCTGGAGCGGGGCGGGGCTGCGCGTACAATGGTCATTCTGAGTTATGAAGAAGTGGATATTGGGCATATCGGTTCTGCTGCTCGCGCTTTCCTGCGTGGGTCAGAAAGACGATCCCGAACCTGAGGTGGATCCTGAGCCTGGCAAAACCGAGGTTGAGGAATTCCCAGCCGGCGAAGGCTACTTCCGTCGCTGCCTGGTGCTCGATTTTACTGGAACCTGGTGCGTCAACTGCCCCAAGATGGAGAGCGCAATTGAGGAGGCGCAGGAGAAATGGCCCGGCAGGCTGCTCTGCATAAGCGTTCACAATCTTGATGCAATGGAACTGGCGCCTCAGGGACAGGAACTTGCGGCCCGCTTCGGGGTTGCGGCCTATCCTTCGGCCGTAATCGACCTGGATGCCGCGTCGCTGGTCTCTACGGCGTCATCTGAACTCCTGATGTCCCACTGCCGCAGGCTGTTGGAGGGGCGTTCGCGTTCGGCTGGAATAAGGCTGAATACAGTTCTGGCAGACGGAAAGGTGAATGCTCAAGTTGAAGCCCAGGCGGTGCGTGAAGGCTATTATACCCTTCATTGCGTGCTGCTGGAAGACGGAATCGTGGCGCCGCAGACCGGCGGCTCGCAGGAGCACATACATAATAATGTGCTTCGCGGGTGGTGCGATTCTGAAGCATATACGCTCGCAGCACCGGGCAAGTTGGAATGGTCCTGCTCGTTCGATGCGGCGCCTGGTATGAGGCTGCTGGCTTTCGTATGCCGCGGGGACTTTGTGGATAATGTGATTTCCTGTTCAGTTGGAGAAATAGTAGATTATCAATATGAAGAATAGTTTGTTATGCCTGATGGGGGCGATGGCCCTCACGCTTGTTTCCTGCGACCCTGTGAATCCTGTGAATCCGGAGGAAGACGGGGTTTTCCACGCAACCTTCGACGACGTGGTGCTCGACACCCGTACCGTATGCAAGGACGACGGCAAGGTTCTGTGGTCGCCTGCCCAGAAGATTGGCGTATTCCAGGGTAATTATTCCCCTAAGGGAGGATATGTCTTTACGTCCACCAACACCGGGCCGCAGGCCAGCGCCGATTTCGAGGGCGAGATGGAGCGCTCGGAGGGCGACTACTGGGCATTCAGTCCGTACAATTCTGCTATCCAATATGTTGGAACCGAGCTCAAGGGCGTTCCGTTTTCCAATAATCAGACGGGGATTGCAGGCACTTACGACGATCAGCTGTTCGTTTCCGTTGCCCGTTCGGCCACCAATAATCTCGTGTTCTCGCATCCTCTTGGCGGAGTGAAGTTTTCCGTTGGCGAGAGCGGAGTGTGGAGGGCCATCCTTACCTCACGCGGAGGCAGGCGCATCGGCTGCGACAGGTTTTCCGTGCTGCACGACGGTGAGACGGTGTCTATCGAAGATATTTCAGGAACAAGCGATACTATAGTTATGCTTCCTGAGGGCGGAGAATTCGAGCCAGGTGCTGCATACTATTTCGTTACCCTGCCTGCAGAGTTGCCGCAGGGATACACTCTGCTCCTTGAAAAGAAAGACGGCGGAGTACTTGAGTACACTTCCGGCGCCACGTCTGTTTCCCGTGGAACATTCAAGTCCCTGACGGGCGTGGATGCCGGGAAAGCTTACGACAAACAGCCCATTTCAATGGAGCCGGCTAAGGCGGCCGTTCCGTCGGAAGGAGGCGAATTCACCATTACTGTTACTTTTCACGGTGAATATCACGTAGATGCGTCCGGATGTGCGTGGGTGTCGCCCAAAGGCGTAACGGAAACCTCGCCCGGCGTATATGTCCACACCTTTACGGCCCAGGAGAATAAGGGGGCGGCCCGCAGCGGCGTCATAACCGTCTGCGACGACAGCAACTGCTTCCCTTTCACGGTTTCCCAGGATGCTGCGCAGATGGTGCACCACTCGCTCGGAATGCGCTTCACGGCCACCTGGTGCGGCTATTGCCCCATTATGAATGAATCCTTCGCCCTGGCCCGCAATAGGCTTGGCGACAAGTTCGAAATAGTGAATTTCCACGCTACGAACAGCACCCTTCCGTTCTCCGACACCCCGACCCTGATGACCCAGTACAACGTGGGCGGATATCCCACCGGAATCATCGACGGACGCAAGGAAGTCCAGAACTATGCGTCTTCAACCGCTGCGCAGATGGTGGTGAACGCCGTAAACGAAACCGAGCAGAACTACCCCGTGCGCACCTCCATCGGCATTTCTTCTACCGTAAGCGGACGTCAGGTAAACGTGCATCTGAAGGTATTCGCCAAGGTGGCTTCCGAGTACAAAATAACCGTACTGCTGCTGGAAGACGGCATCGTGGCATCGCAGGCCGATTATACCAACGGCACCCAGCCCAACTATATCCATAACAATACTGCGCGCGTGACGATGAGCGCGTCCATCCAGGGCGACGAGTTCAAGACGACGTTCCCGATGAAGACGTACGAGACCGACTACATCGCTAACGTGCCCAGCGGCTACAAGTTGGAGAAGATGAAGGTTCTCGCCTACGTGCAGACCAAGTACGGCACACAGAAAATCATTCGTACCGCAAACTACGGCGACTGGTACATAGACAACTGCCGCACAGCCCCTTTGGGCGCGTCGGTAGATCCTGAGGTGCCGGAGATGTAGTTTACTACTTGAGTTCCGTGAAAGTGCTCTTGAAGCCCTTGCCTTTTACTTTCACGATGTCGATGCCGGAGACGCCGCCGTCGAGAGGAGTGCCCACGGGGCCGGCCGCAACGAGTTTGATGCCATTCCACTCGCTGCTATAGGCCTTGTGGGTGTGGCCGGCGAATACCGCGTTCACCTTATACTTCTTGAAAAGCTCCAGATACTCCTGGCGCTTGGGCTTGGAGAAGTTGAAGTAGTCTTCACGCTCGTCGATGCTCTCGCGGAAGATGGGGCAGTGCGTGAAGAGGAATATCTGCCTGGAGCCCTGGGCTGCCTTGAGCTGGTCTACGAGCCATATGAGCTGGTCGGCTTCCTGTTCCTCTATGCCGTCCTTGATGCAGCAACTGTCGAATCCTATGAACGTGCAGTCTTCATAAACGAAGGAGAAACGGTCGTAGCCGTTGAACTTAATGAAGTCAGCGTGGTTGGACGGGGTCCAGGGGCGAATGTCGTGGTTGCCGGGGAGTGCGTACACCTTCACCTTGGGGTTGATGGCGGCAACGTTGCGCTTGTAAACCACGGCCTGGAGGTCGTCCGTGGGGTCGTTGACCAGGTCGCCGGTGATAATCACCAACGCGGGCTTGATTTTGTTTATGGACGCTACGGCCTTCTTGAAGAGATTGTCGGAATAGCTGTAGTCGTTGGTCTTGTCCATAAACCCCACCTGAGGATCGGATATGTGTACGAAAGTGAAATTCTTGGGGCCGCAGGAGGCCATTACGAGTACCGCAAGTGCGGCAAGTACGATTTTCTTCATTGTTTTCGACATTTTCGCAAAGATAACAATATCTTTGCAAAAAAGTTTTCCATATGGCAGACAACGACTGGAAGTCACGTCTCGGGGTGGTTTATTCCACAAATCCCGATTTCAAATATCAGCAGCAAGAGGTAGAGGAAGCTCAGACGCTGCCTCCTGACAAACAGCGCCTTATCGTGCGTATAGACCGTCGGCAGAGGGCCGGGAAGCAGGTCACGCTTGTTGAGGGCTTCGTAGGTAGTTCCGACGACCTGGCTGCCCTTGCCAAGACGCTCAAGACCAAGTGTGGCGTCGGCGGTACGGCCAAGGATGGCGAGATTACCATCCAGGGCGACTTGCGCGATAAGGTAACGGCCTTGCTGCAGTATATGGGTTATAAAGCAAAGAGGGGTAACTGATGCCGGATCTGTTCAAGGGAGGAAGCCTGGAGATGTCCACGGTGCCGCTGCCGCAGGAAGCTGCAAGCGTCGCGTGGGGCGACTGCATAGTGAACAAGGTCGCCGTAATCTTCGTGGTGATTATCTTCCTCATCAGCCTTGCAGACCTTTTTACTGTGTTTCCGCATCTGCTCAAATGCATTTCCCGCTGGAAAGCCAACCTGGAACTCGAGCACAGCGTAAGCCTTGCCCGAACCAGAAACAATGTGGCCCTTGTAACTGCGCTGGTGCTGTGCCTGGTGGCAGACAGGTGGGGCCTGGTCTCTTCTTCCGTGCGTCAGGGTCTGAGGCCCGAATGGCAGCTTGCGTTTACCGCCCTGCTGGTGGGAGGGTACGTGCTATTGCGCCGCTTGCTATATATGATATCCAAATTCCGAAGCCGGAACAACGAATATGCCTCGTGCCTGCGAAATTCTATGTATAATTATCAGATTCTCCTGAGTCTGAGTATGTTGGTGAGTTCATTGGCATTATCGGCCTTCCGCGTGCCTTCTGCAGCGATTCGGGTTGTTTTGCTTGTCCTTGCTGCTTTGTTTGCAGCACTTTATCTTATCCGTTCGAGTCAAATTTTTGCTTTCCGATGCAATAGTTTTGCAACATTTTTGTATCTTTGCGCCCTCGAAATCCTGCCGCTTGGCATTTTGGTTTTCGTGTGTTTGATATGAAGATACTGATATCGCAAAAAACTCCTTCTAACTTGAACACTTACAAGTCGTTGGAGGATAAATACGGGGTTTCACTGGAGTTCAGTCCTTTCTTCCTGATAGAACCGGTTTCCGCTAAGGAATTCAGGAGCCAGCGCATAAATCTTCCGGATTTCAGCGCTGTTGTTTTTTCTTCCCGCCACGCCATAGATGCATACTTCAAACTGTGCGAGGAGATGCGCTTCAAAGTGCCCGAGACGATGAAATATTTCTGCACCACCGAACTGGTCGCACTTTACCTCCAGAAGCACGTGGTGTACCGCAAGCGCAAGATATTCTTTGGCGACGGAACTCCCCAGTCGGTGGTTTCCCTCGTTGGAACCAAGCATAAGGGTGAGAAGTTCCTCATCACCACTTCCGCAGAATCCGGCAATCCTCCCGTGGCCGCCCTGTTCGAGAAGGCCGGGCTGGACTGCACCGTCTCAGTGATGGTAAAGTCCGTGCCGCAGGATCTCAGCGGTCTGAATTTGGGCGATTATGGGGCGATCGTGCTATATAACCCCTTCGACCTCAAGTCGTTGCGCGCATCTTTCCCCGATTTCGACCTCAGCAAGGTGTCCATCATCACCTACGGAAGGGGTATAGCCAACGCCCTGAAGAGCGAGGGCCTGACTCCCGTGGTGGAAGGACCTACTCCGGAGATACAGTCGGCCGCAAAGGCAATAGACATTTTACTGAACTCAAAATAAATTGAACGCAACGCTTCCGAAGGAAGAAAGACTGTCCGGCAGGACGGCAATCGCCGCTCTTACGGGCAGGGGAAGGTGGGACCGTACGCCCCACCTGCGTTGCTGCTGCCTTGCCGAAACCGGCTCCGGACTCAACCGGGTGATGGTTTCCGTGCCCAAGCGCCTGTTCAAGAGGGCAGTGAAGCGCAATCTGCTCAAGCGGCGTATGAGGGAGGCGTATCGCCTTCAGAAAGAACTTGTTGCGACGCCAGGGCACGATTTCCTTTTCGTATATAACTCAGCAGAAATTGCCGACTTCTCCGTAATCCGCGGGGAAGTTTCGGAAATGCTGGCAAAATTCGGAAAATGAAAGCAGGGGAACTGCTCAAGAAGGTGTTCAATGCGCCTTTTATCCTGCTGATACAGTTCTACAGGCACTGCATCTCTCCACTCACGCCCCCCAGCTGCCGTTTCGTTCCCACTTGTTCGCAGTATGCCCTTGAGGCATTCCGCAAGTATGGGCCTATCAAGGGGTTCTGGCTCTCGTTCAAACGAATAATCCGCTGCCATCCTTTCGGCGGCAGCGGATATGATCCGGTTCCGTAGCCGGAACCGGATCGTAAACGACCTACTATCCCCCTGCACCCCCAAGGGACAAGGGGAAGGTTCCCCTTGCGCTGCTATCGCAGCTATCCCCTCAATTTCCGTAGCCGGAACCGGATCGTAAACGACCTACTATCCCCTCAATCAGCCTCGAGCTAATCTGGTCGATATTCCAGAATGTCGCCGGGGGCGCAGTCGAGGGCCGCACAGAGGGAGTCGAGCGTCGAGAAACGGATGGCTTTCGCCTTGCCGGTTTTGAGTATTGAGATATTGGCCGGCGAGATGCCCACTTTCTCGGAAAGCTCCCCGGAAGACATCTTCCTCCGGGCGAGCATCACGTCTAGATTAACCACTATCATAACTACTCAGCGCTCTTCTGTTCTTCGGCTTTTGCTTCGCCCTTCAGGTAGCTTGGGAGTTCCATTCCTGCCATCTTGAACAGGTCCTGGAGCGGAGGTACCGACTGCATAAGCCCGGAGACGAAGTTGGCGGTTGCGGTCTTGCCGTTCTCGGAATTGCCTCCGTCCCAGACGGTTACCTTGTCGATGTTGATACCCTTCACGGCCTCGACCTGGGTCTTTACCAGTTCGGGCAGCTTGTCGGTGATCAGCATAGTGATTGCCTGTGCGGCATCGCCGCCTGCGGCTTGCACCAGCTGGCCGAAACCTGCGGCCTGCTTGCTCAGCACCTCGAAGGTACCGCGGGCCTGGGCGTCCATCTTGGCATAGATTGCATCGGCCTCACCCTTTGCCTTGCGGCGCATCTGTTCGGCCTCGGCCTCAGCCTCGATGATAGCTTTCTCCTTATCTATCTGTGCAGCAACCACGATGTTGGCCTGCTGGGTTGCCTTTTCACGCTCGGCGCGGGCAAGTTCGGCGTCGCGCTCGCTCTTGTAGGCCTCCTCGAGTGCCTTTGCGGCCTGCACCTTCTCGGCAGCCACTGCAAGGCGCTCCGCCTCTGCCTGTTTCTCACGGCGCAATGCGTCGGAGTTGGCAATCTCAATCTTTGCGGAGTTCTCACCCTTTACGGCGTCGGCGTCGGCGGCTGCGACGTTCACGCGGGTGTCCTTGTCGGCCAGGGCTTTTCCGGTCTCACCGTAACGGTTCTGCTC